>DATNQH010000044.1:0-4900 GCA_036704105.1 Leptolyngbyaceae cyanobacterium | reverse complement strand
GGCTCAACCGCGAAATGTAATTGGCGGTAATATCGTGGCTGCTCTAGTCAGCCTGACTATTCTACATCTTTTCGGTTCGTCACCTTGGGCGATGGGAATGGCTGTTGCCAGTGCTATTGCGATGATGCAGTTTACCAGAACTGTGCATCCGCCTTCAGGAGCAGTTGCATTAGTCGTGATGATGACTAACGCTCACTGGCAATTTTTGCTCACACCTACACTGGAAGGTTCTATTATTCTAGTACTCTGCGCTGTGGTATTCAATAATCTGGCAGAAGAGAGGACTTATCCCAAGCACTGGCTGTAATAATTTTGCATTGCTCTTAGGTATGATTTAGAGATATTGATCGCTCAAGCGATTACTAGCCAACCATAGACTTCCCACTAGCGGAGTATTCTAGCAATTTCTTCAGTTCTACCCGTGTTTTAATTACTTTGCAATAGAGTTGCGATCGCACTTAATAATTCATTCAAGTCTACTGGTTTGCTAAGATAACCATTTGCTCCCAATTGTAGAGCTTGACGACGGCTGGCAATATCTGTTTCAAACGTGAGAAACAACAAAATAATATTAGCAGTAGCTGGATCTCTGCGTAATTGCCTCAAAACCTCATATCCATTAGGACCGGGCATATTAATATCGCAAATAATCAAGTCTGGTTTTTGTTCCCTGGCTAACTGCAAACCTAAGTTACCATTCGCAGCAGCAATGGCTTGGAAATTGTTAAAAATCAGAAAATCCGAGATTAATAAAAGTGAGTATTCATCATTGTCAATGACTAAAATTTTTTTCACTGTTTTTTTACTCATTCCTAATCAGAATGAATTTAACTAATTCAATCGCCGGGGCAAATTTTTTATTTAATATGTATATTTTTGCTTTGAAGCCAACGCGATCGCTTTGCGACTGATAACAATCTCAGAGTTTAGTCAGCAAGAGCAATCTGTATAGTAGTATAAATCAATACTTTAATTTCAGCAATCTAGAAACCAAAGGTTTTGTTAAAAGGCTATAACACTTGAATAATAGGCATTTATATTGGTTGCTCAAATGAGCTACTTAGTATATATTATTATACTTAATCTAAATCGGTTTGTGGCGATTTTACTCAGACTACATTTTTACAAACAGACTGAAGACTAGTAAAAATTGAATATTCAGCTATACTGACTCGCGCGATCGCACCTAATTAAGCAATTAATTTATATTACCAAGCTTCAATAAATCTTGGCAAAATTAACTTCTAATAACTTATAACAGAAGGCAATTTAGGAAAACCTAGATCAAGGAGCTGTGTAGAACATCAGGCTTGTTTTGGTCATGGTTATTCAGTGGTAAAAACATCTTTAAATGCTGAACCGAGAGAAAATCGAGCAAAAAGGACAAAATATTCTCAAGTTTACCTGCTATCGTCTGGCGCTACGATTACTCCCTAACAGCTGAGTTAACATAACTTCATAATTCATGGCATCTTAAGCATAATGACTGTTGATAACTCGCAAAACCAAGAGATTTGGGAAAGGCTAGACCAAGGAAGGAAAGCAAAGGCGGCTAAAGGTGGTTATGCAGGTTATGGTTCGCCAGCTTTTGGACAACAGTCTACGAATGGTGAACTGGTAGCAAATCCTGATGAACAGCAGATAATTGAACTAATCCGTCGTCACCATAAGTCTGGTAAATCTCTACAACAGATGGCTGACTGGTTAAACCAGCATGGCTATACAACTAAGCGGGGTCAGCAATGGAAAAGAATCTCGGTTAAGCGAGTCCTAGACCGACTTTATGACAAAACACCAAGAGTAATTCGTAATTGGTAATTAATTTTTACTCACCACAACAACTGTGTGCGGGGGCAAGCTGCTAGACGGTTCGTGTACAGGTCTACATCCTTTACACTTCTAACTATGCTTAGGTTTTAAAATGGAGAACATTCAAGCTGACGGTGATGAGCGTGAAAAAGAGAATGAAGCCAATTGAATCTAGCAAGGTAGTTACTAACGGGCCACTAACTAGAGCCGGATCGAGTTTCAAACGCTTCAAAGCCATTGGCAACAAAGTTCCTATTGTTACAGCTACCACTGAATTAGTAGCCATCACTATCCCCGCCACAAAAGCCACCCACCGTTCTTGGGGAGGAGTCCAGATTAAAGATATTAGCACCATTGCTAGACCCAAAGCTAAAGCAATGCCTAAACCCCCAAGTATTTCCTTACGCAGGATTTTTAAAGTATCTTTGGGAGTAACTTCTCCCACTCCCAAACCTCTAATATTTACGGTGACAGCTTGAATTCCAACTGTACCGCCAGTGTTAGAGAATAGAGGCATAATTACTGCCAGCACAGGTACTGCCGCAATCGTCTGCTGAAAGGGCGCGATCGCACTTGACGCACCGATATAAAGAGTCATAATTCCCAGTAGCCAAGGCAATCGGTTGCGAATCTTCATCAGGGGCGATGACAAAACTGATTCATCACCACTCACCCCAGCCAGTCTTTGAATGTCTTCTGTAGCTTCCTCTTCCAGAATGTCTACTACATCGTCAACTGTGACAATTCCTACCAAACGATCTTCGCGATCCACTACGGGTACGGCGATCAAGTCATAACGCTTCATCACCTGAGCGACTTCTTCTTGGGGGGTATCAGTTCTGACTTTGATCAAGCGATGACTGGCAATATCTCGAATCAAGACATCGGGAATTGTAAATAATAACTGTCGCAGGGAGACAACACTTGCCAGTTTGCGGTTATCATCTGTGACGTAGGCATAGTAAATTGTTTCTTTGTCGCGGTCAGTTAAACGGATTTTATTTAGTGCTTCTCCCACCGTTAAACCTTCTCGCAGCCGGACATACTCTGTCGTCATCACCCGCCCAGCAGTACCCTCTGGATAGCCGAGAATCTTTGCTGTGGCTTGTCGCTCCTCTGGACTAAGTTGCTGCAACAGACGCTTAACCACTCCAGCTGGCAACTCATCAAATAGTACTGCGCGATCGTCAGGACTCATTGACTCAACCAGATGAAATACCTGAGCATCATGCAACGCCCCGATCAATTCTTCCTGCACTTCTGGCGGTAGATATTCAAATACATTAATCGCTTGACCTTTATTAAGCAAACGAAAAGCGATCGCCCGCCGTTCTGGGGCTAGTTCGACAATATAATCTCTTACATCTACTGGAGGTAAACGATTCAGTTCTGCCTTGAGCTGGTTTAAGTCACTAATATCTGAGAGAGCAACACGACCTTCCTGAGTGAGCATTCATAACCTCCTAAGTCCCCCCCGCGCTGGGAGACACTTCTCGCCAAGCTTAGAGGAGTTTACTACTTTCAGGTAATGGACGAGTGTCCATATAATCTAAAAAATTCAACATCGATACCAGCTTAAAGTATCGCTAAGTCATATCCTACCCTCTTAGCTATTTCAACGCTAGAGGCGCAAGGGATATTCTCAAAATAAGTCGTAAGTCGTAAGTCGTAAGTCGTAAGTTAGGAACAATTGGACAGCAAGTAATTTTAATCATGGATATCAACGCTCGTCTTGAGCGAATCGCTTTCACTCGGCTAAACGCTGCTTGCACTTATGTGGCGGATGAAGTAGCAAAATGCAAGACAAATTGAGCGATCGCTTCTACAATTATTTCATCTGCATCCATCGAAAAAAGTATTCTTTCCAAGGATTAGTTGGATTGATTGATTAATGTTAGGATTTGCTCAGCCGCACGTTGACCGCTGCGGATCGCACCTTCCATATAACCGCGATACTCAAGCGGGGCTGTATGTTCGCCTGCAAAGAAAACCCGCCCTGCTGGTAATATTAGCTGGGGGTTAAAGCGATGCAGTTGTCCTGGTCTAAAGTAGCAGTATCCACCTTTTGCCGACTCATCAGCATTCCAGTCAGAGGAATGAGTTGCAATAGCAAACGGTGCATCAGGATAAATTTTACGCACTGTTTGCTCAGCTTTTTCAATTGCCTGTTGGGTTAACAACAAACTCAAATTTCCCCCACTGAAACATGAAAGGATTTTCTCTGTTCCCGGCTGAGCAAAAGTTGGTTCCCAAATAGCTTGGTACTTATCCTCAAGTAAATTTATCCCAAAATTGGGCTGCGACCAAAAGCCATGGGGGTATTGTAGCAGCGTCTTCACCAAACCACCATAAGGCAGACTAGAAATTGCCTCTCGTTGGATATTAGTCAGTGGTGCTTCTATTGGAATGTGACGCAGGACACTCCAAGGAATTGTTACTATTACACTGTCAGCCACCACCTCAACTAAACCACTGGCTGTCTCGACACTCACAGTCACAGTGTTATCTGTTTGCTGGATGCGACGCACGGGATTATTAGTATGAACTCGTTCTTTCAAATGCTGAGCTAAAGCATCAACTAGACGGGAACTACCACCACCAATCCGCATATTCCTGCCGTCACCACCACTAAACTGAGCAAAGAAGCCTAAACTAATCTCCCCAGCGTCAGCAGCAAACAGTGCTTGAGCTTGCACGCTAGCAACTCTTCGAGCAAAAGGCGCTATTTCATGCGCATCCAACCATTCAGCTAGAGTTTGAGGCGGATCTGGGTTTTGCTCTAACTGCTTTGCCAGCTTATTATAAAAATCGTCTATAGCTTCAGCTTGCTCGGTAGTGAATGACTTTTGGTTGCAAAGCTTACCATCGATAAACCAATAGAGATCGTCGGGGAATTGGCAGGCTCGATCGAGTTTCAGGTCAAATTCAGCGGCATAAGCGATCGCAGCAGTGTTAGAGTCGAGGGGAGAATCACTTCGCCCCCCTCTCCTTCAAAACCGTGCATGATAGTTTCCCCTCACACGGCTCCTCTAGATTTGGTGTTTGACACCCATACCTCATTTACCATTCCATAAGGTTAAGGCTCGGCTCT
>DATNQH010000043.1:0-3219 GCA_036704105.1 Leptolyngbyaceae cyanobacterium | reverse complement strand
CCTAATCCCAGTGTGAGTTTTCAAAGTTGCCTTTGATTTTCGTTTTCGGAGAGTAACAGAAGCTTTACCAGGAGCTATCTGCTCCTGATGTCAATACTTCTTGTTTAAAGGTAAAAGGGTAAAGTCAGAAACTCGCGCTCTTCGCATCTGACTTTAACCATTCCCCTTTCCCCTTGACCCCAAAACCTACAAGTATTGCCTGGATACCAATTGGTGTTTTGCTTCGATGTTCTTTTGAGCGCTTCCTTTCTGGAGCAACCGCTTCAACAGCTAGGGTTAACTGTTAGTGCCATTCGGTAGTTTGGCTGCGCGCTTTCAATATCTTCAGTTGAGGTATTGTCAAATTAAATCGCTTGAGGAAAAGCCAGTCACTATTTTTCTGAAAAACAGTTCCCCTGACTCTAAATAGATACACTAATCCCAGTCATTTCCCTCCAAGTATGCATTCGTTCTAGCATGAGGTGTCTAGTCGTAAAGGCAGGCAATTGATGTCTTTTTGGTTGAGTATGCTGATAGATCAATTCTGATGCAGCTAAAAACTTCTGCGCCCCACCGACAGATTTGAAGCACCGCATTTTCTTCTCTCTCAACCGTGTTAATTGATGCGAGTTTTCGGCTCGGTTGTTCAATCCTTTGTGTTGCCGATGCTCTGCCGTAGGCAGAATCTCTTTCTTAGCGGCAGCGTAGCTTTTAAGTTTATCCGTCACCATCACGCGCGGTCCATAGCCCTGCTTCTTCAGGAGCTTTTTTATAAACTTCTTAGCGGCTCCCTTGTTCCTGCGGCTCTGCATCAGGATGTCCAGTACGTTACCATCTTCATCAACTGCTCGCCACAACCAAAACACTTTGCCCTTAATCAGAACACGCATTTCGTCCAGATGCCATTTGTGTCCGGTTTGAGGGCGACGGCGACGAATTTGATTGGCAAAAGTTTGACTGAACTTGCGGCACCAGTAGCGGATGGCTTCATAGGTAACGCAGACTCCTCGATACAACATCATCTTCTCGATGTCTCGATAGCTGAGGGAAAACGTGTTATACAGCCAGATACAGTAGCTGATGATTTCTGGCGGGAAGCGATGGCGGTGGTACAAAGGAAGTTTTGTAGTCATGAGAGGAAATTATCTCACTAACTGTCGTCCCTGTCACCCCTACTTAATTTGACAATACCGCTGAGCTAATACGTTAGTCCATCCCAACAAGATTAGTATCAATGCAAGCTTGGTACTACGTATAATCACTTTTTTCTCAAGCGAAGTTAAATATTAATTATTTTATTCCTTTTGCTGTATCAAACGATCTAATATTTGCTGTCTCCACTCTTGTACCTCTGGCAGGCTCGAATTTGCCAAGAGACACACTTCCCAAGAAACTCTAGCATCACTCATCTCCCTTAATGCTTCTTGTACTTGTGCTAGTAAACAATAAGCATCCGTCCTCTGTGGGTCTAGTTCTTTTGCTTTTTGCAAATTAATTTTAGCTTTACCATATTGCTTTAGTCCTAGCTGCGCCCACCCTAAATTTTTGTATAAAGCTGCTTGCCATTCTGGATTCTGAGTTTGACTCAAACCTTGTTGTGCTAGTTTTACTCCTCGATCGTATTCCCCTCGCTTATTTTTTATCCGCGCTAAGTTACTGACGGCATTTACTGCTTCTTTACTACTATCAATAGCTAACTTGTATTGCTGTGCTGCTAATTCATATTTACCCAAATCATCATAAAAACTTCCCAATCCGAAATGCCCTTCCCAACTCTCTGGTTTGAGCTTAAAGAACTTTTCGTAATTAGCCATAACGCAATTTAAATCTCGCAGTTTCTGGCAGACTAAAGCTAGATTGTTATAAGCATCCGCATCTTTTGGGTTATATTTTATTGCTAATTCATAAGATCTTCTAGCATTCTCAGGCTCGGCTAGCTGACGAGAGGCTTGATTGAAGTAGTAGTTAGATAGGAATAAATTAAATAGACGATGCATAATAATAGCTACTAATAAGAGTAAACTAACCGAACTTACTTGAAACTGTTTAGATTTGACAATTTTTTGCAAGCGTGAACGTAAAGGTATACGTTCAAGGCGTTGTAAAATTACCTGGGTAGTTGGTGGTCGCTGCCCTGGAAAAGGAGCCATAAGATCGTCAAGCAATTCAGCGAAAGGCCTGTCAATCTGCGGCGCTCTGTTTCTCCAAATTAAGCGTCCCGTTTGCTCGTCTTTAGGTAAATCAGATGGGTTGATAGCTGTAACTAGGTAAACAAATGTTCGACCTAAAGCATAGAAATCTGATTGTGGTAGTGCTTGTCCTTCAATTTGTTCTAAAGGAGAATAGCCAGGCGTATAAATTCTTGTTATTCTCCACGCCTCGCTAAAGCGTAAAGGCGTTCCCCCACCTGTGCTAATTCTTGCTAGGAAGAGTTCATCTATATCTTTGACTGCACCGAAATCAATTAAGGCAACTTCACCGTTAGGCTGGAGAATGATGTTATTAGGTTTGATGTCACGGTGGAAATAACCACAGCCATGTACCACATTGAGAATTTGAGTCAACTGTTTCAGCCAATTTAAAGCTAAAGTTTGTGAAATCCGTCCAGAAGATTCTACCCAGGTTTCTAAGTTTTTTCCGGCAAATTTTTGCATGACTAAACAGTGTAACTCTAGGGAGCTATTATGAGGAGTAAAAGTAAAATAGTCGTCTATAGTGGCTTTAGGAATCCCTGGATGAGTTAAATTTGGATGCGCCAGCAATGACAGAACGTGAGCCTCCCGCTGCATTAACTCAACTGACTTCAACGTATTAGCTTCCTGTTGTCCATCCTTATTCAGCACTTTCATTACTCTACGTTCTCTCACAGGATGCCATTGCGTGCCAAGGTCATCCACTTCAAAAACTTCTATGCTGATGCTATGGGGGTATTGACTCAGCGGCCTTAAGGGTGCAATTAAACGGAGTCTATTATTAATCAATAATGGAGTACCGCAAGCAGAACATCTTTCGGCACGATCTGAATTTTGGCGGCGAGTGCATTGAGGATTTATACAGTATGACACATAATTATACTGGTAAGGATTCAAGCTGATTTGGTCAGCAATTCTCATTATGGAAATTCAACTGGAGTTGGGTGGGATGTACAAATCTAAACCATTGAGCATGAAGGTGAGTAAATGATCCCAACTATCAAAATACAGATAACGCGTTAAAGCCCGCAAGTCATCGAAGAAAGTC
>DATNQH010000042.1:0-5138 GCA_036704105.1 Leptolyngbyaceae cyanobacterium | reverse complement strand
GTTCTGGTAAACTGCATCATCGCAATAGCACTGGCAACAGCCATTCCCATCGCCCAAGGTGACGAACCGAAAAGATGTAGAATAGTCAGGCTGACTAGAGCAGCCACGATATTACCGCCAATTACATTTCGCGGTTGAGCCAATGGACTCTCAGGTACGCCAAATATTAATACACTAGTGGCACCAAAGGGAGCCATAAGCAGAGGAGAATTGGTTCTCGCCGACAGGTAAGCCGTTATTGCTATTGCCAGAAAACTACCAAACCAACTCCAAAAAATATGTTTGTGATGAGGTCTCTCTATAGGACAAGTTAGAGGACAGGAACGCCAAGTCCCGTGTATCTTAAACCAGTATTTTTCCCATTTCAACTGAACATTTTTGTAATTCAACCTCTGTAGATAGGTAGAATTAATTCGTTTTTTGGGTGAATAGCCTTTCATAAACTTCCACAACAATAAAAAAAAGACAGTAAGTTTAAGTAAATTAATCGTGCAATTTTGTCCTAGCAAGGTAAAGTGTGCCAAGTTCAATGGCAAAAGAAATACTTTGATTTAAACAGGCAACAATCTGCTCTTGCGGACTTCTAAGCTGCTATCGTGATTAGCAGACAAGAAAACCACTCGATAAATTAGCGTTTTTAAAATTAGAAACTTTTCATACATTTGACCATGCAAATTTAAAAACTTTGGCCAATTTGCGAATGTCATCAAATTATGACATCTCTTTTTACAATATCCTTTAACAGCTATAAATAAAACTTAAAATTCATATAAAAAACTTATAAGTTAATAAAATATGCTTATATAAGCAGGATCAAAGGCTTTTAGGTTCAAATCTCAATTAATGTATTTTGCTTGTTAGCGGTTGGAATTACTTTGATTTTTATATGCCTACTACAATTTGGACTCGTCATCATATCCTTTCTTTAGCAGATTTCACCGCCGATGAATACGATACAGTGTTGCAAACTGCTGCTAGCTTTAGGGAAGTGCTATCGCGGCGGACAAAGAAAGTGCCAACGTTGCAGGGACAGGTAGTAACTAATTTGTTTTTTGAATCGTCTACTCGAACCCGCAGCAGTTTTGAACTAGCCGCCAAACGCCTGTCGGCTGATACGTTGAATTTTACTGCTTCTACATCTTCCCTGACCAAAGGAGAAACGATCCTAGATACGGCGAAAACTTATTTGGCGATGGGAACTGATATGATGGTAATTCGCCATCGTGAGGCGGGAGTACCACACGCGATCGCATTTGAGATGGATCGCTTGGGAGTCCGGGTAGGAGTTCTCAATGCTGGTGACGGTCAACACGAACATCCTTCTCAAGCATTGCTAGATTTGTTTACTATCTGCACCGAACTAGATCCAAATCGACCTCGAATTGAACTGTTGCAGGGTAAAAAGATTGCGATCGTCGGAGATATTTTACATTCGCGCGTAGCACGGTCGAATATTTGGAGTTTAACCGCAAGTGGGGCAGAGGTGCATTTGGCTTCTCCACCTACTTTGTTACCTCAGTTGTTTGCTGAGTTTGTCAGTGATGAAAGGGGCGAGGTGGAGGAATCCCCAATCCAAAATCACGCCACTTCCTCCACTTGGGAAGACCCCTCTGAGCGAGTGGCGACAAAATCTAAAATCCAAAATCGCAAGCTATTTCTGCATTGGCAAGTGGAACCAGCCTTGCAAGATGCAGATTTTGTTATGACATTGCGGCTACAACGGGAACGGATGACGCAGCATCTACTGCCTAGTTTGCGCGAGTACCATCAACGCTTTGGGATTACGCGCGATCGCTTACAATTATGTAAACCAGATGTGAAAGTTTTACACCCAGGCCCAGCTAATCGGGGAGTCGAAATTAGTTCCGATCTAATGGACGATCCCCAATTTAGCTTGATTCAGGAGCAAGTGACGAGTGGTGTGGCGGTAAGGATGGCGCTGTTGTACTTAATGGGTAGTGGGAAGGTTTAGCGATTTTGGATTTTGGATACCTAAATTTTTAAACCGCGATCGTGTTGGTCACTCCTATACTGTTAGGCAGAAAACTATGGAAGTCACTCTCAATCGACATATTGAAATAACACCAGAGGTGCGGGGCGAGAAGCCGCGCATTACTGGGACTCGCATCACAGTAGCAGATGCCGCCATCATGTACTTGCGAATGGGACAGCCCTTGGAATTGATTGCAGGCAAATATAACTTGCCTTTAGCAGCTGTTTATACTGCAATTGCGTACTATATATGACCACAAGGCAGAGATTGATCGACAGATTCAAGAAGATGAATCCTTTGCGGATTCATTTAGGCAGAATCATCCTTCTCGGTTGCAAGAAAAACTTAAGGCTTTAAGAGGTGAGTAACCGCATTGGTTTCCACTTGGACGAAAACGTCGATCCAGATATTGCTCTAACTTTACGCCGCCAAGCCATTGATGTAACGACAACAGTTGAGATGGGGTTAATTGGGCAAACGGACGAGGCTCAATTAGAATTTGCTCGTCAGCAGGGACGAGTAATTGTCACCCATGACACGGATTTTCTCAGGCTTGCCAGTCAAACCGCCAACCATTGGGGGATCGCCTTTTGCAAAAAAGATGTTCGCACAATAGGAGAAATTATCCGTAGTTTGGTTTGGATTTATGAGGTGTTTATTCCTGATGAGATGAAGGGATGAGTTGAGTATCTTTGATGAGTATTGTTGTATGAGGTTAGAGATTGAAAAGGGTGAAGAATAGTCTAAAAACAATCTAAATAAAGTGGCGGTACTCTTGATAATAAACAATTTTGCAGCGTACAACAGTGGAATTGAATATTCAATTATTGCTGAATTGTCGAATTATTAATAAATATTGAATAATGTCCTCCACACTGACTTGCCCTTCTTGTGGTTCCGAAACTCCATCCAAACACAACTTTTGCACTATCTGCAACCAGCAAACAAAATGCCTTAACGAAACCTGTAATGCAGAGCTAGTTCCTGGAAAGGATTTTTGTTTTAGCTGTAGTCAAACAATTACAAAAAAGTTGACATCTCAAACACAACTCAACAAATACACGCGAACTGTCAAGCAGGTCGGCAAGAGCTACGAAGAACACACTGAACTTATCGCCTCGGATTGTGCTGTAAGTGAATTGGCTCCGTTTATCGCTGGGCAAATGACACATATACAGGGGCAAAAACACCCGCCAAGTCCAAACTGTTCTACTATTCGACCACAAAAAGCGACTGTCGTTAATAGTCCCCTGGTTGTTGAACAAACTCCGCAATTACCTGCCAGCAACAATGAAAGTCAGCAGAATCAACTGAGTCAAATAGGAGCATCACGTTATTTTGAGTGCGATGGCGACTTGCTCATAGCTACAGTCAAAGATTTCAAAGGTAAGAGTTGGGCAGACCAACAGAGGCGCTTTATTTTACTGTACACTGAGGCGCACTACAAGTTGTTTGGGAAGCCAGTTCCCTCCAAAGACCATTTTAGAAGTGCTGCTGAAAAGGCAAGTGTTCTCGAACCGACAAACTTTACTAAATATTTGACAGAACTCTCTCGGAAGCACCTGAGTGAAATTAGTGGTGGTTATAAGCTTAACCACGACGGCGAGAAAGAGGTGAAACATATCATTGCCTTGATGGAAGACGAAAATGTTGAGCCAGGTTATGAGTATTGGGGACGCAGCATAAACTCAGCTACGAAAAGGTTTAGGCTAAGCAAAGATGACAAGCTTAAGTTGCAGGAATGGGCCAAGAAGAAGTTGAACTCGGAAACCTGAAAGTTCGTGATATTAGGAAGCCACAAGATTATGCATTGATTGCATTGTGGATTATTACTGTCCACTTAAACAAGGCTGAGGCTGTGCGATGGAACGATGCGTATTACTATTTTCAGGAAAAGTTTAAAACAATCTCCGCATCACAAGCATCATTTAACCGTGCTATGGCAAATCCTACCAACGAGAAGTATTTTCGTAAGAATGGTGAACTGTTCTTTCTCACATCAGAAGGACAGAAAAAAGTTGAGGATTGGATAGCTGGAAAACCGTTTGATGGTTCAAGTGATGCAGATGTCGATGTAGATAATTGATTAGGGATGGGTATAGCAAAAAGTCAAGTTATTGCCGCTTTATCACCACCATTACCAAATGAGATTGTGGCACGTTTACTGAATGAATACCAAGGCATCAAGCAGCAATTGGCGTTACGTAAATTTCGTCCCAGTGAACTTAATGGTGGAAGATTTGCTGAATGCGTTTTACGTCTTGTGCAGCATTTGGACAATCCACCTTATACGCCATTTGGAACATCCTTAAATAGCGAGGGTATCATTAAGACTGTTGAAAAAAATACATCACTACACGAGTCTCTCCGATTCTTCATTCCTCGGATTGCAAGAATACTCCTTGATGTACGCAATCGCAGGGATGTAGGTCATGTTGGTGGCGATGTCAATCCTAATTTCCCAGATTCTTTATTAATTGCTCACAATGCTGACTGGATTTTGACCGAAATTATTCGCCTTTATTACAATTGCTCCATTGACAACGCCCAGAAAATCGCTGACAGTATCAATGAGGTAAATTTACCGATTGTTGCTGATATTGACGGTTTCGTTCGCGTTCAAAATACCAACCTAGACTTCCGAAGTAAAACTTTAGTCATTTTGTACTATAAAAACCCAACTAAAGTGAGAGATTCTGCTTTAATTAAGTGGACAAAATACTCAAATCCGTCAACTTTTAGCGGGAAATTCTCTCTAAACTAGATGCTGATGCTCTGATTCATTATGAGAATGAGCTTTGTACTCTCTTACCTAAAGGCATTATATATGTAGAGAAGCATATTCCGATGACGTTTTTGGTTTGATACTCCCAAAGTACGGGGAAAATGTAGAACTAAAACAGAGATAGACACAATTCAACCTACCTTATGGTAAGGATAAACATTTTTGATATAGGCATGGAAGTATTTTCCATGAGATGAAGCACTCATCAATCCTCTGTAAGGTAGTCCTAACTGGGAAAGGATGGCTGTAAAGCTTACTATTCAAAAGTTTTTGGGATTAAAAGAACATCTAAAAGTCTTCAGTATGCTTTCTCATCTCGCAGATTTTAGGTGGACAAATCGAGGTGTTCATGGAGCAATC
>DATNQH010000041.1:0-3950 GCA_036704105.1 Leptolyngbyaceae cyanobacterium | reverse complement strand
CTGAGACTTTATACTCAACTGTTCGACAATGCTTTTTAAACTTAGGATATCCTTTCTTTTTTTCTCCCTTCTTGCAACGATTATAAAAACTAGATATAGATGCCCAAGCTCTTTCAGCACTGGCTTGACGTGCTGCGGAGTTTAGCTTTAATGCAAAAGCAAACTCTTTGGCTAAATCTTTGCACAGCTTGTATAAGTCTGCTTTACCTACTTTTCGATTATCCATCCAATAACGAACTGCCTTATTTCTAATGAATTGAGCAGTACGAATTGCGTCATTTAAAAGCTGGTATTGTTCCTTAGTTCCGTTTAGCAGCTTGGCTTCTCTTACTATCATGTTTATATTTTATCACATATTATTGTAGATAAAATAATATAATATTAATATAAAGCCGTGCTGAAGCAACGGGGCTTTAAACCCATTTTTCTGGTAATCCGCCCTTATCTAGAATCACTTGGATGAATCAAAAGCCGCAAGGTAACTAACGCCAGCTCCAACAAGCGCGAAACTACTTCAACTCTCCAAACAACAGGGGGTGACTTCCTGGCTTAGGCATCCAGTTAGTTTTTACAGCCGCGTCCAGTCAGTTAGCTAGATGTGCGAGCGATTTTCTGAAAATGCCACTACTTTTGCTTTGCCGCGAACGAGCGCGAAAATTGAGCATCAAACCCCAACTTAATGCGGCAAGGGGTCTCCCGCCTGACCCAATAGGGTAGGCGGTGAGGGGAATTGCCGCAGATATGTAACTAGGTTGCAGGGGATGACTGCTTTTCAACATAAGTCTTTAACTGCTCAAGCGTAACTCCGCCGCAACTAGCAACAAAATAACTAGCCGTCCAGAACACGGGCTTGCTATAGAACTGATTCACTGTATCGGTAAACTCTTTACGAATCAGTCTACTAGAAACAGATTTTAAATTATTAACAAACTCAGATAATCGCACGTCTGGCGGATAATCTACAATCAGATGAACGTGGTCATTTTCGCCATTAAATTCCCGCAATTCGCCCTTCCACTGCCCGCACAAATGACTGAATATTTCTCGCAGCCGCTCCATTATGGGAGCGGTTATTGCTTTTCGCCTGTATTTAGTCACGAATACTATGTGAACGCTTAATGAATAAACAGCCCTAAAACCCCTTTTGTAACTGACTGGCATCTGTAGACGCTGACATGATATACTACTCGCATGATACTCACCTATTGCTACAGAATCAAGCCCAGCGCCGAACAGGAAGAAATTATGCTCTACACTCTAGAGCTACTGCGGCGACATTGGAATTATGCGTTAGGGCAAAGGTTAGACTGGTTACGGCGTACTCGTTGTCAAATAGACCGCTGTAGCATTGTGTCGGAGCCGATAGGAGAGATTGCAGACAAGGTAGATTACTACACTCAACAAGCGGCTCTTAAGGAAACAAAAATACTCTTTCCCGACTACAAAGATATTTGGGCAGAATCACAACAAGTTAATCTGCAACGGCTTAAAAAAGCGTGGGAACGGTGGTTAATGCCAGATAAATCTGGAAAAAGAGGGGGTCGTCCCCGATTTAAGAAGCTAGGGGAATTGCGCTCGTTTGTCTACCCTAGAGTTAACGACAAAAGAGCAGGCGCACATCTTAATAATGGCATTCTTAAGCTATCAAAAATAGGTGAGATACCCATTGTCATGCACCGTCCCTTGCCTAATGGTTTTGCCCTTAAAACTTGCACGATTGTTAAAAAGGCAGATGGTTGGTATTGCTGTATATCAATGCAGGATGAGACAGTACCATTGCCGCTACCGATTGATGAAATCAAGTCTGCTACTGCCATTGATGTCGGGTGTGAGAAGTTTTTAACTACAGCGCAGGGTCAGGCTGTAGAAGTTCCTAAATTTTATCGAAAAGCGCAAACTAGATTAGCAAGAGCGCAACGCAAATTAGCCCGTCAAGAAAAAAGTTCTAAAAATTATGAAAAGCAAAAGAAGCGGATTGCATTATTGCATTTAAAGGTGGCAAGATGTCGCAAAGAGTTTCATTATTCTGTAGCACATTGGCTAGTGTCTTCTTATGATTTAATTTCATTTGAAAACCTCAACATCAGAGGTTTAGCTCGTACAAGAAACGCGAAATCAATACTCGATTGTGCCTGGGGCGCGTTCCTGCAAATTCTGGTTGCAGTGGCGGTAAAACGCGGCAAGCAGACGCAAGAAGTATCGGCTCGTGGTAGTAGTATTGAATGTTCTGGTTGCGGTACGAGAGTCGAAAAAACCCTGAAAGATAGAGTACATGAGTGTCCTAGCTGTCAGCTATCAATCGATAGAGACTGGAATAGCGCACTCGTACTACTGAGTCGTGGACTTGAGGCGGTTGGACTACCGCTGACTGGCTGTGGAGGCTTAGGGGATACCCAGCCCATGAGACAGCAAATCTCATTTGTGAATTTGAGAAGCCCTCGCCTGACCGCCTAAGCGGTAGGCGGGGGAGTAGTCACATCGCTCAGCTTTGTCTTCTCGGTTCTTGCTGCAACCAAGCTGTCAAGTCGGCAGCACTAGCAAAGTCAAACAGTGCCTCACTCAATCGATCTAATTGCTCGATAGACAGGCTTTGAACTTGTGCTTGTAACTGGGGGGGGACAATTCCAATCCGGCGCGTGAGTAGACGGATTACAGTGTCCTGCTTTCCTCGTTGCACGCCTTCTTGAATAATTTCTTGATATATGGGAGATTCTCGCATAAGTTCTTCTCGCAAATATTGTCGAAGTGTTAACCTAAGTCGGAGAGTCACCCCTCCGACTTAGGTTAACTCACGTTGGTTCTATAGCTGTGCCTGAAAACACCAGCGTCCAGTCATACTAAAACTAGAGGCAGTAGTTTGCTTTCTCTTACTCTGCCTCTAGTTCTTAGCTCAAGGGAGTATCAAAATATGAATGCTCATAAGATAGAAACTGTTTTAAATGAAGATGGAACTCTAACACTGCGAGGATTGCCTTTTCGGGCGGGGGATGCAGTTGAAGTGATTGTTTTAGAAAGTCGTACTCCACAGCACGAAGCGCCTACACCTTCCTCAGACTCGAATCTTTATCCTCTGCGCGGCACGGTAATTCGCTACGATGACCCAACTGAGCCTGTTGCTCTGGAAGATTGGGAAGTGCTGAATTGACATCCTCCCTAATCCGGCTACGCCTGAGATTAGTGATTCCTAAGACTCACGACTTAGGTTTCTGCTTCTTTCCATTACTGGAGTTTCGCAACTGCCCTTTGGGCTTATGCCCATCAGGTCTTATGTTCGCTCCGCAGACGATCACCGCAAGCCCTGCGGCGAGTATGTTTTTACTTGCGTTGATGTCTCGATCATGGCTAGTTTCACATTTAGGACACTTCCACTCTCTGACATTCAGCGACATTTTTTCAACAATATACCCACAGTTTCCGCAGCGCTTGGAACTTGGAAACCATCGGTCAATTTTTACCAGTTCACGACCGTACCACTGGCATTTATAGGCGAGTTGACGGACAAGTTCTCCCCAACTAGCATCACTAATGCTCTGTGCCAACTTATGGTTTTTCACCAGATTTTTGATAGCTAAGTCCTCAACCACGATAGTTTGGTTTTCACGCACCAGTTGAGTCGTCAGCTTATGCAAAAAATCTTTCCGGGCATCAGTTATTCGCCCATGTATCCGCGCTACTTTAAGACGAGCTTTTTGTCTATTATTAGATCTCTTCTGTTTGCGATCGTAAGCTTTTTGTACCCGCCTCAACTTTTTGTGAAGTCTTAAACCATGTTTGGGATTAGCAATCTTGTCTCCATCGCTGGTCGCAATCAGACTCGTTATTCCTACGTCCAAGCCGATAGATTTATCAGTTTTGACGAGTGGGTTAACGGTATGGTCATCTACCAATAAGGAAACAAACCATTGCCCTCTAGCATCCAATTTGACAGTAACAGTAGATGGACTGCACCC
>DATNQH010000040.1:0-25133 GCA_036704105.1 Leptolyngbyaceae cyanobacterium | reverse complement strand
TCCGATTTGTGGTAACTTCCGCTCATACCGTGTTTGCTCAATGCCTCCTCCATCTTCTGGAGGCGTACACCTATTGCAGATATTAAACATCATTGGTGGCACCGATCTCAAATCCCTAGGCTGGCATCACCCAGATGCACTACACCTGATGGTAGAAGCGATGAAAATTGCCTATGCCGATCGCTCTGAATATTTAGGCGATCCAGATTTCGTCAAAGTACCAGGAAAGCAACTGATTAGTCCAGCTTATGCAGCCAAAAGGCGACAAGAAATTACTATAAATCGAGCTAAACCATCAACTGAGGTAAAGCCTGTAGATCAGGAAATATTACAACGTTTTGGTCAACCCGTACCAGCCCTGCGTTCCCAAGGATTAGATCGCTCTGATGCAGAGCATCGATCTTCCGTTACCACGCCAAGCATGGTAACGAGTAAATATGAATCTCCCGATACCACCCATTTAACAGTAGTAGATGCTCAACGTAACGCCGTTAGTCTCACGTTTACAGTGAACTACGGCTTTGGTTCTGGTGTAGTAACGCCAGGAACGGGAATTTTGCTCAACGACGAAATGGATGATTTTGCGGCTGCGCCTGGTGTACCCAACGCTTATGGACTTGTGGGAGGAGATGCAAATGCGATCGCACCGGGTAAAACGCCCTTATCCAGCATGACACCGACAATTGTTACGGAAAATGGACGCTTGCGCATGGCAGTTGGAGCGCCTGGTGGTAGCACAATTATTACTACCGTTTTGCAAGTACTTCTCAACGTACTAGAATATGGCATGGATGCTGGTGCAGCCATATCTGCACCCCGAATTCATCACCAATGGTTGCCAGATCGACTCAGAGTAGAACCTTGGGGTTTAGATACTTTGACACTTAAAGAACTGAGCCGTCGCGGACATCAAATTGAGCAGCAATCTCCTTGGGGTAATGCTAATGCGATCGTTGTCACACCAGACGGCATTTTAGAAGGATCTGCCGATCCGCGTGGGGAAGGTTCCCCAAGGGGTTACTAGTCCAAAAAAAGATAAATGACGAATTGTAAATTATCAAACAACTCGATTCATCATTTAGCATTCATAATTCGAGCAGTATTTTGTTATACGATTGGCAATAGAGGTAGGCATTGCCCACTTGCTGCGTCACAACTACACATTAAAGTCATACTCTTAGTCGAGTTTGAGACTGGGCAAATTATCTTTAGCGATTGAGAAGGGAAGAACCCACGACTTCAAGCTACTCAAACGTAGTCGCCTCGCTTTCGTGCTGTCATTATTGTGTCTGTCGGATTGCTCATAATAGAAAACCACCTCTTTCCGCCGTCGGCGGAAAGAGGTAATGGCGGAATTATGGGTAATTAACCGGACTTGATATCAATCATTGCCAGGTTAATAAGTGTCAATTGCCTGAACTATCTTTTTAAATCCCGCTTTATGGAGTTAAGAAGTCTATATGAACTCCAGATTTGGAGAGTAAATCTTCTAGGGAACCTTGGAGAAGCAACTTGCCTTGATCCAGTAACACGATCCAATCAGCGCGATTGATGACTCTGGGGCGGTGGCTGATCAGAATGGTAGTTTTGCCCTGCCGATGATATAGGAGCTTATCTAAGACTTGCGCTTCACTCACTGGATCGAGTCCACCAGTTGATTCATCCAAAATCAAGATTGGAGGATCTGTAACAATTGCTCTGGCTATAGCTAGTCGTTGACGTTGCCCTCCAGAAATATTCGCGCCAAATTCACCTAATACAGTTTGATATTTATCAGGTAGTTTACTGATAAACTCGTCAGCCTCAGCAATTTGGCAAGCTTTAACAATTTGCTCAAATGTGACGTGAGGGGAACCTAAGCGAAAGTTCTCAATAATCGAGCGACTCCAAAAGTGCGGTTCTTGGGGCACAAGAACAACCTGTTGCCGGAGACAATCAATAGAGAGATCTTGAAGGTTGTAAAAGCCAAAGCGGATATTACCAGACTGAGGTTGATATAGCCCAGCAATCATTTTAGCAAGGGTACTTTTACCGCAACCTGATTTACCAATCAGGGCGATCGCTTGACCACCAGGAATTCTGAGAGAAAAATCCTCCAGTAATTCAACTCTGCCAGGATAGTGAAAATTTAAGTTGGTGCAAATAATGTCTCTATCGCCAGGAATATTAGCAAAGGGCTTTTTAGCATCGCCTTGATTTTCAGGAGTGGTGTCAATAATTTCTGTGAGGCGTTGAGTAGCCGTTTTGACGCGAGTATATTCATCTACAAGTTCAATTAAAGTACCAATTAAGGCGAGAAAATTATTATTCATAGCGTTAAAGGCAAGCAGTTGACCGATGCTTAATTCCTTGCTAATTACGAGGGTACTTCCGAACCAAAGTAAAGCAACGCTGCCGCTCCTAAAAACTAATCTCGAAAAGGTGTTGTTAACTATACCAATTTGAATTGTGCCGAATGTTTGGTTTGCCAGACGACCAAAGCGGCTTTGGAATTCTTCCCAGAATTGGGGTGCGGCAGTTGTAGTTTTGAGGGTCAATGCACCCTTAAAAGTTTCTACCATAACGCCTTGGTTTTGTGATTCCAAAACCAATACATTGCGAACTTTTTGTTGAAGAGTAGGCAAGAAAATAAATGTAGATAGCGTCATTAAAGCAGCGATGACAGCAGCAACTAGGGTGAGTTTTACGCTGTAGAACAGCATGAAGCCCAAAGAAACCAGCGCAATAGACAACTGACTTGGTAAACTGACAACAACTTGTGAAACTAGCTGGTTAATCTGTTCAATATCTCGAAGCCTGCTGACAATTTCGCCACTGCGACGGGATTCGTAGTAGGTCAGCGGCAATCGCAGGATTTGTCGTCCAAATTCCAGAACTAAACCTAACTCTAGTCGCTGCGCAAACTGAGCAATTAGGTTATATTGAACCCATTCCAAACTACTGCTAACACCGTACATTACCACAACAGCGATCGCTACAGCATTCAGCAGCCTTGTATCGCCCTGAATTAGCACTTCATCTGTCAGAATTTGGAACAGGAATGGAGAAGCTAAAGAAAGTAGACCGACAATTTGGGCATAGAGCAAAGCCTGCAAGATTATGGCTCGATAAGGCCACACGCGCTTAAGAAATCGTTCAAACCCACTGATTTTATCGTCGGTTTGGGCATAAAATCGAACTGGATCTGGCTCCAGTAAAAGCATCGCCCAATTTATCCAACCCTCCATTAATTCCTTTTTAGAGAGATAACGGATGTCTGCGGCTGGATCGGCGATCGCATATTTTCTACCCTGCCGCCCATATAAAACAACCCAGTGGATGCCTCTCCAATGCACGATTGCTGGCAGTGGCAATTCACCACTGTCTACCATCTCCAGAGGTGCTTTGACTCCACGAGCATTAAAACCCAGTGCCTCTGCTCCCCGCTTCAAACCCAGCAATGTCGTTCCTAGTTGCCCGGTGCCTACAGCTTCACGGGTATGGTTAAGGGTAAAAGTACGTCCGTAATGCTTGGCAATCGTAGCAAGACAAGCAGCGCCGCAATCTTCTTCACTGTGCTGGCGAACATTTTGGTATTTCATCAGACAAAGATATTATGTTGCTCCATGACTCCAAACTAACCAAAAAAAGCACCTGTAAAACTCTAGGTGCTTCATTTTCCTTGCCCCATACTGCTTTTCTAACTCTTGAGTTGCGTTCGCACACTGTAAGCAGTTTCTTGCCCTATGCTGTTGAGCTTCGGCGGCTCCAGCACCAGTACTGAAGGTACTCTTTGCGGCTCTGCCAAACGCAGCAGTCCATAGCCAATGCCTGCCAGACCAGTCATCAGCCCAGGTGACTCCACGCCTAATGGATTCCCACATAGCCAGCCATGCTTACTGATGCTATCGAGGATCATAGTTGCACGGCGGTTCGTCTGAGAACGCAACTGCGGCTCGTTGAGGATTTCACTAGCCTGCAACAGCAACTCCAGATTGCCCAGATCGCCATGACACAAGGAGTGGTTCCTACCAAATCCCTCGGACAGAGTAGTCTTGAGTGCCGTGTCGATCTCGGTTCTGATCTCGCCATCGTCAAGGTGGCAAAGACACTGCAAACGAGCTAGCCCAATTCCTGGCGCACCATTACACCACGCTGTCATAAAGTGCTTGTGACTAGAGTTGGTCACAGACTCTGAGGTCTCAAACTCGCGTAGATCTAGCCAATTCGCCTTTTGGGGAGAAAAGAGACTGCGCTCGTAGGCGATCGCGCCAAGAGCTGCTGTCCGAAAACGCTCTATATCGGTTAGTGCAGACAGTTCCAGCAGTGCCCACGCTATTCCAGCTGCGCCATGAGAGAAGCCAGTCAATGGCTCTTTTGCCATCCCTGGCACAACCCAACCAATGCCCTGCTCCATTGGCTGAGCATGGGCAATGAGATAATCGCCACATTTGACCGCAGCAGCAAGTATACGCTCAGACGAGGTGCAACGATACAGGACGATCAAACTACCAATACACCCAGCTGCACCAGTGGTTATGTCAAGTCGTTCATCTTTCTCAATTAGAGGCAATATAGGCTCAACAGCCGCTTCAGCTTCAGCTAGCAACGCTGGGTCATCCCATAGCACACCCAAATGAGCCAATGTGTAAAGCATTCCGCCCCAGCCATCAAAACCACCAATCCAGGTAATGAATGATTTACGGCGCTCCCATTGACGCCGCATCGTCGACAACGTAGTCTGTGCTAGTCTGCTGTAGCGTGGCTCTTGGGTAATGGCTCCTAAATAAGCTAAGAATAGCGCCACCCCAGGTAGACCATCGTAAAGATCTAATCCCAACGGCAAGAGAGACCAATAGCGTTCTTTTTCAAGTGTCAAACCGAGCCAGTTGACATTGTTCTCGCTATGAAGCGCTAGCGCTTCTAGTCGCTCCCCGACGGCTTGGGCAGCCCAGCGTAGTTGTTCGCCATCTGCAATTGTTTCTGGTTCAGCCAGATGATAAGTTTGCCGTTGCCTTCGATCTACACCGATACATAGCGTCGTTAGAGAAGCGGAGATAAACCAAAGTTGGCGTTCCAAATCCCGATCGCTGAGCTGCTGTATATGATTTTTAACAAATTCCAGCCCTGGTTGAGTAAAAAGCTCGTGAATCTGCTTGTTAGAACTGCTCCAGATATCGCTGGAGCTAGGACGAGTTCCAAACATTGGAATATCGCCTTGTTGCAGATCTTCGAGTTCAGCCGGGATGATCTTAACCAAATCGGGGCTGTTTTCTACTCCGTCCCAAAGGCGATTGAAAAAGCGATCGCGATCAAGAGCGTTACGTAGCACATCAGGATGAAAACTTTCTTCCAGTAGCCGAGCATAAGTCCGCGTTCCGCGAAGGATGGCCCGAACTTCATCCTCAGCAAAACGCGCCAAAAGTCCTTGCTCTGACAGTAATTCATCCCGGTGTTTCAAGAGCAACTGATAGATAGCGGTGAATCCGGCGACAAGCACTTGGGTGTAGTCCAGTAGATCGACTTCTGCACCGTTAAGATTCGGTCGGTTCTGCCTTCCCGGCATTGCCACCCGCTCTCGCATCAACCGCATCTCATCCGTACCAATTCCTTCCCAATAAGGGCGGCGATCTGGGCTTAGTTGCCCTTCTTTCCCACCCAATCCGCTGACATCGGCACCTTCATATTCAACATTTGACCAAATGCGCTCGGGCAGTAATCCCACTCGCAAAACTGAGTATGCCATTGAATCGAATGCAAACTCATCTGCTTCTGCGATATCAATTCCTTTAGAGTTCGGGTGGAAGAGTGATTCCAGGTCAATCAAGACGGGATGTTCGCCTGCCGCAATCAAGTTTTCATAGTGAAAATCTGTTGCCTGTATTGCATATAATAATGCTAGATAGCCGCCCTGCCGCTCGTAGAAGCTCTGAATCTCTTCTGGAGAAGTGCAGCCTTGGGCGGCAATAAATTCTACCCAACCATAGGTGTCGCGATCCAGAATTTTCAGTGTCCGAAACAAAGGGCGATCGCCTTTCTGGTTAATCCAAGTTAATAATTCCTGAAAATGCACGTCAACAGACAGGGACTTTGGCTTATAAACTATCTGAAAGCCAGAGCTAAACTTTGCGATTAGCACTGCTCGTCCGCCCCGGTGCTGGTCACCTTCGCCACCATCTATTTCCATCAGCACGCCTGGCTCGTTCTCCGGACTGAAAGTAGTGCGAATCGCCCTCCAGTCTGCGCAGAGGTGATGTAAAAACTCCAGACTAAAAGTCACCCAGTTATCGATGCAAATCTTTAATTGGCGAGCTAGGACTGGATACTCTTGGAGCAGGGCGATTGCTACATCTCGCTGTTTCAATCGCTGTAAAAAGCTCTCAAATCTTTCTTCAGCGGTATCACCCTTCAGAAGCCCTTGCAAGCGAGCCACGTTGAGTTCTAGCACCATCGTGCGCTCCAACCTCCAGAACAACTGCTCTGGCAGATTGGCAAAAAGTACTTCTTCAATAGTGCTGAGATCGTAGGGCAGATCCGAGTACATTGACCCAAGTGCCTGTGCCCCCTCATGCACCTGATCGTAACCCTGGCTAATCAGCGGTTCTATCACGCTTAAAAAACCAGCCGTCTCGTAATCTTCCAGTACTTTTAGTAAAGGAAGCCGATTTGAGCCAGCGGGACGAGAAAAAGCCTGGGCAAGCTCAACTAACCATGCAGGTGGTTCAGAAAAGCGATCACGTACAGCCTCAATCGGCTCACCTAGGAGGTAGCGAAATTCATCCTCAGTGATACCATCTATTGCCAGACGCTGCTCGAAGTAAGAGTTTGTCGTGAATGGGGCTTGCGATCGCCAGCGTTGCATACGTCGCTCAGCAAGATCGGCATTCACTTCAACATTCGGTATCTTACCTGAGACTGCTCGCAGCGATGCAAGGCGTTCTTTCAATGTGAGCGCTTGGTACCAGGCAGACACTTGAAATTCGGGTAAATTCATAACAATAATGTCCTCATACACGGCACAGCTGCGTGGAGGTTATTCACAGTCCACCATCAGCGACAGAAGAAGGGGATCGCAGTGACCCCCTTCTAGTACACTAATCAACTACGGCGATCGGTGCGCTCAAGTCCCTAGACAGCCTGCTGTTGTGACTTAGTGGCAGCTGTACTTGCTGGTGTGCTTCTTATCGGCATTACATGAGCCATGCTTACCTGTTTTCCCGTAGCCGTGTCCGCCCTTGGACGAGGAGTTACTACCCCCCCCCATTCCGCCTGCAAGCGTGCTCATATCTATATCTGACAGTTCAATTAGCCCAACAGGGGAGCTAGGCAGCATAGCGCGCTGAGCATCGGTCAGACTGAGCCGATAATCTTCATCCTTCCATGCACGGATGATATCTAATGAAGACATATGCTATTCTCCTTTATAGGGAAAAGTGTTTTTAGAAGCGTTGTTTTCTGAGTGGAAACTAAGCATTCAGGTCTAGGCACAACTCCCTGGGAAGCACTCAAAACACTATGACCAGTGTTTAAAGAGTGCTTCTCTCTTCCTCAAATAAAGCTCTTTTCAACAAAGTGCCTTTTTGCTTGAGCATGGCTTGAGAAAAGTTTGCGCTTTTCTCTTTAGCTCAAAAAGCCTGCTGGAGTGCTTTTGAGGTGATTGAGGTGGGACTTGAATTCTTAGCTTTGTGTTACTTGAAACCAGATTTATGTATCTCAGGTAACACTATCTACATTATCAGTGTTTTACGAGGGTGAAACAGCTTTTTGTTTAAGATATATATAGAAAAAAATTACAAATCGCAAATACTCGTGTAAGTTTATACAGACAAATAATTTTAAAAATAATTTACATTTGAATCCTAATTTATAATTAGCAACTTTTATAGGTGTTTTTGCTATTTTTCATAAAACTAGTAGTTTCCCTATTGCAATTATTTGTATAAAAAGTTTTATACATTTCTTTCTCAAGGAAAAATAAGTTTTTTTAATTACTATAATCTGTGAAAGTTTAAATTTACTTACATGAGTCTAGGTTTGAGAAAATACATCATTGTATGACTATATAAGCATTAGTTATGCCTAGAGTAAATGTTTTAATTTATGTGATTTTGCATAAATGCCGAGGAGTTTAGGTGAAAATTTAGGAATACTTTTCGATGACGATAAGAGCCAGCTAGAGGGAATATAGCCCTGCAGGTAGCTGCAATTTCTTTAATATCTCTGTCTTCTGTGGGGGTGTATATTGAGAGAATAATATTGTTGAAGTATTAGCCCTGTAACGGGTTAGACTGCGTGCGATCGCCCACATAAATCACAACAGCAGCTGTAAAAGATGTTACCGCTTTTGATCGCTGCGCTCATTTTTAAAAAACAAATTGGTTATAGGTTGATCGCTTATGCTAAGTGACCCTAACTCAGACTTTCTTCGCCCAGTCAAAAGTGACGAATTTCTGCCCCCTATTAGCCGTTGGACAACGCTAGGCGGGCTGTTTATAGTCGGGACATTAGGTGTAGCTGTCACTCTTGGCTCTGTTATTAAATACAACGTTACAGTAAAAGCTCCTGCTACCGTCCGTCCTGCTGGAGAATTGCGAATTGTTCAAGCTGCAACAGAAGGAACAATCAAAAGCATCGCGGTGAAAGAAAATCAAGTGGTAAAACAGGGAGATGCGATCGCTTACATAGACAATTCCCGGCTCCAAATCCAAAAGAGTCAACTGCAAGGGAATATTCAGCAGAGTCAGCGGCAACTTGCTCAAATCGCTGCTCAGCTAGAAGCTCTCGATAGCCAACGCTTAGCAGAATTGAGCTTTATCGACCGCACCATTGCCTCTGCTGATGCTGAACTCAGGCGAGACCTACGGGAGTATCGAGATCGGCAAATTATCACTCGGACAGAAGTGCAAGAAGCCGAAGCTGCCCTAGAGTTAGCCAGGGAGGAGCTGAAGCGATATCAGCAACTGGGAAATACAGGAGCAATTGCAACTTTGCAAATTAAGGAGAGACAACAAGCCTTCAAAGCGGCTCAAGCTCGACTAACGCGAACCAAAGCTAGCCTCAATCCCAGTAATGCCCTAGTAACAATAGCAACTGAGCAAATTGCCCAAGAGAGGGCTAGGGGTTTGGCAAGCCTAGCTGCCTTAAATAGAGAACGAGAAGAACTGCTCCAGCGTCAAGTTGAAATTCAGAACCAACTCGACCGTAATGTAAAAGAATTGCAACAAAGTGGCATCGAACTGGGCAAAACGGTGATTCTTGCCCCAACTTCTGGTGCGATCCTCAACTTAAATCTGCGAAACAACAGTCAGGTAGTGCACTCTGGAGAATCAGTTGCTCAAATTGCTCCTAGTAATGCCTTACTGGTAGTCAAGGCTCGTGTGGCAGCTCAAGATATTAGCAAGGTGAGAGACTGCAAAGAAGAAAAGGTTTCAGAGTGCGAACAGGGCCTCGTTCAACTGCGGTTTTCTGCCTATCCTTATCCGGATTACGGCACGCTCAAAGGTGCTGTAAGAGCGATCGCTCCAGATGCCACTACACCTCAAAATAGCCCAGGTGCAGCTGCTCCATATTATCAAGTGACGATCCAGCCGGAAAGGCCTTATCTTGTCAGGAGCGATCGTCAGTATCCGATCAAATCAGGAATGGATGTTACAGCAGATATTATTTCTACACAAGAAACGTTACTTACGTTTATTCTCAAAAAGGCAAGGCTGCTAACAAATTTATAGGCTAGCGATGGAGTGCAATCTTCGTCGTATTACAGTTGTAGATAAGCCAAACTGTATTTTGTTCTTAGTAAAACTTTTTACACCGATGGTTGGGGCCTTACTTGCGTTTACTCGACGCGCTTTCGTCAGACTGTAGGTATCAAACTCATTCAGATTGAGCGATCGCATTTAACACTGCGGACTCGGATTAAACGATTGGCTCGAAAAACGATTTGTTTTTGCTCGTCGGAATCGATGCATGACATTGTGCTTGGACTATTCATCAATCGAGAGGAATTTGGACGGATGATCTAGACCAGGTCCACACGTCTAGATCATTACCCGATATCGTACAACATTTGATACCAAAGATGGTACTTAAAGGTACTACAAGTAACAGTGGAACGCGATTCAAACAAGTCTCTGGTAACCTTTTTCGGTGGTGTTTCTCGCGGTGGAATAAGTGGGTCACAATCGATGATACTCGGTCTAATCATATCTGGAACGGGCGTAGTGAAGTTGTCCAACGTCTTCTTGCCCAAAAATGCGAAATTTGCGATACCCAGGACTTTATTGAAGTTCACCATATCCGCAAGGCGCGCAGATATTAAGCAAAAGGGATGTAAGGAACGTCCCAAATAAATGCTTAAAATGTCGGCACGTCAGCGTAAAACCTTAGTGGTTTGTCGCTAGTGCCACGAGAAAATCCAATATGGGCGCTACGACGGCGATGCTCTCAAACGTAAAAATTACTCGAAAGCGAAGTGATACGCAAACGGTCATGCTTCGTTTGAAGGGGGGGAGTTGGAAAAGTCCCACTAAAGTAGTTACTTTGTATCAGTTATTTCAGTCCCATTGGTAGGAGGCTACCTACCGAGAAAGAAGCGCGTAGCACCCACGATACGGGTAACAGTTTTTATCTCGCAACCCAAGTGGATGATGAAGTAGTACGGGGTTCTTGTAAGCAATCCCTAATGTGTCGCCTGCTGAAACTGAAGCATTATCCTCTGGGATAGTGAATTGAGGGCGGAGGGTAGATACAAGCCTGCGTACTTGCCGAAGGTTAGCGTCAGGTAGTTGACCCATACATTAGCAAAACCATTTAAGTGGAAGTTTAAGGGCTACAAAGGCATCAGATCAACTGGTTAGTTTTTCCTGACCGAAGCGATGAGTGGATTTTAGATTTTGGATGGGCGGGTTAAAGAAATCTGTTTGTATCCGCTCATCAACGGCTTCAAGCACCATTATTGATTTATGGAGAAATAAAGAAGATTTTCCTTATATCTAGTACCATTATTGATTTATAGGGTTAATCCGCGCATCTAAAATCCTGGCGTGCGCCTTGACAATCTGCACTAGAGGGACGTAGTCAAGTTTAATAGGAGGCATAGGAAACTTCGCCTTCAGTTTTGGAAGGAAAATATCAGTGTTGGAATTGGAGTGCTACCTAATAGCATCGCCCATGAAGCATTTTGAAAAACCACCAAAGCGAGTTCATTACGATCGCTCTGTTCACAAACTCAATAGTGTGCTAGTATAGTAATCGAGAATCAAATTCGGTTATATCGTTTGTTTTTAAAATCAACAGCCTTCTCTCCGAAATCTAAATCTCGACACCTTCTGATTTTGGAGACAATGTTATGTCAATTTATGTAGGCAATTTATCATATGAGGTCACACAAGAAGACCTCAATGCTGCTTTTGCAGAATATGGTTCAGTAAAGCGAGTTCAATTACCAACTGACCGCGAAACAGGTCGGATGCGCGGTTTTGCTTTTGTGGAAATGGATACAGAAGCCGAAGAAACATCTGCCATTGATGCGCTTGATGGTGCTGAGTGGATGGGGCGTAACCTGAAAGTTAATAAAGCCAAGCCCCGCGAAGATAGAGGTTCATTCGGTGGCAACCGCAGAGATAGTTTCTCTAGTCGCTACTAAGTTTTGAGCCAAACAATTTAGCTCTAAGGTTTAAGGGTAGGCAAGGAGTCTGCCCTTTTTTGATCGCAACCTACGCCCGTTGCTCACCAAAGCTCGGATCTGACAATTTAAATCAATTAATCAGGAGATCGAATGGCACAAATCAAACAAGAGTGAAAATAAAGGAATTGATTTGTGTACTGCGACGATTTAAGCGAGAAGTTTCTAAAGCGGCGATTTTTCCAGAGATCAAGAAGCATAGCCACTTTGAAACGCCAATTGAAAAACATAAGCGCCAAACACAAGCAGCGTAAAAGATGGGGGCAAAGCTGCTATTGAGGTAACGCTGCTTAAAATTCAGTTTCTACAAATTGAAATAGCATCATTTTTTGATACAAGCGGAATTTGATTGACTTGGGTGAAACCATAACAGAGCAAAGCAATGAAAATTCAAGCACTGGACATTCAAATCGGCGATCGCATTATGGCTTACTGTAATAATAAGAGACAAGCCTGTACTGTAAAGCAAGTACTAGATTCGGATCTTGGTAGCATCGCGCTAACAGTATGCCCATCTGAGCATTATCGGATTTCACTCTCACGGGTGATTCGATTTCACCCTGATGCAACAGTAGATTTAGCAAGCTAAAACTATTCCCTAGAACAATACTTCGTAGGTTAAAGGTTAAAGGGAAAGGGGAAAAAAGCAGCGAGTCTCTTCCTTTAACCCTTCCCCTTTTCCCCAAAACATACAAGTATTGCTCCCGTTCTAGGGAGCAATAGCTCTCGTTCTCTTCCCAAACCGCTGAACCAACCTCTGCCAGTTCTCTTTATTAAAGGGCGTAAGCGTTGCGTGAGCGTAGTTATCGCCACAACTGAATCAAACTCACCTCTACTACTGCTGCGCTCTGGTCTGAGCAGGAGTATACCACCAGAACACCATGTTGACTGCACGTAAAAGCCTGTGCTGGTAGGTGCAGTTCAAAGACTCAAAAATGGTGCGTCTGTAGATTCATCTAATGCCGCCGTAGTAATCTCCAAAGAATATCCTCGTCCTAGAGTAGTGGGAGATGCAAAATTAAGGCAGTCTTTTCTTTGTTTATAGGTTTTCTGCTTATTGTTTTAGATTAGCAACATTGATACAGTAAAGGTAAAAAAAAGGCAAAAAACATCCTACCGTTCAATCGGAAATGCATAAAACTGCTTTACCTAAAAAACGGCGATCGCTTAGTTTTTGAGCTACCTCTGCCACCTGTGTCCAAGGTACTTCTAAGTCAATGTGGGGAGTCAACAATCCCTCTGCCACTAACTTTACTAACCGGGTTAACCCTGTAGATGCGGGTTGAAACTTCAATTCGTGGAACAAAATAAAACCGTACAAACTCAAACCACCCTTGCCATAAAAACGCGAGGCGTTGAACGTCACCTCTGCTCCCGCAGTAGTGCCGAACATAACGCATACGCCATCTGGTGCGAGTGCTTCGAGTACCGCAGGTAAAGTCTCTCCACCCACAGAATCCAAAATCAGATCGTAAGGACTGTACTGAGTAATGAAGTCGCGCTCGCTACCAACGACCACCTGTTGCGCTCCAGCATTTTTGACAAATTCGACAAGTTCCGGACGACGCACCTGAGCAGTGACTTTTGCTCCTGCATAACACGCCAGTTGGCAGGCAAAATGTCCCACACCACCCGAAGCTCCTGTAATCAAGACAGATTTTCCTAACAGCAAGCCACCGCGCTCTAGTGCTAAAAGTGCCGTCAAGCCTGCTACGGGTAACGTCGCTGCATCTCTAAAGCTAACAGAAGATGGTAATTCGGCCAGGGCATGAGTAGGAACGGCAACAAATTCTGCCCATGCACCGGATGGGACAAAACCAACTACTCGCGTTCCTTGTGGGAAACCAGAATTATCTGCTGCTGCAACTTCGACTGTGCCTGCTAAATCCCAACCCGGTCGCCATCCTGCTTGGGCACTCATTGAGCGGCGAACTTCACCACGATTGAGCGAAACAGTAGCAACACGCACGAGGGCTTCGGAGGGTAAAGGAGCGGGGCGATCAACTTCACAAATTACTAATCGCCCTGGTACATTCGGCTCGACAACAACTGCACGCATAGTTCTCTTCTACCTCATGATTGAATTTCCACCCGCTTGAGCGTTACTGTACTGTGTATCCGCCATCAATTACTAGGTTATGTCCTGTTACGAAGGACGCTGAATCTGAGCAGAGCCACACCACAGCTGCTGCGATTTCTTCGGGTTGACCTGCCCGCTCGATTGGAATCGCGGCTTCGATTTGCTGCATTTGGTCAGCAGGAATCTCTGACAGGATATCTGTTTTGATTGCACCAGGACTAACAATGTTGACTCGAATTTTGTCTTTAGCATACTCGATCGCAGCAGTCCGGCTGAGGGAAATCACACCACCCTTTGCAGCACAGTAGCTACCAAAGTTAGGTACACCGACAATTGCCCCTTGAGATGCCATGTTGACAATTGCACCCGCACCTGTCTTGAGCATGGCTGGAATTTCGGATTTCATGCACAGCCATACAGCTTTAAGATTAACTGCAAGATCGAAATCCCAGTCTGACTCTGACATTTCTGTAAGTGGATTTGCTTTACCAGAACCTGCATTATTGAAAGCACAGTCTAAGCGACGGTAAGTTTCCAAAGTTTTATTAACTAATGCTTCAATGTCTGCCGCTTTAGTTACGTCAGCTTGCACAAATAAGGCTTCACCACCTGCTTCTTTGGCTTGGCGCACGGTTTCTTCACCTTCAGGAGTACGACGAGCAGCAACAACAACTTTTGCTCCTTCCTTAGCAAAGGCTACTGCCGTTGCTCGACCGATACCTGAACTGCCACCTGTGACAATTGCTACTTTGCCATCTAATTTACTTACCATCTTCATCCTGCGTGAGATTACTTGGGTTAAGTGTGAGTTGGGTAACAAGATAAAAAATCAAAAGCCTGGGACTAATTTTCCTTCAGGAACCTAGCTTTAAGACTTGGCAAAAAGAGATGCAAGCCCAGTATATGGTTTCAGGGGTAGTACCTCAATCTTCAAAACACCTGCTTTCACCATTGGGAATTGAGCGGCTATCTCTTGCATAGCTTCTAAGTTCGCCGCTTCACACATCAGCACTGCACCACTCATGTCAGCAATGTAGTGAATCGAGCGCACGATTTCAGTAGTGTACTTATCCTAAACCGCTTCCGCTTCCGCTTTCACATGAAGCAAAACCTGCTCCATTGCAACGCCTTCAACGACACGCGCGATTAATAACAATTGCATAACACCCTCTGTTGCTTGGTGAATATTTGTATTTGGAAGCTCAAGCCTACTAACCCTCTTGTTGGGAGGAAAAATCAAAGACAATGTATTCTTCGGTGAGGAAGGCGCGGGATTGCAAGAAATCAACAAAGTTTGCAACGCCCTGCAATATATCTTTGGGTGGATCCCATACCTGCGGGCGAATTGACACTTGCGAGGATAGTTAAAGTGAGTTTAGCTTTACGGCACTGTGACAATGATTTTGCCGTTCTGCTGGTTGGACTCCATGTATTGATGAGCTTCTACAATTTCTTCCAAAGGGAAGATGCGATCAAGAATCGGTACAAGCTTTCCCGAATCTAGACCGTCGTAAATGTATTGTTTGGCTTTCTCTAGCAATGCACGATCGCTGGTAATTTCAAATAAGGTATAACCCTGAACCTTCAAACCTTTCTGGAGTGCCGGGAATAGGGGAAACGGTGTCGTTGCTTCCAAACTCAACGCGCCATACTCGAAAATGGTTGCTCCACGCGCCGCAGCATTTGCTAATGTTTCCAAGAAAGAACCTGCTACCGGGTCAAAAATTAGGTCTGCTCCGTGATCAGAAGTAATTTCCATTACTCTGGTGGTCAAATCCTCCGTATTGGTAACAATAACCGAATCAGCACCGCTGTCTAGGAGCAGTTGTTTTTTGGCTGAGCCGCGAGTAGTAGCAATAACTACTGCCCCTGCTGCCTTAGCAATTTGAATCGCCGCGTAGCCCACACTACTGCTAGCTGCTGTAATCAGCACAAAGTCACCTGCTTTGACTTGCCCATGTTCCACCAGCGCACCATACGCTGTGATATATTGCATCCAAATTGCAGTTCCCTCTTTGACAGACAAACGAGTGGGATATTTGGCAACGGCATGAGCAGGAACGATCGCACTTTCGCCATAAACGCCGTACTGTTTCATCGAGAACGCGGGAATCGTGCTGACGCGATCACCTATCTCAAATCCAGTGACTCCAGCACCAATCGCATCAATTACACCTGCTGCCTCGTAGCCGAGAGTTGAAGGCAGTTTCTCTGGAACTTCTAGATACTTACCTTCTCGAAAGGCAACCTCTGCACGGTTCAAGCCAATTGCTTCAACTTTCAGACGCACCTCACCTTCACCAGGTTCAGATAACGGCAGATCATCCAACTGAAGTACGTCTGCACTGCCATATTTGTGGAAGCGGACAATTTTAACCATAGTAGTGATGCCTGAATAATCTGAGTAGCGATATTAATTAGCTTAGCGATCGCATCTGCCCAAATCTTTCACATTCTTGCTTTATGTAGCACATTCTCGCTATTTCTTTTGCAGCAGCATCTTAGGAGTCACCCGCAACCACCGCTTAAAGTGACGATTGAGGTGGCTTTGATGGGCAAACCCAACAGCATAAGCGATTTGTGCAATAGTCAATTCACCTTGCAGTAGTAGCTGCTTGGCACGTTCCACGCGGCAGCGAATAATATACTGATGCGGTGCGAATCCGGTCGATTGTTTAAACAGCCGTGCAAAATAATGCGGACTCATCTGCACTAAGGCTGCCAAATCATTCAAGCTCAAATCTTGTTCTAAATATGCTTGAATGTAATCAATTGCTTGGCTTAGTTTATGTTTGGGTAAACCACCTTCCCGCTCTCGTATAGTCTTCTGTGTAGCCGAGTAGTGTTTGAGCAAATGCACCGCTAAAAAGTTTGCCATCGACTCAACATATAGTCGTTCCAAGTCCCCTTGTTGTAATTGCGATCGCAATGCTAACCCCAGTTGCAAAATTAGCGGATCTGTCGCTGTCCAGTTGTCAACGATTTCAATTTCACTGCTGATGTCCTCCGTTGCGTTGGCGATAAGATGTGGAGTTAGGTAAATTGAAATTAGTTCTGATTCCTGTTTCCAGATAATCTCACGCGGTAGTAATGCCGGAACGATCGATACTTGACCTGCTTGAATCGATTGATATTTGCGATCGCCACTTACAGTTTGCCAGTTTACTTGAATCGATGAATCTTCGAGCGGCACAGCAATCTTAATTTGCGGATGACTGTGTTCGGGAAAATGTGCCGGACGAAAGCATGAATCAATGACGCGAACACCATCGAGTTGAAGCGACTTTTCCCAAATCGGCTGTAATGGGTCAACCTCTTCTTTGGAAGCCAAGCAGCAATCTCTAAACATTTGCATCCCCTTTTTTCCAATTATGAAGATGTTGAATGCAGCACTACTTAAATTACAATAGCTGAGCGAACATTTGTAAACAGGAGTTATGCTCAAGCTTTTCGATATTTATTGTCTTCTTACTTTTGCATCAATAGTCTTGGCGTTGTCTGTAATCAGACTGCCCAACTCGTCAATGGGAAATTACTTAGCACTTAGAAGCAAGTATAATCTCGCCCCAAACTTAGTTCCCAGGTTGAACTTAGAAACGAGTTGAGTGAGGCTTAACCTCGGTTGACTGTTGTCTTGCCAGCGAATAGGAACGAGTATTGTTAGGAGCAAACTTGATTAACTCTTCAACGTTCTGAAGCATTGTGTTGCAAATAGCATTTAATGGTAGGTCATTCGGATCATGTCCAAAAGGCTCTTCAATTTCGGCTCCTATTTGTTCAATACTTAATAATGTAAAACTGACAAAAGCTATTACTAACCCAGTCCACCAGGTTAAAGTACTAACTATTTCAAGTGGCAATATTAAACAGAAAATCAACAATAACTCTCTAAGTTTAATAATGTAAATTAAAGGCAAGGGCGTTTTTAAGATGCGTTCGCACCCACCCAGAATATCAATCATGTTATCTAGTAAACCATGTAGACTAGTCAATTGATAAATATTTAGACAATTACGGTCATGCTGCTGTTGTAAATAATCCCTAATCCAAAAGGCAATTTGTAGTGTAGGATGATTCGTATGTTTCAGCATGGAATACTGAGTTTGGGACATTAAGGAAGCTAACTGCTCGTCTAAAGGCTCTGTCCTCAAATGTAATTTCATTGAAACTGCAAAAGCGACTATTAGGCGAAGTATTGCCTCTTTTTCTACTCGCTCTTGGGCTGATTGCTCTTTAACTACTACAGAAATTCCTTGAGTCAAGTTACGAACAGTGTTGACTAAAGCTCCCCATAGTTGCCGACCTTCCCAAAAACGAGCGTGCGCTGTATTCGTGCGAAAAACTAGTAATAGAGTAAAACCAATATTGAAACTCAAGACAGCATTGGTAAGAACAGCACTTTTGTCGGAAAATGTAATAGAAAATCCAAAATAGTAAAGTAATGATATTAGAAAGCCATAGATACCACAAAAGAGAACCCAAGGAAAGATAGCGGGAATGATTGAACTTTCAAGCCGCAGAACTAATTCAATCCAATGCAGTTTTTCACCAGTGTAAAGGTGATACTTTCCTCTAAAAGAATTCTTGGTCTTACTGAGAAACTTTTTGCAACGTTCCAATGTACTAGTATGATTTGATCGCCTCATCTGTTATTTCCTTTTTTCATATTTAAAATTTAAACAGCGTGTCAAGTTACTAGTTCGCGCTCTAACTAATTTTGAAACACTTAATTAAGTTTAAATCTGTAGTCCTAAATACACGATGTCTGCAAGAGAATTAAATTGCCAGAAAAACCGAATTATACGTAGGAACCAAAGAGTATACTGCCCCATTCTTACCTGATGCTAAGAGACAATCACAATTACAGCGTCGATAGACACAATTGGGGTTTTGTCTCATGCGATCGCATCGCTCAAGCTTGACTCAGTTTCTGGTGATAAGCAGTGTTGGGATACTGTATAAGGTTTACACTAGGATTACTCTTTTCTACACCAAATAATTCTTTACTTGTGCGAATACCTTAATAAAATACAAATGCGCTGCTAAATATTATGATTCCAAAATCAGAGCTATGAAACTGCTATTGATTGAGAGCGCTGGCAAATTAAAGAAACTCAAGTCTATTTTGGGAAGTGGCTGGAATGTTAAAGCAACAATGGGTCATGTGGTTGAATTAGCCAATGACGGCGAAGACTCATTAGGCTTTACTCTAGATAAAGAACATAATCGTGTTGATTGCCGCTATATTCCCAGAGGTGCGCGGGGTAAAAAGATCCTTGCTGAACTACGTTCGGTTGTAAGACTTGCTGAAAGTGTTGTTCTTGCAACTGACCCAGATAGAGAGGGAGAAACAATTGCTTGGCATTTAGCTCAACAGCTGCGTCTAAAAAATCCGACTAGAGTTGTTTATACAGAAATAACAGAAAAAGCAGTCAGAAGTGCGATCGCTCACCCCCGCCCTCTCGATCTTAATTTAGTCGCTGCTGGTCGTTGCCGGGATACCCTAGACAAGCTGGTGGGCTACAAAGGAAGCCCCTTACTTTGGAAACTGGGTAATGGAGCCAAGTCAATGGGGCGAGTTCAAAGCGCTACTCTGCATATTCTTTGCCAGCGCGAACGTGAAATTCAAGCATTCGTCCCCCAGGACTACTGGAGCGTTTTCGTCGACTATGGTGAAGAATTTCGTGCTTACTATGCAGGGAGGGCAGAAAACCCAGCAGCAACAGCAGCAGAAGCACAAACAAGTGATGATGCAGCACATCCTAAAGAAAAACAGGTTGAATCAGTACGAGTTTTGTCTCAAGAACAAGCCGACGAGTTAGTAGCAACAGCGAGAGCGCATCCGCATCATGTTGTCAGAATTGACACTAGCACTACCACTCGCAAACCGCCAGCACCGTTTACCACTTCTAGCTTGCAACAAGCTGCTGGTTCGCGGCTCAAATATAGCTCAGAACGCACAATGCAGATTGCTCAAAGCCTCTACGAGCAGGGCTATATCACTTATATGCGAACTGATTCAGTGCAGCTATCGTCAGATTATTGCCAGCAGGCACGGGCATGGCTGCAAAAACATGACCCGGAAAATATTCCTCAAACTGTAGCGCGGCAAAAAAGTAAAGCAGGAGCGCAGGAGGCACATGAAGCTATTCGCCCAACCGAAGTAGATAACACTCCTGATCATCTGAGCGCCAAGTTGAGCCAGGAAGAAGCGGGACTCTACAGCCTGATTTGGGGACGAGCGTTAGCATCGCAATGTCAACCAGCTCGCTTGCAGAAGACGCAGATTCTCTCTCGCTCAAAAGATGTTTTTTGGCAAGCAAGAGGACAGGTTGTTACGTTTCGCGGCTACACGGTTTATTGGAATGATATCTCTAGCGATTCTCAACTGCCCATAGTACAACAAGGACAGCAACTAACACTCAAACAGGCTAATGCTGAAAAAAAGCAAACAGTGCCACCATCACGTTATACCGAGCCGAAGCTAGTGCAGGCGATGGAAAAACGGGGAATTGGTAGACCTTCAACCTATGCACCCACAGTTAAAGTTCTACGCGATCGCAAGTATGCTAGTTTGGTGAAAGGATACTTGCAACCTACCCAGTTGGGGCTAGAGGTCGATGAATTTTTGATGCGGGTGTTACCCAAGATGGTTGAGCCTGAGTTTACAGCTCAAATGGAGTCAGCTTTAGATCTTGTAGCAGATGGAAAACAAGATTGGCAACGGTATCTAATCGACTGGAACGAAACTTACTTTGCACCAGCTCTTGCAACTGCCTATCAGTCTCTTGGAACAGTCGTTCGTGTTGCGACTAGCAGTAGCATCCAAGCAAGTAGCCCTGGTGTTGCTTCAAAAAATAGTAGAGCTTCGAGTGGTAGCATCCAAGCTACACTAACAGAAATTCACTGCCCCAAATGTGAGTGGATGATGTTGAAAATTCCCTGCCGCTCCAAAAAGCTTAAGGCAGATCACTTTCTCAAATGCTCTAAATCTGAATGTGATACTACCATGTTTTGGTCGGATAAAAAACAGGGATACGAGTTGCCTTATTCCAAACAGCAAGGATCTACTCAAAAGGATTATACTGCTGCTGGGATATCAAAAGCGCCGTCTCAAGTTCAAAAGCAGAGTTCCTCCAAATCAGCTACTACTAAACTCCTTCTCACGGACTTTCCCTGCCCTGTATGCAGTCAACCATTAGAACTGTACGAATACATCAAGTCCAACCAATCGGGGCAAATGCTCCGTTGTTCTGATACGATCGCCAGAAGAGGTGACGATCATAAAAACGTAGCTTATTTTGCAGCTAAAGGAGTATTTTGGTCGCCCACTTATGGTGAAATTAGTCAGCCTAGTAGCTCGAATAAATCACCTTCAAATAAAGTTAATAAAAACATTAGCAAACATAGTAGTGCTGACAAGTTAGCAAAATCTAAAACTATAAAGCCGCCAGTAACTCCAACAACTTCATCACCAGCTACGAAAGAACATCCATGCCCTGTATGCGGTAAACCATTAGAGTTGTACGAATATATCAAGGATGGTAAGCCTAAACAAATGCTTCGTTGTTCTGATACGATTGCTAGACGACAAGAAGATCATAAAAACGTAGCTTACTTTGCTTCTAAAGGAGTATTTTGGTCGCCCACTTATGGAGAAATCAACAATAATCAAGAAAAATAGGGTAATCGCTACTGTTTAATCTAACTTACACTTAATTTTTGACGGAATATAAGCAAATAAGAAAGGCTTGATAATGAACACAGCGCGACTCGTTTTGCTTAATTAATTATAATTTGTCCCAATTATATCATTATGTCTTCTGGGTTCAAATGCTAGAGTGTAATCCCATGTTCAATTAAAAACTGCTTTACCTGCTGGCGTTGAGAGTCGTTAAGTTTGGTGTATTTTTGTTTAATTATCTCTTCGTCTCTGGGCGAGAACAATTTTAAGCAATTACCTATGCGGCAAAGCGCTAAATCTTTACTGTTCTGTTTAGTGGATTGACGGTATCTGATAATTTCTTGCAGAACTAGATCGGGATCGAAAAATACTTCACCAGCAACAGTTTGACCTCCTGCCATAATTGCTGCATATTCAGTGTCTAAAATATCGAGTTTCTGGATTTGGGGCTGACTTTGCTTTTCCAATTTCTGCCACTTCAACACTTTCACAGCAGTGGTACCTAACAACCAAATCAAGGCTGCTGCTGTTCTGGAGTAACTTGAAATGAGTAGGACTGCAAGAAGCAGACAAATTAGAAGACTCACCACTAGCAATAGTCGCAGCCAGGAGGATTTCATCTGTTTAGTAGTTTTATAATATAATTATAAGCTTTTTTAACGGATAAAATTTACTGTTTAAATGAAGCAGTCCTAGAAAGTTAACTATATTTTAATCAATATTTAATCCTCAGTTGATAAGCTCTTCTTGGTTTAGAGTGGATTCAAAAGTGGGTAAGTAAACCAATGGTTCATTGTTGGTTTAAAAATGTTGACTATTAGCACAAAAAGGACACTTTGTTCTTGAACAAAGATTTTTATTTATTCTGGGGATTATTGGAAAAAAGAATCCTAATGTCCTAATAGAAACACGCTTAAATCATTACTTACTTATTTTTGAGAACCCAAAACCTGCCGAGAATTGCAGTGCGGTGCATATGAATACCTTCAATTTTGATCGTTGGTTATCAAGTCGCGTGAGACGGCGGCAAGTTTTAATTGGTGCTGGGGCTTTAACTGGATTAGCGATCGCCAATCAATTTTCTGAAAAAGTTATTGCCCAGCCGAAATTCTCTGATTATCCATTTAAACTTGGTGTTGCCTCTGGTGAACCATACCCCGATAGTGTGGTGTTGTGGACGCGACTCGCTCCCGATCCGCTCAATGGTGGTGGAATGCCATCGGCTAATGTTCCGGTACAGTGGCAAATTGCTGATGACGAGAATATGAGACGGATCATCAGTAGCGGTACAGTGATGGCAACAACAGAATTAGGACATTCTGTCCACGTAGAAGCACAAGGACTAAGACCTGCGACATGGTACTGGTATCAATTCCGAGTCGGAAATGAAGTCAGCCCAATTGGACGCACCCGGACCACTCCCAGATTTGGCGATCGCACAGATCGCTTTTGTTTTGCCTTTGCCTCTTGCCAGAATTGGGAACAAGGCTACTTTGCAGCTTATAAACACATGGCAGAGGAAGACCTCGATTTAGTTGTTCACCTGGGTGACTACATCTACGAGGGGCGACCAAATCCGCAGGCGTTGCGTCCCCATGAAGGAACTGACGAACCCTACACAGTGGAAGAGTATCGCAACCGCTACGCCCAATACAAGAGCGACCCAAATTTACAAGCAGCCCATGCAGCTTTTCCCTGGATAGTCACTTGGGATGACCACGAAGTGGACAATAACTGGGCAGATGAAATTCCTCAAGACCCAGAACAACAGCCGCGTGAACAGTTTCTAGAGCGTCGGGCTGCGGCTTTTCAGGTATATTACGAGAGTATGCCACTGCGTCGTTTTTCTATCCCTTCAGGTATTGATTTGCAGCTTTATCGGCGGCTGACCTTTGGCGACCTCGTAGAGTTAAACGTTTTAGACACTCGCCAATACCGCTCCGATCAACCTTGTAACGACCGTATCGAGCCTCGTTGCCCTGAAGCTTTCGACCCAAATGCCACTATGACTGGTTCTGAGCAAGAGCAGTGGTTATTTGAAGGACTCAAACGTTCTCGCGCTCGTTGGAACGTAATCGCTCAACAAATTGTCTTTACCCAGCACGACTGGACAGCGGGTCCAAAGTCAGAATTTAACGTCGACGCTTGGGATGGTTATGTTGCAGCTCGTCAGAGAATCCTTGATTTTCTTAAACAACAGCGACCTTCAAACCCAGTTGTAATTACAGGCGACACTCACTCTAGCTGGGTTAACGACCTGAAAGCTGACTTCAATAATCCTGATTCGGAAACTGTCGGCACTGAATTTGTTGGTACATCAATTAGTTCCAGTTTTGGAGCCAGCGATCGCATCGAAGCAGCTTTGCCAGAAAGTCCTTGGGTGAAATACTTCAATGGCAGACAGCGCGGTTATGTGCGTTGTGACATCAACCGCGATCGCTGGCGGACTGACTTCCGGCTGTTGCCTCAATCTCAGCCTACTGGAACTACCGTCGCTGACCCAAATTCACCTATTACCACCGCAGCTTCCTTTGAGCTACCAAATGGGGGAGTTGTAACGCCAGTTTAGTTTCCCTTGAATATCCCTGAATTTTCCGTTTTCTTGAGCAATAGGAGAGGTATCTATGGCTTCGTTAAATTTTGAGCGCTTGCTGTCAACCAAAGTCAGACGGCGGCAAGTTTTAATTGGTGCTGGTGGCTTAACTGGATTAGCGATCGCTACCCAGTTGCCTACAAGAGTGATTGCTCAGCCCAAATTCTCTGATTATCCATTTAAACTTGGTGTTGCCTCTGGTGAACCATACCCCGATAGTGTGGTGCTGTGGACGCGACTCGCTCCCGATCCGCTCAATGGCGGCGGAGTATCTGCTGCTAACGTATCTGTGCAGTGGCAGATTGCTACCGATGAAAACATGAGACAGATCGTCTACCAAGGCACAGAGATAGCTACAAGAGAATTTGGACACTCTGTTCATGTCGAAGTTGGGGGACTGCAACCAAGTCGTTGGTATTGGTATCAATTTAAGGTAGGGAATGAAGTTAGCCCTATAGGACGGACTCGTACTGCCCCCAATCGGCGTGATCGCGTTAACCGCTTTCGTTTTGCCTTTGCTTCTTGCCAAAACTGGCAGCAGGGTTACTTCACCCCTTACAAATACATGGCTCAAGAAGACCTCGATTTAGTTGTCCATTTGGGTGACTACATCTACGAGGGCGGCGTTAGTGCTACTGCTGTTAGACCGCATAATGGATCTGAGCCATATACGCTCGAAGAGTACCGCAATCGTCACGCTTTGTACAAAACTGACCCTAACCTCCAAGCAACTCATGCAGCCTTTCCTTGGATAGTCACTTGGGATGACCACGAGGTTGACAACAACTACGCCGATGAGGTTCCTCAAGATCCTGAATTACAGTCAACTGAAGATTTTCTGCGCCGCCGTGCTGCGGCTTACCAGGTTTACTACGAACATATGCCACTGCGGCGGTTTTCCATTCCTAGAGGACCAGATATGCAGCTGTATCGCCGTTTAACTTTTGGTGATTTGGCTGAATTTAATGTCCTCGACACTCGCCAATATCGTAGCGATCAAGCTTGTGGTGATGGACAGGACGTGGGTTGCGCTGAAGCCCTCGATCCATCACGGACTATAACAGGTGCAGAGCAGGAGCGGTGGTTGTTTGATGGTCTAGGTCGCTCTCAGGCT
>DATNQH010000039.1:0-15595 GCA_036704105.1 Leptolyngbyaceae cyanobacterium | reverse complement strand
CTGTTTACCATGACGAGTTCGACCGTTTTTCACCACATCAGAAGACTGACAATTTGGGCAAGCAGGAAGAGCAACAGACATAGCGCCACATTCAATTATCTCCGGTTTTATTTTTTCATCCTTTCCTCTTTAGGGCTACCTTAAAATTGCTGGTCGCAATGTCTTGCCCTACGAGTCAACAGCTGAATTTATCGCTGCGATGGCAGCATTTGAAGATCCGAGCTTAACAACATAGCAGTAGTTATAAAATTGTCAAGTACTATCCGACTTGTGAGAGCGACGAAGGCACAAAGCAGGATGAAACCCCAGACTTTTACCGTTCATAATAGGGCAAGACTTCTAGATCCGAGGCGATCGCTATGCTGTTGAAAGGTTCTTGCCATTGTGGAGCAGTGCGCTTTAGCGTCAGAAGTCAACATCCCTACCCCTATATGTGTTGCTACTGCTCCATCTGCCGGAAAACTGCGGGGGCAGGTGGGTATGCCATCAACCTCGCTGGCGATAACACGACATTAGAAGTCGAGGGTGAGGAGAATATCACCATTTACCGTGCCATAATCCAAAACCCAGAAGATCCAGAACCACATCAAAGCAAAGGGGAACGCCGCTTTTGTCGTCAGTGCGGCTCGTTTCTATGGGTTTACGATCCAAGTTACCCAGAGTTAATGCACCCCTTCGCGGGGGCAATTGACACTGACCTACCCAAGCCACCAGAACACACTCATATAATGCTTGGCTTTGCTACAAGTTGGGTGGAAATTCCAAATAGTCAAAGCGATCGTCACTATCAGCGCTATCCCAGGGAATCTATTGCCCAATGGCATGAAAGGCTAGGGTTAACTGACAAAGCTGAAGAATAGGAACACCTGTACAAAAGCGACGATCGCTTTGCAAAGCGATCGCTACTCCTCTAATCAGTAATTCATTGGATAAGAGTGGACACAGAGGACTTTGGGAGCAGATGAACCAAGCTTTACGCGAACAAGTACGGATGAAGCAAGGCAAATCTCCTGGGGCTACTGCCGCGATTATAGACAGTCAGTCCGTAAAAACGACAGAAAAAAAGGGGAAGTATACGGCTTTGACGGCGGTAAGTTAGTTAAAGGACGCAAACGCCATGTAGTGGTAGATACTCAAGGACTACTAATGAGTGTAGTAGTTACCGAAGCCAATGCAAGAGAACGATTAGGGGCAACCATAGCATTATTAGAAGAGTGCTGTGATACCAAATAAATAGAGTTAATTTGGGCAGATACTGGATATAGCTCCTGAAAATTTTGCAAGGGCAGTGATGGTAGTCTGCGGTGCGAAAGTGGAAGTAGTTAAGCGCATCAAAGATGGGTTTGAAGTTTTACTTAGAAGATGGGTGGCCAACGAGAACTTTTGGCGCTGTGTGGGCGCTATCGGCAATTAAGCAAAGATTATGAACTTCTGCCGGAGGTCTAGTGAAGCTATGATTTACGCTGCTATGGTACGGCTGATGCTAAGACGATTAACTGCTTAATTTTGACTTTATAAATCAGCTCTTATTTCCATTTAGGGAACGTTGTCAGATGCAACAAAGAAAGCAGTTGTCAATTGGTTGGATAAATTGCAATAATAATCAGCAGAAAATACATAAAAATCGAGTATTGGTCGGGGGGCATACAAATTATCTAACGCACAAATGTTCGAGCCAATTGAAATTGGTGAGCTAGAGCTAGAGCTATTTCAACCACTGCCATAACCCCTAAAAATTAAAAACTAACAGAGATTAATTCTGTCAAAAATTCTGCCCCAAGCGTTAAAAATACTACGGACGAGCCACAACTTCCAATACGGTTCGGTTAAGCGCTAAGCAGTATCGAGAATAGAAAAGGAGAGTGGTGTGAGTTTGGCTCCTGCCCCTTTGTGAATCGGCTTTTTGGAAGGAAACTTGGCTCTGGTTTTTTTGACAACACGGGGATTACTTCTTCCTTCAGCCTCTGGAATCTGCTCATCCAAAATTTCCTTTACCAGCCAGGTGAAAAAAAAGGTATTTCTTCTGTCTCCAAACGCTGGAACTTCGGGATAGCCCGACGTACCACATGAAGTGTGCAAGTATTACTCAATCGTAACGGGGAAATTTGAGCGCTTTGGGCAACAGAGAACATGAGCGAACGCACAGCCCAATGCCCAATCAGCCAGCCATAAACTTCCAGCAGCGACTTCACGAGGATTGAGAGAACGAATCGGAGTTTTGCGCCCCAACAAATGAACTTTCATCTCATCAATGGTATTTTCCACTTCGAGAGCGTCTGTGATATTCCGTCGCTAACAATAAAGCGGGAAATAGGGCGATATCCGTCAAACTGGTAATCAAGCGGTAAATTTGTGGTTCAGAATCAGTATCAATAGTATATTCAATGACGCGCACCCTAATTTTCGTGCCACCTTTTTTCTTGGATTTACCATCAGGAGTAATCGACGATAGATAGGAACCATCCTCCAACACTTCCTCGACCTGGAATTTAACGTTTTTCGGGACTCGTCCCAAGTAATGACATTTTCGTGCTAGGGTCGCTTGTACCATTCCATAAGAATGTAACCCTCTATCCCACATCAGTAACATTCCTTGTGTACAGGCTCGTAACAATTTCTTGACCCAGACTCGCTCACCCATTCGATAGGGACACTCTTCTTGCATCCACAATTAAATGTGTTCCAGTTTCAACCAACAGCACCAAGCGGACTTTTGGAAAAGCGGCAACAGTACCAGGTCTTGTTGCTGGGTATCCAAACACTTTGGCATTTGCTTCCGTATCTGGTATGTCAAACACAGTTCCATCTACTGCCATTATTCGCAATCCCCCAAGAAAAGCCCCAGGCGTATTCTGTGTGGCTAGAGGCCGCGCTACTAGATGGAAAAGACGACTCATTACTTGGGAGCCAACGCGTTGTCTTGCGCACGCTTATTGATGATTTACACGGGACTCGCCAATACTTTCCCACTCTTACCCAAGCTTCGCTTTATCCATCAACCAAATTTTTCAGCACCGTTCTCATCGATGCTTTTGACCACAAGCTCATCGCTATTACGCCGGCAAATTACTAGATGTGACGGTAATGCCCGCAAGCGTTCTTCATTACTGCGTGTTTGGGCGATAGCTTGTTCAATTGCCTCTGTTGGGATAGCTGTTTCTAACGCTTTGAGGAGCGTACCTAATTCCACTTGTGGCGATATCAGTGAGAATTCTTTAAGTTGCATTCCATCTCAGGGCATTCGGGCGATCGCCCCTAGTCTATCTCGTTTTGGACTTAACCGAACCGTATTGAATCCACATTCAGCTATGTTACGCTAATAAGCGACTGCCACTTTTTAGAAAAAGCTGGATACCAGTTAATGAGTAAAACAGGAAGAAAAAATCTAGACAAGTCTAGAATTCACGCAAGAGTTTCACCCGAAACACCCCCTAAATTAAGGGCTATAGCTGAATCATTAGGCTACAAGTATGGCGATGGCGGAGCAACCGGAGAGTTGTTAGACGCGATCGCAAACGAAGAGTGGGTATTAGTCAAAAAAGAGGAAGAAGTGTCGCAAGTCATTTCACTATATAGATGCCCTGCCAATTTTACTTACCTTCAGCGCCATTTTTGCTTTTATGCAGACTTTGTAGGAGGTAATCAATTACGCCAAGTTTCAATTCACCCTACCCCTGGAGAGGATAAATTATTCCGCGATCATAGAGGTATAACGGTCAGCCAAAGGCAAGGACGGGAAGGTGACTGGAGACAAGGAGTGATTAAAATTCCTGAAATTAGAGGCAGCGCTGAGAGCCTAGATGATTTATTCAAGCTAGCTCAGCTTGGAGCAGAAATTGCTAAAGATGCTGATACCTTTTTTATAGAACCATTTAACTGGGTCGAATCTCATCGTCAGTTATTTTAATTTAAAAGCTGCGCACACCTTTTTAGGTGTGCGTTTTTTTATTTTAATTGGATTTTTCTCGCTGCTCGTAAAATGCCCAGCCGACGGCGTAGGAACACTGCCATTCGCTTAGCTTGTAGTTCAACTCTTTCTCTACTTCTTGAGCTAAGCGCCTGACGAGCGAATCTTGTTTGACCGAAATTCATCGTGGCGCAAGCCCCTAGTTTCAACTATGAGGCACAGCGCCGCAGGCGATTTTAATCGCTATCCATTATTGTATAAAGTCAATACGTTATGGTAGTATATTTGCATACTTCATTAGCCGCAGTGATGAAGAAAATGAGTCAAAAGAAAACTGCCTCTATGGTGTGCGAGGGTAGTGTTCTAGAGTTGTTGTTTGATTTAGTTCTAAATAGTTAAGCCAAATTCGTAGCGATTGATAAACAGCCCGATGACAACATCGTGCATATATGATGCGCGAAAAGCAAATCGTTTTACGAGCTAATCGTTTAATTCGAGTCCGCAACGTTAAATGCTTTCGTTCAATCTTCTGGGTATTGCGCTTCCCAATAGTATGAACATCAGCATCGAGATGACGTGAATCAGCTCCCCACCCATCACTGTAGAAATGGGTAACCCCAAATGCCTCTAACAGGGCTTTCAACTTCACAAATGCTTCATCGTGATGGGGCAACACATATGCCAACACGACACCACTGCCCTTGTCAATCGCGTGCCAAAGCCACCGTTGTTGCTGTTTCGATTGCACAAAACTCCACATCTCAGTCATGTGGATTGTCAAGGGGAACTGCTGCAATCAGCTGAATTTATCCCATAGCCTGCTCCAAGTAGAAATATAGCTTAGATTCAAGAGTCTCCTTGACAATCAGTCATTCGTAGTCACTATCGTAATAGTGCTACACTTTCCTCATTCGTTATGAAGGGAGCTGCGCCTCAGACATCAAGACGTAGTCGCGTTTGCGCTCACCGAGATGTGGACTCTTTCACAGCAGCAAAATTTTGTCGATGCATTCTTGAATCAGCAATGAATTCCCGCGCTATTTGACTAATAAAACAATCGTACTGTTGAGTGTTTAAGTTGTAAGAGCTTGAGAAACTTGGTATTCCATTTGGTAATTCACTCCTTGGTGGAAGGCTGCGCGAATTCGACCAATTAGTTTTCTAGCAACGGCAACAATCGCTCGCTTTTTCCCAGTTCGAGGATACAGTCTCTCAAAGAACTCCCCTAATGCTCTATCCTTCCCGATTGCTCGCCACGCGCTCTCTACCAGTATCGCTCTCAATCGACTGTTTCCTTGGCGACTGATATGCCCCCTGCGAATATTTTCACCGCTAGAATACTCGCAGGGAGTCAAACCCGTGTAGGAGAACAGCTGACGCTCATTCTTGAATTGAGACATATCTCCTAACTCGTTGGCAAGAATCCGAGCAGAAAGCGGACCAACCCCAGGAGCGGAACGGTAGGTTGCGTCATGAGGATCTGTTTTGACCTGCTCCTTAATCGCGCTAGCTAGATTGCAGATTTCTTCATCTAGTTTTTTCCAAATATTCCAGTAAGCTTGAATCACGATCCTAAACTCGGATGAATCTGCACCATTAAGCAGCTCTTTGACTAGCTTGTGGCTCATGGATCGATTCTCATCATACTTAATCAGTCCGAGTTGGTGAAATTTCATTCTGATTTTATTTTTGATTGCTGTTCTTTCTTCAACTAGTTGTTGTCTCGTTCGCGTCAGCATTCGACGCCGCTCTTCGACCTCCGTAGGAATACGATTGCCTTTTAAACGCCCTGCCTCTAGCAAAGCTGCCATTTTTTCAGCATCCCGTTTGTCAGTTTTAACACGGTCGTTAACTGCAACTTCAATTGAAGCGGCATGAACTACAATGTTTTTAATTCCATGTTTCACCAACTCTCGATGCAGCGCAAATCCCGAAAATCCTGCTTCGTAAACTGAATAAACGAGCGCTCCCCTAAAGTATTTCTGAAGCTGTTGTGATAACTCTTGCGGTGATGCAGCTGTCGTCCATTTTTTGACAACTTCTTTGTCACATCTGGCAACCACTGAATAACTTTTCTTATGGACGTCAATTCCTATGAAGACTTCTTTCCCAGTGTATGAAGTTTGTTCTGTATTTTTCATAGAACACTTCCTTGTCTGCAAAACTAGGTTGTCTACAAAAATTTTGACACTATTTTTCTACTTATACAATCCAGCATAGGAACATCAAGTTCCGCTTCCGGATCTTCCACTCGACACATTTCAATCACACTTTGGCTTGGGTTTAGGCCAGCGAGTTTTGCTTCATTCACCGCTTTCAGGTGTCGATGCTTTTTTTTAATTCCTCAATCACGGTTGTTGGACTGATTTTCAATACTCGTGCAGTATCCCTGATGCCACTGCCATTGATTGCTATCTCAGTGATTTGCGCCTTGACTTGAGGTAAGTAACCTTGATACGCATAGTCAAGGGACAAAGGTGCGACGATCTCAGTTGGGATTTTGGCTCATGTTGCATTGTTTCCCATCAGGTGTTTTACCGTGCTTGATGACTGCGAGCGCGTCATTACAGCCCGGACAATGAATCGGTTCAAGAACCATCGCCCTCGTGTTTCGTAGTGGATGCTTCGATTCAAACACTAATTCTCAAAAACAACAAGTTTAGAACATTACCGGGACAACGGGACGATCGCGAGCGGATATAAACTTCGTTCTTTCCCCTTGTCCCCCCAGCCCCTTGTCACGAGCGTCCATTGAACATAAGTATGCTTCTTATCCGAACCGTATTGCCACAACTTCAGCCAAAAATAACTGGCGCAAAAGCTACAAACATCCTCATCATATTTGTCAGAAATTGAATCGGGCAAGAAAATCCCATCACTTGCTATTTTGGAGCGCTATGGACAAATTTTTGAGGTGCCAGTTTCTTCAATTCTGTTTTTGGTATAAATCTTCGAGCGCCAGCCACAAAACAGGAAAACTTTTGTGTCTCTTAAAACCCTAGCTTTACTCGATTTCCTGGCAAAGCGCTCGCACAGAAGTTGAGATCAAATTCAACAGCGGATTAATTGCTAAGCCGTCTTAGTAGCATTCTTAAGCTGGTCACACACGAAAACCCAGCTTTAATTTTGTCATGGAACTTCAAGGCATTCTAATGCGACCTCTTCACTAAAATGCTCAAAGCTTTCAGTCGTATTTCCGCCCTTCACTTGGCTAATACTATCTGTCTATTCCTATGCTGGATGAGAGTATTTTTCTAAACTGTGGGCTATAAATCCAAGTGTTCGTATTTCTGTAGTAGTGGTTTTATCTTATTCAATTGCAGCATTAACATGGTTGCCTGCGCTTCAAGACAAAAATGAAATCACAATCATGGGTGCATCTTGGCTTCTGCTAGCTACCGCGTCTACCATAATTATTGGTTGTTTCATATTTCATAAAGCCTTAACTTCTTTGCACTGGTTCGGACTTGGATTAGCTTGCATGGCAATGGTACTATTAAGTTCCTAGCTAATGCGAGTAAAACTTTGGCTGTGTTAAGTCTTGAGAAGTTATAGGAGATGTGGTGATGAGAGGATATTGGTATCGTGGGTATTGGATAAAGGTACTACCAAATTGCGAACTATACAAGATATATATCGCTTTTCCTGGTGGGGAAAACTGCGTTTGGCTTGAGGAAAAAAGAAGTTACGAAAGTGCTATAAAGCAAGCCAAAAAATACGTTCATGGTAAACTTAAAAAGAATCTACGGAACTTTCAGGTGAGCGAATGAAATTATGCAAGTATTATAAAGTAGGAAACACTATACTGTTTGACGGAAAGCGAGTAATTGACTGAAATGTGACAGTTAGAGATTGGAAATTACCGAGTTTAAAGTCCTTAGCTCGAATGCCATTAAGAAAAGCGGAAATCGATACCAGATGGAGATTATAGCTTTTAATGAATGAGTAGTGAGTTAGTAGTCTGGCGACCGCCCCCCGCATCAGACATAGTGAAATGGGTAGGCAGGTGATGCAGGGGTTACCCAAAAGTTTTCTTAAATAGGAAAAGCTTACTCGTTCATGAAATACTTATCGATGATACGAGCAAGCAAATACCATAAATACTACTGTGACACTACGAGTACAAATTCTCAAGGAGAATTGAGAGAGAGCAGCTTTTGGTTGGCTTGCTTGGTACAAACAATGGTGCAGCTCGGCTGCTTTCAGCAGCAGGTGTGACTTTCGAGGCTGCCAGAGCAGAGGTAGAGAAAATTATCGGTTGGGGTTCAGGGTTTGTAGCTGTTGAAATTCCTTTCACGCCAAAGGCAAAACGCGCTTTAGAGCAGGCGATTTCAACAGCCCACTCCCAACGAATGAAGGTAGAGCCAGAACATATACTGCTAGCGATCGCAAATTCGGAGCCTGGGTACGCATCAAGAATTTTAGAAAATCTCGGTGTTTCCATTGAGCAACTGAAAGAGAGAATTCTTACGCAGCTATCTACTTTGCCTCAACAGCAACCGTTGCAGCCGAATGTAGAGCTTGAATCGCAAACTAGGATAACGCCTTCCATCCCACCTGTAGATAGAACTGCTCCAACAATGATGGCTGTAACAGTGCTGCCACAGGAGGGTGGGCGCTGGGTAGCTCAAGCCAGTGCTAGAGGTATTGGCTCAGACCATCCTGGGTTCACAAGCCTTGCTTATGGAGATACCGACTTTTCGGCAATCGCCGAAGCCTTAGAAGGACTGGCGCGGATGTACCGAGATTATAAAGCCTGAAATTATTGTCTGGCCACAAGACAACACAAATTAGATTATAAGTAGGAGTTTTTAAGCTATTGTGCCGTGTCAGGACAATAGCTTAGTAATAGGAGCTTTTATGCCCAAAGGTGGACTTAGACCTCGCAAAGAGGATGGCTCGCTAGACCACTCGATCGAACCCAAGTGGAAATCTGGTAAAACCAGGACGATCAGAGTGCCTGAAGTACTAGCCAATCAGCTGCTTCAAATTGGTAGAAGGCTAGATGCTGGTGAGGATATTAACTTGTTACAGGGCAATAAAATAGATATTATTTATTACTACTTTCTCTGACTTGTCACAAGACAACAAAGACCAGATAGAGCGGTTAAAAGCATCTCAAGCAAAAGCTCGCGCACTCCTACAGAAAGCGATCGCGTCCAAAAGCAAAGGTGGGAGTTATGCTGCTAACAATGCTGCGGGCATAAGGAAACTGGTTGAGCAAGCCCTGAAACTTCTCAATGACTCTTTGAATTAACACGGGGCAATAGTTGTTTCGCTAGAATTAGCGGTTTGTTCAGATCTCCTCCCAACTAGCGACTACCAGTAGTCAGTAAGAAACCTTCTTTTAATGCCTATTAGTATAAATGCTATGAGCAAAAAGATAAGGTTTTGATTGTGTAACTAATAGATCAAGTAATTAGGTGCAGAGTATCTCGCTCTCGGCTGCTCTTGCAGTTGGAGTAAGTATAAGAGGACGATCGCTCACGCCTTAACGCCGCCCTTTCTTCTCAAAATATTGCTGGTGATACTCTTCTGCCAGCCAGTAAGTTGAAGCTCTTTGGATTTTGGTAACAATCGCTTTGTCATACTTACCCGATTGTTCCAACTTCTCTTTAGATTGTCTGCATATTTGCTCCTGCTCGGATGTGTGGAAGAAAATTACCGAACGATACTGCTCCCCCCGCTCCGCTCCTTGTCGGTTCAAACTCGTCGGGTCATGGATGCTCCAGAAAATATCAAGCAGCGCTTCATAGCTCACCACTAAGGGGTCATACTTTACCTGACAAACTTCGGCGTGTCCGGTAATGCGAGACAGCACATCTAAATAGCTTGGGTTTTCAAAATGTCCGCCCATGTAGCCAACAGAGGTTGAGACAACGCCATTTACCTGACGAAAAGCAGCTTCCACGAGCCAAAAACATCCGGCTCCAAACGTCGCTGTTTCCATAGCACTCATTCGATTTGACAGCGCCCCTGTGTCTTGCACTCAATCCGATGAAGCCGAGAGGCAACAATCGTCGCTAGATCCGGTCGTCCCGTCAGGGTAAGCCGCAAGTCAGCCCAAATTCTATACACAGTATCGACAATCGCACCGATGATGGGTAACTTTGTCACTGCATAAATCCAGCCCATCCCCAGAATTTCGTAAACCGAGCGAAAGACTTCCACGTTTTTAATAATCGTGCCATCAGCAAGAACGGCGTGAATTCGCCCCATTGCTGTTTGATAGTCAACTCCACCATGCTCTTGAGGATTGTAATTCTCTTCTGCAATGTCTACAAATGCTACGAGTCCCCGACCAGCATCTCGCTTTCTCAAAAAGTTAACTTCTCGCATACACAACGGACATTCACCGTCGTACAGCAGCTTGATTTTCCACTTTGGAGCAGACGGGGATTTTGTAGTACAGAGGCGATCGCTCTGCTGGGTATTCGATCTAGGCATAATCTCTCAATCAACTTATCTGTTATGCAAGAACAAGCATACTAACTATTTTAATAAAAATTAACATCAATCTACTACTAGGGAACTTATGGTCAACTGTCTTGCTGACAATAGGTGATACATTGCCCTCCAGATTTGTTGTACCTGCCCTAGTAGATGCGATCGCGGGGTTACTTTCATGGCAGAAATACTTGTCAGAATATCACTTGCTTGAAGGCAGATTTTAATAAGTGATGCTCGCTAGCGCTGCCACCTCCCTGGTCTTAACGACACCGCCACCCCTGACCGCGATGCTAGTAATCCTGCGTGGGTCGGGGCTGCGTCGCCGCAAAGTGGTGAACTTGGATTTGTTGGACTTTGACCTCAGCACTGGGGCTATACTCGTGCGCTCTGGGAAGGGAGGCAAAGATCGCATGGTGTATCTGCCAGAAGAGGCGATTGGGGTGGTAGAAGAGTGGATCGGTATTAGAGGTCGAGCAGCTGGTTCTCTGTTGTGCAAAGTTAACAAAACTGGAAGAGTAGTATTACAGCGGCTCATGCCACAAGCGTTACTGTATCTGCTGCAAAAACGAGCAAAGAGAGCAGAGAATGCTTCTTTCTCTCTCCATGACTTTCGGCGGACTTTTGCTGGTAACTTGTTAGATGCTGGTGTTGATATTGTTACTGTACAAAAGTTAATGGGACATTCTTCACCGGATACGACTTCTCGCTACTGTCGCATCTAGTGAAGAAACTAAACACCGCGCCGTACAGACATAGAAGATCCCAGGATCGAGCAGAATGAAAAAGTAGTTATCGCCTCGTTACAAATAAATGAGAACGTTAGCTTAAAGTCTTTTTTAAAAACTCTTTATTTATCATGAAGACAAACGCGCATGAATACGTCCTAGCGCTCGATCTTGGCACAACAGGGAGCCGTGCGGTTCTGTTTGATGCTCAAGGGTTGATAGCAGGTCTTGCCTATAAGGAACTAACGCAGTATTATCCCCAACCTGGTTGGTTAGAACACAACGCTGATGAAATTTGGCAGTCTACCCAGTCTTTATTGCAGCAAGTCTTACAAAATACAGGCATAAGGGCATCTTCGGTGGCGGCGATTGGTCTATCAGTGCAGCGTGAAACCTGTTTATTATGGGATAAGACGACAGGCAAACCACTACATAATGCGATTGTTTGGCAAGACCGCCGGACTGCTCCATTGTGTAGTCGGTTAAAAGAGCTTGGTCATGAAAAGGAAATTCAGTCACGCACGGGACTAGTTGTGGATGCTTACTTTTCAGCCACTAAACTAGCTTGGTTAATAGAAGAGGTGCAACGATCTTGCAGCAATGTTAACTTCGATAACGTTCTAGCTGGTACGGTTGATACTTGGGTGTTGTGGAATTTGACTGGTGGACAAGTCCATGCTACCGACCACACTAATGCCAGCCGTACCATGCTCATGAATCTAGCTGATAGGGATTGGGACACAACGCTGCTTGACTTATTTGGTATCCCCGCGCGGATGATGCCCCAGATTCAGCCAAGTTTAGGAATATTTGGTCAGACAGACCGCCAGTTATTAGGTGTAGCCATTCCAATTGCGGCGGTTTTTGGCGATCAGCAGGCAGCGTTATTTGCTCACGGCTGCAATCGCCCCGGTATGGTGAAATGTACCTATGGCACTGGCTGTTTTTTAATTTCGCATACAGGCAACTCTTTAACGCGATCGCATCACCAGCTTTTGTCAACAGTTGCCTGGACTAGAGCAGCAGCAGATGGAACGACAGAGGCAAGTTACGCCATAGAAGGAGCAATGTTTACGACAGGAGCCTGTATTCAGTGGCTGCGGGATGGTCTAAAACTAATTAAGAGAGCGGCAGAAACAGAGCAACTGGCTTCTCAAGTAGCCGACAACAATGGTGTTTACTTCGTTCCGGCACTGAGCGGACTCGGCGCTCCCCGTTGGGATATGAATGCTCGTGGTGCTTTTTTTGGGATTACAGGCGGTGTCAAGCGGGAGCATATGGTCAGAGCAGTTTTAGAAGCGATCGCCTATCAAGTTAAAGAAGTGATTGAGGCAATGAATAGAGATAGCACCAAGGCGATTGAGGTTTTGAAAGTTGATGGTGGTGCAAGTCAAAACAATTTCTTAATGCAATTTCAAGCTGATGTCCTTGGTATTCCGATTGAGCGCCCCGTTGTCTGCGAGGCGACAGCTACTGGTGCAGCTTTTGGTGCTGGACTGGTGGTGGGCTTCTGGTCTGATTATGACAAATTGGTACATGGGCGCAAAATTGACAAGATTTTTGAGCCAACAGCTAAAGCTACTCAGGCACAGGCTAATTTTGCGACTTGGCTTAAAGCTGTCAACCGCTCATTGAACTGGGTTGATTAATCTTATATCGCTCATTAGTAGGATGCGCTTATGCGGTTTGCGTTCTTCACGACTTGTTGACAGGATATACCAATTATTTAGACGCGAGTGCAATTTCCCTGACTATAGTGAATTGCAGACCAGCGGCGGCATATTTGAATGTGCCTGTACCCCACTGTTGGTTAATTAGGTAGCGATCGCTTTGATTCAATTAGTGCTTTTCTCTCCCACAAAACCTTAACAAACTATAACTAATTCACGCTTCTGCGATTGTTTATGCTTGTACTCCTGATACTGTTTATCCTTCACTTCCCAGTATTTGTCTACCGTAGTCTTAGCTTCGATCGCTCCCTCGTACTCATCGCCCCCTTCCGCAATCAATCGTTCTTTCACCTTTTTACGCAGATCTGAGACAACTTTGCCGTTGGCTTTCCGAGTTTGCGACCAATTCAATATGGGTGCGGGATAATGACTTTCACCTTGATAAGCTCCACTCAGGATTTCAGGCAAGCTATAACCTCGTAATTCTGGAACCCAGTGGTATAAAAACCTTAAGTCGGAGTCCCTATCTTCAATATTCTTATTAGGGTTATAAATGCGGAAGGTGTCGGACAGCGGATTAGTCACTCCTGCTTGCATCTGCCACTGCCAGTTATCAATCGCCAAGTCGCCATCTATCAAATAATTCATGTAGTGTCTCGCCCCATGATGCCAGGAAATACCGCAGTTGATGGTAAGGAAGGTAGCGCACATAGCCCTCATCCTGAAATTCATCCAGCCCATTGCCAAGAGCTGTCGCATCGAGGCATCTACCAGCGGGAAGCCAGTTTGTCCTTCTTGCCAAGCTTGGAATAGCTCTTGCTTTTCCGGTTTCAACTCAAGGAGCGAATACAACTCGTCAAATTCTGGGTAGCGATTGGTGTGTGCTAGTTCGGGATGGTGGTAAAGTCGCTGGGTAAAACTGTCGCGCCACCGCAAGCGATCGCGGAAGGCTTTGAGGGAGAATTCAGCTTTGGGTTGGTTGGCTAACTCTGCTGCTCTAGCTTTGGTGCTTTGATAGACTTGCTTTGTTGATATCGTGCCAAATGCTATGTGGGGCGAGAGGTGGGAAGTAGCACCCTTTTGCGCCAGCCAAGGACGAGACACTTTCCAGTGATAGCCATGAAACCTTTGTTTGAGAAATGAGTCCAATGTGGCGAAAGCAGCGCTTTCTCCTCCAGCGAAGTACTTGCTATCTCCCTGCCAAAACTGACTATACTTATGTTTTAATTCATCAAATGTCAACTGTGGCAAGTTGAAAGTTAATTGTGGCGTATTAATTTGTGCAGGTGTGAGATATAGTGATTGTCGTTGGTAGGTGTAGTATTCGTTAAACCAAGAGTCGCGGCAACAGCTATCAGTTTGAAGAAAACTGCTTAGACCCAAGTGGTAGTCAAGGTTGAGTTGGCGGTAAAAGTCGATGATTCTGCGATCGCGTTCGATGCCATATTCCACCTGCACATCGCGGTTGAAGAATAGCTTCGGGCTATCCCCCTGTTGTAGCAGCTCTTTGGTAAGGTCTTGCAGTACGGCTATGCTGTTACCTTCAAATAGGTAAAGCTGACTGCCACGCTGCCTGAGATTCCGATCTAAGTTTTCCAGCGACTCAAATAAAAACTTGACTCTTGCTTTACCTACGTCAGGCTGCTGGTAAAACCAGGGATCGATGATGAAGCAGGGTAAAACTTGGGCGTTATCGGCTGCTGCTAGAGTAACGATTTCGTTGTCGCTCAAGCGTAAGTCCCGCCGAAACCAGAGAATATGCATTCCTATTTAGTACACTTATACTGATAAATTTTCCCTAAGTAGCAAACTGTTATAGCACGGTAAGGACATCAAAGCGATATTGTTAAGTAGGAGCATTGCTGCTGCAACGGACACTGGGTACAACGAGGATTTTTAGCAGTGCAGACCATTGCGCCAAAATCCAGCAGCGTCAGATTCCACTTACTGACATCTGTTTGAGGAGCTACCTGCTCTGCTGCTTTCCATAAACTCTTGCAGCGAGATTTGACTCGATTACCCTGCAAGCTAAAAAAGCGCTCTAAAATACGGGCAACGTTAGTATCGAGTACAGCTAGCGGTTGGTTAAAAGCGTTTGCACAAATGGATCGCGCCGTATACTTACCAACTCCGGGCAGGTCAAGCAGTTGGTCTTCTACATCAGGAATTTTTCCCTCGCAGGACTTTACCATTACCTGCACTGACTGGCACAGTCGCTCGGCTCGAAAGTGTAGACCGAGAGGTTGCAACAGATAGGCGACATCTTCTACTGGCGCTATTGCTAGAGCTTTTAAAGTAGGGTATTTTGACAAGAAAGCTTTGTAAACGGGAACGACTGTAGCAGCACCAGTCTTTTGCAGCAAAAATTCGGCAATAAAGATAGCATATGGATCTAAAGTGCGTCGCCAAGGAAAATCCCGCAGGTGTTCAATTGCCCAAGCAGTAAGTTGGCAGCGAAACCAGGCACTCTTTTCCAGGTTCAGATGTTCTATATTGCTCTCCCTAATGGGAAGCGTTTCAATTTCCAAGCTTGCGATCGCCTCGTGTCAGAATTTGTTTAGTATTTTTATACTATTTAAGATAGCTTAAGGTCGGTTAAATTGGCTGTCTAACGCATCCAGAAATTTTGCGCCATCGATGTCTACTCTACCTTCTGTGTCTCAAGTCCAAACCGCACCTACTCAACACGAATCACTTACTATGGGAGCATCCCACTTTGGCGAAAATACTCATATAGTGAGCAGACCATTCAGATAAGCACAGCGTAGTTGCAATACTTGATTCACATTTTCAGACTTCCATTGCGCCCCAGAAATTTTCAAACGTCTATCAATCTGTTTCAC
>DATNQH010000038.1:0-2946 GCA_036704105.1 Leptolyngbyaceae cyanobacterium | reverse complement strand
TTCATAAGTCTGACCCCAAACTTCACCTGTACGGGTGTCAAAAGCTGCAAACAGATTCAACGCTCCTTGGCGCTGATACTCATGTTCGACCCGCACAGGCCATCTCGGTTTTGCCGGCTTGGTCGTTGCTATTCGAGGACGAGGTTGTAGATTGGTTTTCTCATCTACACATAGCACCATTTCGTGCGCTGCCAGTTGGCGCGTATAGAGAGTACAAATTTCGCGGATGGAATGGGCAAATACTGCATCTCGTGGCACTTTGGGCGATAACCACAGATGATGTCGCCACGGTTTGAGTTGATGACTAGACAGAATACGCCTCACCGTCTGTGGAGAGATACTGCTGACTACCCCACAGGTAACTAACTGACGGGCTAATTCTGCACTATCCCATTGCGAAAGCGATCGCCCTTGGCCATCAGGCAGCTCACAGGCTAACTTCACCAGATACAATGCCACTTGAGGGGGAAAAAGACGGGGGACGCCCCGGCCTTTTTCTGTCGTAGAGTCCTCGCACTCCCAACTCTATAAAGCGTTTAGCCCATTTGCGTAGATGAGGTTCACTCAGTCCTACCTGCTTACTCGTGTATGAATAGGTTTGTCCGTCAGCTAGCAGCAACATACCACGGGCACCTTTGGCTAAGCCTATTAGACATCTCCAGAAAGCCAGATGCCTGTCGGCATCGGCTTTTTAAGGATTTGATGCAAATGGCTCTACCCGCCTGATTCAACGGAAATAAGGGTGTTTCAGTTACTTACCGTTAGTAATTTCTCCCAAATCTACTCATTGTTAGGAGCCTTTTCAGCGCGGGCTGACGGCTGAGTCTCAACTGCCAAATTCAAGGCTCCAATTCTTAAGCGTACTAGACCACAAATTGTCAGAATTACTAGCTTATAATTGACAACATCTAGACGAAATCTTTCTTTCGCTACCCGAAATAGTTTAATCAGTCTGATTAGATGTTCGACAAAAATGCGTTGGGAAGATAAGGCTTTGTTTTCTTGCTTCTTCTCGGAAGTCAGCTCTTGATTTTTCGGCTTTTTGTGCGGCGTCTTAATTTGAGGGTCGCCGATATATCCTTTATCTCCCTGAAATGGCTGGGTAGATGAAAAGGCTTGTTTTTGCTCTCGGAAGATTGTAATGTCAGGAGTCTTGCCTAGCTCTCCTACCTGGACATCTACTAAGTCTTTCCCTCTTGGTAAAGTAATGATTTGATTTTTAAAGGTATGGTCTTTTTTTTTCCAGAGTAATATTTCTTTTGTTCCTGGTTATCCTTGGGTCTTTCTCTCGGTTGCTCGTAACTATCCACTAGCAACTCTAACTTGGAGAGAATCTCTTGTAAAGATTCTTCCTCTGCGAATTCTACTAACTGCTCCAAATGTTCAAGAATTTCTTTAACCCCTTGAGAATTACTTGAGTGTCTTTCTACTTGTTCGAGTATACTGGCTGGCAAAAGCTCTCTGAGTATGACTATCCAGTAGTGAAACGTGGTATGGGCTTTCGACTCACTTACCCCAAATTGTACCCCGACTAGCTGAAATGTTAGAGAATGTCGTAAGTACATTAATGTTAAAAGAATCTCTTCTGTAACCGAGAGCTGTCTTTGTCGTCCTCCACCCTGATTATTCAGCCGAATTTTCGTTTTTTCTTGTTCGGCAAGCTGATGGTGGTGCTGTAATTCGGCTTGGGTGACTACATCTTTAAATTGCTCATAGCTCAAACCGATTAAACGTACAGCTTCTTGGGGATGCTGTTCGATATAGTTCAAGATTGTATTCATTATCCTCAGTTAGTTGCTTTCCTGCACCAAGGTGCTTGGAGTCTCACGCTCTCTTACTAAAGTTTTCTCTTCTCCTCGCCAGTAATGGCTTTACATCAGGCTTCACCTCCCTCAAGAAAGGAACTGGGACTCACCCACTGCTTTGACCGGGATTTGTTTACACTGTTGGAGTCATTCAGGGCTGATTATACAGGAATGGAAGCCTTCTTTTGTTCGCCCCAATGCCAAAGCCAGCTATTGGGAGTGAATTTGACAGCAGCTAACCGGAGTTCATTGTTGTCCGAAAAGTTGTTTACTATCCTAACTTTAGGCTGAAGTTTATATTTTGGAGAGGTCTATTAGGGTAATGGCAAGGTTAAATTTAACGCGAGACTGATGAATGCGTTCCTGATGAATGCTATTAGAGTCTGTAGATTTACTAATGTCTACTACTTCCCCCTTTTTATTCAACCCTACCAAGGTGTCCTTGTTAGTTTTCTGTTGATTTTTGTTCATGGGCTTGTCCTTTACTCCAATAACCCCATGAAACTCGGCGCATTGCTGAGTTCAGGACAAGGAAACAGTTAACTTGGTTCGAGTTATGCTCACTTTGTAGCGAATGACTAAGTTATTGCTGAGATAATGCTGGTTTCCAAAACGGACAGGAGGGGAAGGCTATGATTTTGGGAGCTTTGTCCAATGAGCAGTCATGTCGCGATCGCTAAAAGTTGCCCCTCAGTACACCCAACAGGTTAAATCAGCTCTCAAGCGTAATGGTTTTGCCCGTCAGATAGATCTAGCTGAGAGTTTACAGCTATCTAAAGCCACTGTCTGGAACTTTCTCAATGGCAGACCTGTTGATTATTTGAATTTTTATGAGATTTGCCAAAAATTAGGGCTAGATTTGCAAGAAATAGCCGATTTTGATTCTCAAGGCAATAATAACTCGTCCTCAATTGTAGATGAGGATGCTCCTCTAACCCCTGAAGAGCAGCCAGAATCAGAAGTCATTAACTATGTAGAGCGTCCTCCCATCGAATCTCGTTGCTATGACACAATTTTGCAACCTGGTTCCCTGCTCCGAATTAAAGCCCCGAAGCGGATGGGCAAAACCTGGCTGATCGACAAGATTCTCCATCAAGCAGCTAAGGAAAACTATGGAACAGTGCGCTTGAGCCTACTCTTG
>DATNQH010000037.1:0-3461 GCA_036704105.1 Leptolyngbyaceae cyanobacterium | reverse complement strand
ACCTGGTTGACTGACAAAACTCAAGAACTAAACTTGTAGGATCTGATAGTAAACTCTCGCTCCAACTGCTTTTGGGTTTGCTTTTTCGAGGCAGATGCAGGTTCAGGATCAGCACATCCGTTCAAGGATATTGTCAGAAATAATCGCCATCCTTGATGCAGGACTCCCTTGAGCCAATTCCAACCAATTCTCAAGTAACTGTTGCCCCGTTGCCAGTGAGCATCCACCCAGCGGCGCTTTCCGGTGGCAACTACTTGCTGTCCTTGTACTGTCAAAAGGAGTGTGGCAACCGCCATGACAAAGCAGAGACGGGAAAGGGCAGGGGCAGAACGAATTTCTGAGCGTTCGAGTTGAAAACCATTCGATTTTTCGTCGAGTAATTCCTCTTCAATTTGAAATCGTTCACCATACTCTCGGAACGTTTGCAACGTGGTAGGTTCATCTGAGACAACCATCCAAACTTGCCGACTGAGGGGATCGCGTGCTAGAGCTAAATGAAGTCCACCCAGCCGATGCGTTTTACTCAACACCACACCTTGCAATAGCACCACCTCACCCAATGCTAAGTGATAAGAGTTGAGTTGTTTCCAACCCTTGCTTTCCGGGTAAATCCAACTGTTGCTTTTGACCCGAATCCGAAAGTGCCAGCGCAACTCATCTCGCAAGTAACGCATTAAGGTGGTGTCGGCAAAGCCTCGGTCTGCTAAAAAACAGACACAAATGCCACTAGGCATCAATCGCGCCGCTCGTTTCAACATCCCCTGGTAGACACTCAAACGAACGCTACTACTGCCATGCCGCAGCACTCGCCACACCACAGGCACTGCCCTGCCCCGATATTGAACTGACAATCGAATTAGACAAAACTTATTCCATAATACAGAAGTGTCTTCAATCAAGATAAGACTGGGCGCTTTCCAGTCTACTAGCGCCTTGGCAATCAAAGGACTATAGAGCCGTTGGACATTGATGCGGGGATTATGGAGCCACCGACTGAATCGGCGTTGATGACTTTGAGCAAACACTGCACGGGTACGGACATAGACCGTCCATTTAGTTAAATTAATGCACTCGCTACAGACCAAGCCAACCACCATCCAGATCAGCGTCTGAAAATGACGTTGATCTGCCCAGGGGATGGATTGACCCAAAAGATTTTGCAGCTGATGATATAAGCGGGAGGTTCGCATGGTTTAACTGTTGGGTGTGGTAACTTTTACAGTAAACCGAAAACGCCCTTCTACCAAGGGCTGAGCCTCCCTCCCCCTTCAGTTTTGTCAGTCAACCAGCTCCTCAACCTCTACTGTAGCTTGAGAGCAGAAAGTAGTGTAGTGGAGGCAGAGTAACTGGGAGGTGATTGAAACGGATGGTTTCTACATATGCAAGCGTAATGAAAAAAATCTTAAGTTTTAATAGGTTACCAGCTTATACAGGTATTCTGTTTTCTACGTGTGGGTTAGTGAAGGCAAATTTACCAAGTAGTTATATTTGTAGTGCTTACACCGTGTATTTGCTTATAGATTTGCAATTCAAATTACTTCAAGATGTGGTAAATAGAAATAGTCTTAATAATTAAATTCTCTAGCGGAGAATGATGAGAAAAACGTTTTCTCAGTAAGTAAAGTTAGAACGTTCACTCAGGGAAATTTTTGCAGCTAACAAAGGAGATAGAATCTGCTATGGAAAAACGAGTTGCGACAATTACAGGCAGCCATAAAGGTCTTGGTTGGGAAATTGCTAGACAACTAGCAAAGATTGATACTATTAAGGTGATTATCTCTAGTCGTGGTGAATCAGAAGGATTAGAGGCATAAACAAAGCTGGCACAAGTAGGATTAGAAGTTGATTATCATCAGCTTGACGTAAACGATGATAACAGCGTGTCCGAGTTTGCTAGCTTTATAAAGCAAAAGTATTCTAGGCTTGACATCTTAATTAATAATGCTGGAGTTAATTTCTCAAAACAGCTAGAAGAAGGTAGTATTCTTACAGCCAAAATAGATACAGCTCTCTCTACTTTTAGTGTTAATACATTAGGAGTGTTACGAATTTGTCAAGCTTTAATTCCAATTATGCAGGAACGCAATTATGGGCGAATAGTTAATGTTTCTACTGAGATGTCTAGCCTCAGTCAATTAGCAATTGAGCGTTATCCACTATCCCCCTCCTACAGACTGTCAAAACTTGGATTAAATGGCCTGACTTGTTTGCTGGCAAAGGAGTTAAAGAATACAAACATTTTAGTTAATAGTTATTCTCCAGGATGGATAAAAACTGACATGGGAGGAGCAGATGCTCCATTCACTACAGAAGAAGGCGCACAAACAGCTATTTATCCCTTTTTAGTTACTCTCCAAGAAGTAAAATATAAGAAAGGGTGTGTTTGAAACGTTGAAAGGTGCAAGTCATCATGGCTGTACCACTTGAAGTACTGCAACACAAAGCGCGACCAGCAATTGAAACAGTATCGTTTATTGATGAATACTGTAAACTGTATCAAGATTTATTCCCAGAAGTCAGAAGTTTTGAGTGTTTTAAATATTTACATTTGGGAATGATTTCTGAAATCAAAAGGAAAACATTACCAGCAATTGCTCGTGCAGTAGGATTGGTCGATAGTCAATCATTACAGCATTTTTTATCAAAATCTCCTTGGGATGTGGAACAGCTAAGAAATAGAAGATTAAAGCTGCTACTTAAAGCCTTGAGTGGAGCATCATTCATTCTTTGTATTGATGAAACAGGTGACAAAAAGAAAGGAGCAACAACCGATTATGTAGATCGTCAGTACATAGGAAACTTAGGGAAGATAGAAAACGGTATAGTTTCAGTGAATGCCTATGGTATTTTCAAAGGAATAACTTTTCCTCTAATATTTAAAGTATTTAAACCCAGGAAGCGATTGAAGGAGGAAGACAAGTATAAAAGCAAACCCCAGTTAGCAATAGAAATCATTGAAGCTCTGCGAGATATTGGTTTTAATTTTGAATTAGTTTTAGCAGATAGTTTATATGGTGAAAGTAGCGAATTTATCAATGCTCTTGACAAGTATAATCTCAACTATATTGTTGCTATTCGTAGTAATCACGGTGTTTTGATGCCGCCAGGGGCAAGAGTCAGGTATACACGATGGAAGAAATTCGACCGTGTTTTCTCAAATGGTAAATCTGAGTCAAGATTTATTAGAGAGATAGTCTTCGGGCAGCGGAGAACGGTTCGCTTCTGGGAAATCACAACAGATAGAATTACAGTTCCCGAAAACACAACCTGGTATATCATGACTGATTTACCCGGAGATATTCAGTTAAACGTTGGCAATACTTATGGATTGAGAACTTGGATTGAATATGGATTTAAACAAAGTAAAAATGAACTGGGATGGGCGGATTACCGCGTAACTGATTATCAAGAGATTGAGCGATGGTGGGAAATTATTTTCTCTGCTTACTTCATGGTAAGCC
>DATNQH010000036.1:0-3249 GCA_036704105.1 Leptolyngbyaceae cyanobacterium | reverse complement strand
CGTTCAACACTGTCAACCCTGCTATGACTCCCGAAAAAGCTAAAGCTATCAAAGCTCATGCCGAAGCGATCGCTACTCTACTATATGAAGAGGCAGACCCAGAGCAGTTAACCACCCTGGCAGGCATTGAAAAGACTGTACGTGACCAAGTGTTAGAACATGTCACCCCTCACATTGGTGTTTTTTTATCCGCACAGCGGCAGGAACAGAGTCAGGGCGGACGCGACATCTCAAAAGCATCCTTGGAGACCTGCCTATCAGTAGTCAACAAGCACAGCAACTGAAGGTAAAGTCTCGCACTCAGATTAGTCCATATTTGGAGGCTTGCTGCGTGCGCAGCAGCGCTAATGTTTCATACGAAAATGCGGCTCTAGATGTGGAGTTTTTCACAGGTATACGCATTCCAGCCAAAACGCAGCAACGGCTGGTTCACCGACAAGAATTTCCCCTGCTTTCCCTGGGAAAGGAAGTAAAAGAGTTAAGTGTAGACGGGGGGAAAGTGCGCTTGAGGACGCCTGTGGGTGAAGACAGCGCTTGGAAAGATTATAAAGCGGTGCGACTGCATGGACAAGCAACAGCAGCTTGGTTCCAGGATAATGCTGCCCTAATTGAGTGGGTACTGACTCAACTATTGGCCGCACCACTCATTTGTATTGGTGATGGTCATGACGGGATTTGGAATATTATCAAACAGCTGGCACCAACAGACCAACGACTAGAAATCCTTGATTGGTATCACCTCAAGGAAAACCTGTATAAAGTCGGAGGATCACTCAAGCGGCTGCGACAAGCGGAAACTTTGTTGTGGCGAGGACAAGTTGATGCCACTTTGGAGTTGTTTCTCAATTGTTCTCTCAAACAGGCGCATAACTTCTGCGAGTATCTCGCCAAGCATCGTCATCGGATTGTCAATTATGAGTATTTCCACACCGAGCAGATTTGCTCAATTGGCTCTGGGGCTGTCGAATCAGCCGTCAAACAAATTGACCGGCGACTCAAGATTTCCGGCGCACAGTGGAAACAAGAAAATGTCCCGCAAGTCCTGGCCCATCGTTGTGCTTATCTCAATGACCTGATTACCATCTGAGATCTTGCAAAAGTGACATGCTCCCTATTTTCCCCATGTCGCTACATTCTTGATAAGCGTGAAACAAAACTACATAGAGTGCAGCTAGTCCACGCAGTCCATCTAGGTAAGCTAGTCTAATTTTAGGTTGGTCTTGCTTTGTGGAATTCACTGAATAACCCTCGTTTTTATATAACAAACATACATTAATTCAAGATTTATCAGTAATAGTAACTAAGCAAAATTATAGTTAGAAATATCTATTATTAGTGGAATTTCGTATAGACATAAATCAGTAAAACTTCCCTTGGTACAAATTAAAGTAAGCCTTAACTTTAATTTGTAGTTCGTTTTATAAGGCTAGCTTGAAAGCCTGATTTCATGTTTATGAAACGCAATTTTTGGCTTACTAAGTGTACTATAGGATTTTTGCAAACGATCATTGGCATGGCTATATTTTTGAATGCTGCATCTGTACGAGCCGATCCGCCTGAAAGCGGTTGGAAACTTACATTCAGCGATGACTTTAATGGTGCAAACATCGATACCAATAAGTGGAATACCTGCTATTGGTGGGCTTCAAGCGGGTGCAAGCTAAATGGGGATATGGAAACACAATGGTATCAACCTGATGAGGCGATCGTTCAAAACGGTAAGCTGCGCTTACGCGCCCAGCAGCGCAGCGTGAACGGATATAACTACACTTCCGGAATGATCTCCTCACACGATAAATACGCCTTCCAGTACGGCTATGTAGAGATGCGGGCCAAAATGCCCAAAGGCAAAGGTTTGTGGCCTGCTTTTTGGCTAATTCCACAGCAACGGAACGTTTGGCCTCCAGAACTGGATGTGATGGAATACCTAGGACACGATCCCAAAGGTGTGTACTTGACGGTACATTACAAAACCGATACTGGCAATGGAAACTCTGGCACTTACTGGAGCGGCCCTGATTTTTCCGCACGCTACCACACTTTTGCTATGCAATGGGAGCCAAATCGTATAATTTGGTATGTAGATGGAGTAGAGCGCAAGCGGTATCAGGTTGCCGAGAACATTCCAGCACAACTTATGCACATTGTTGCTAATTTAGCAGTAGGTCCGGCTTGGACAAACACTCCTCCCGATAGCACCACCCCGTTTCCTAGTTATTATGACATTGACTACATCAAAGTGTGGCAGCGGAATTAAGGTTAGTAGTTGAATTTCAGTTTCTGAATCACTAGGGACTGTTTTAAAACTAAAGCCATAATTGTATGGAAGCTAGAGTCAGCATAGCGAGGTAGTTTTCAGCATTTTTCTCATAGCGGGTAGCAATGCGGCGAAACTGCTTCAAGCGATTGAAACAGCGCTTGACAACATTCCGGGTGCGGTAAATCGCCTTGCCAAACTGACCCCGGTGTTTCTCATTGTCCTTGCGTGGGATAGTGAGACGAATGCCTCGACGACGCAAGTAGCGGCGGATTGCCCCACTGCTATAGCCTTTGTCACCGACAACGCGATGCGGACGTAAGCGAGGGCGACCCCCACCAGAGCGTTTCACAGCCCCCTGTTCCATCAACTGCTCAAACACCACCGTTTCGTGTCGTTCTCCAACCGTCAGCAAAAAGGTAATTGGCAGTCCGTTGCCATCGCAGCAAAGATGAATTTTGGTGCTAAAACCGCCTTTAGAGCGTCCCAATGCTTCCCGTTGTTGCACTTGCTCAATCTCGTTCAGCAAACTTTTTGGGTCAAGTGCCCCCTTTTTGCGCCTGCTGAGTGTTGGTGGGCGCGAATTACACTGCCATCGACATGATGCACCTCCCAGTTCAACTTGCCTTGCTCATCGGCATGTTGCTGCAAGGACTGGAGAATCCGATTCCAAATGCCCCTGCGTCGCCAGCGGTAGAACCGACCCGATACCGTTTCCCAAGCTCCATAGCGCTCTGGCAAATCTCGCCACGGTGCGCCCGTCCTGAGAATCCATAACATCCCGTTGTTCGTTTGGCGATGGTCATTATTGGGACGACCGACAGTTGGCTTTTGAGGAGGAAGCAACGGCTTAAGCTAATCGGCATAAAGGTTGCATAATAAAGAAGATAACTACTTGAAAGCAACTATGCCACCGCCAGCTAAAAATTTTTTAACGCCGTCACAAGTCACTCAATTACAGCAAGCTCTAAAAGAGAGCGAACTACCACACG
>DATNQH010000035.1:0-15056 GCA_036704105.1 Leptolyngbyaceae cyanobacterium | reverse complement strand
GACTTTCTTCGATGACTTGCGGGCTTTAACGCGTTATCTGTATTTTGATAGTTGGGATCATTTACTCACCTTCATGCTCAATGGTTTAGATTTGTACATCCCACCCAACTCCAGTTGAATTTCCATAATGAGAATTGCTGCTCGCCACTCACTCCAGCAGCAAAAACTCCTCACCTGTGGTAGGATGAATGCCTATTGTAGCCTCAACTTCCTGCTTTGTAATGCCATGTTTAATTGCAACAGCTAGACTTTGAATTATGTCGGCTGCAAGTTCGCCAACCATATGCGCGCCCAATACGCGATCGCTATTTCCATCCACCACTAATTTCATCATCGCTTGCTCTTTTCGATCTGTCATGGTGTAAAATAGTGGTTCAAATTCTGTGCGCAAGCATTGCACTGATTCACCGAATTTTTCCCTTGCTTTGGCTTCACTCATACCCACTGCGGCTGCTTCTGGACGGGCAAAGACAGCAGAGGGAACAAAATCGTAATCCATTTTTTGCGATCGCTTGCCAAAAAGTATATTAGCTACGGCACGGCCTTCGGTTCTTGCTACTGGAGTTAGCGCTACTCTGCTAATACAGTCACCAACAGCAAATATATTCTCTTGAGTAGTGCGGTTATATTCATCAACTGTAATTGTGCCTTTTTCACTCACCTCAACATTGGCGTTTTCTAAACCGAGGTTGTCTGTATTTGGGCTTCTACCTGTAGCAATAAGGATAGTGTCGGCGGTGATGGTTTGGCTGCTGTCACCAGATAAAGTTATTTGCAACTCCCCCGATTCTCGTTTGATTTCTTTGGCAGTGGTATTACCAAAAAACTTAATTCCTCTTTGGCTTAAACCATTTTGCACGCCAGAACGGATATCTTGATCGAATCCCGATAAAATCTGCTCATCCCTATCCATCACTGTGACTTCAACACCAAAAGCATTCATCATGCTGGAGAATTCCACGCCAATATAGCCACCGCCAACAATTACTAACCGCTTTGGTAGCTGTGGAAGTTGCAATATCTCACGGGAAGTCATGGCGTGTTCTATACCCGGAATTTTGGGTTTAAGTGGGTGTCCTCCCACAGCAATTAATATCTTGTCAGCTGTCACCTTGCGTCCATCAATTTCGATAGTATGTGGATCGATCAAAGCTGCATGACCGTGAATTAATTCAATTCCAGCTTTTTGGAAAGTTTGCAGATAAGATTGGTGGCGCTTTTCGACTTGTTGATGCACTGCTTCGATCAAACGCGACCAATCCAAAGTTCTTTTACATTCACTCCAGCCGTAGGTTGGTGCTATTAGTTCTTGCAGAGCAAAATCAGCCGCATATACAATTAATTTTTTAGGTATGCAGCCGCGATTGATACAAGTCCCACCGATCGCTTCTTGCTCTGCAACTGCAACACGAACACCGTAAGTCGCCGCTTGTTTTGACGCTGCTAATCCCCCAGGGCCAGCACCAATAATAAAGAAGTCGTAATCATATGACATAGCTTGTTCTTGTTTCCTATTTAACAACGTTAAGGTTGAATTCAGTTGGCCCTGTCAAAGTCATAACTTTAAGCAGTAAATGAATTATTTGCTCACACTTAACTTGGAGCTTCGCTATTCGCTATGTATAATTGTTTTTAATTAGTTAAGTAATTTTACTGTCAACTTTTAAACAGAGTTCAAATTTTTGAACTACGGCTCAATCTATTTATTGCCATATAATTTTTCTATTGGTTTGTTGCAAAGCTGTCTTACAGCAGATGAACGTAGATAGGGGTTAAAAATTAATGTAGCTAATTTTACTAATTATTTTAACAATTTTATGGCTAACCTAACCCGGAAAACTTGCTTTTTTCTGGGATGAAGTGTGTAGAAAGCGCGCTCCTCTAGGGTTAGGATTGAGTTCTGACTATGAAAGCAGTCAGGAAAACTCCACTGATACAGGGGATGACAAATCGATTGCTAGAGCGTAGTTAAAAGTGTCTTAATTCTGAAGAAGTTATCAAAAGAAAACCCAAGTACATTGCTGTAGATTCATGGTATGAAAAGTAAACAAGTATCAGTGAGTCAGTGAGTCACAACGCAAATGATTCAGAGATCGTATACTGCAAGCCTTGTTTCAATAGCTCTTACGTTAGCTGGTGTTGGACTTGGTGCCACGAAAGCGCAAGCGCAGACTACCTATCCATTTAGCGGTAACTACGATACGGCGATTGACATCGTACCGTTGGGACCAGATCTTTCACAATCAATTGAGTTCGCTACGAGTAGTGATGCCCCATACGGTTTAACTCAATATCAAGGATTGGTCTACGCACAGACTGACCCCGCTACTGGGGGACTCACTTTTGACACAAATCCAGGGACATTTGGTTTGCAAGATCTACCATCGGGCTACATCGTATTTCAGGGAGAAGGCACTGAGAACAAATTGTTTGGAACTGCTACTGCCAGTGTTGTATTCGATCGCGAAAATTTGATAGGAAATGGTTCTGGCACTTTAACTATTACAGGTGGTGAGGGCTTGTTTACGGGCGCTACTGGCACCCTAGCTTTCTCTGAAGTTGACCAGCTAAATCCAGACCCAAGTGTCCTTTCCCTCAACGGCAAGGCTGTGATAACTGGTTCGATTGAGACAGTTCCAGAATCAGGAGGCGAGATTGGGACACTAGTAGGCATTGGCACGTTGGGATCTGCTGTCTTGTTGCGCCGAAGCCGCCAACGCTCTACATAGTAGAGTAGGTTACAAGGGTTTCTCTTGACGACTCGGATGCGCGAAAAAGCGCACGTATTACTTACGATTTAGCTCGACTACTTGTTTGTATAATAATTTAGCCCGATCGCCTTTAATATAGTGTATGGCTGATAGCGGTGCGGCTTGAGCCTTGATCCTTTATCCTAATGATGTGAATCTGATGAATAAGGCAGAAATTATTATTATTGCTGCTTTAGCTGAGTCTAATCGAGCGATCGCCCTCAATGGTGAGTTGCCTTGGAACATTCCTGAAGACTCACAAAGATTTGAATCATTAACACTTAGCCATACACTAATTGTCGGTCGAAATACTTGGGACTCAGACCTAAAAAACTCTCCGCTCAAAAATCATCATATTATTGTGATTTCTTCACAGCCAGAAGAAGTTGAGATGGAATTACAATCTATTAATTACCCAGAAGAAGTACTTGTTTTCAATTCGCTCTCTGAAGCTTTGCAAAAATCTCAAGACCTTGAAAAAATCTTTATTGCTGGTGGAGCTTCTATATATGCTCAGGCGTTGGAAATAGCAGATACTTTAGAATTGACTTTGGTAGAAGGAGATTTTGACGGCGATACTTTCTTTCCAGAATACCAACATTTAATTGGTAATCAATTTGAATTAGTAGGCAAAGAAGAGCGTCCAGGCTTTCGATTTGAGACTTATAAAAGAATTACTTAGTTTTAATAACTAGCAAAGTAATTCTCAATCTTTCAACTTGTGAGAGCAAGAAGCGAACAAAAATCGGCTAAGCGCCTCTTGATCGCATTACCAAGCTGACAGCTCAGTTACTAGGTATGTGGTGTTTATTCGCTTACTTCTGCCATCACTAGGTTAACTAAAGTGGAAGCGATCGCATCAATCGAAAGGACGAAATCTACTTTCCCAGTGGCAATAGCGGCTTGAGGTAGAGCGAAAAATTCAGCAGTACTGTCATCCTGAGCAATTACCTTACCGCCCATCTGATGAATAGCCTGTATTCCCATCGTCCCATCATTACCTGTACCACTTAAGATTACCGCGATCGCCTGCTGTTTAAAACTAGCTGCTACTGATTGCAACAGCAGGTCAACAGAGGGCTGCGCCATGCCTGCAAAGACTGCCTCAGAAAGGCAAAAAGAACCGTTCGGGGAAACAAAAAGGTGGGAATTGAGGGGAGCAACGTAGACAAATCCCAGTTGTAATAGCTCTCCTGCTTGTGCTTGCACTAGTGGAAAGATTGTGGAGCGGTTCAGGGTATCGGTGAGCAAGTTATAATCTGGTCGGGTGTCTAAGTGCTGCACCACGATGATGGCTGCCTTAAAGTTCGGTGGTAAGTCAAGCAAGATCTGGCTTAAGGCTTTTAACCCACCAGCTGCCGCTATCAGCACTACCACCTTAAAGTTAGCCGTCTGATTCTGATTCGCTTCAAAGTTAGTTGCCTCTGGCGAATTTACAGCAGGCAATTGCCCTTGAAAAAGCGTTTGCCGGAGCATATCGGAGCGCTGTTCGGCTTCTCGTGCCAGATCTTGATAGCGCTTAGCTGAGAAGCTGCGGTTCTTAGAGTCCGCATTCTTAGCCATCTGATTCATCAGCTTTGCACGTTCTTCTAAAGTACGGATTGCCTCCCACAACGCTTTTTCTACGTGCTTGAAATGCTCTGCTTGCAAACTAGATACTGACCAAGCATGACCGATTTGACAGCGGAACTGAAGCAAATTTCGATCGTGCAGTTGGGACAAAACACCACCGCAGTCCGGACAAGTCAAGTTGGTGTTTGTCCCAGGCGAACCCTGGTTGCGTAGAGCCGCCCCATCTAGTTCGACAATATCAGGTTCGATTTCAATTTCGCGATCGTCAGTCATGAGCTTTTCTCCTTCCTCAATCGCTGGTTCATGAGCTAGACGGACTAAAACGGGAGCTATAGACGATAGTGGCAGGATATAATCAGCATCTACCTGTTCGATGGCACTCCTGGGCATCCCTTCATACTGGGCATCACTGGGGTCTTGAACCACAGCCACACCACCAAACTCCTTCACATCAATTAGCCCCGCCGTACCATCGTCAAGCATACCTGTTAGCACCACACCCACCACCCGCCGTTTGTAAGCCTTTGCTCCTGTGCGAAATAGGGGATCTATCGCTGGACGAGTGCCATTCTCATGCGGCCCTTGCACCAGACGGATATATCCAGGTTTGATTAACATATGGTAGTCCGGCGATGCGATGTAGATCCGCCCATGCTGAATTAGCTCACCGTTGTGAGGATGAGCAGCCCGTAAAGATTCACCGTTATGTTGTTTTTGGACGCGATTGAGAATTTCGGGCAGAAAACTCGTGGTATGAGGTGGAATGTGAATGACAACGAAGATTGCAGCTGGTAGGTTTGAAGGCAAACTAGCGACTAGTTTTCTGAGCGCTTCCACCCCGCCTGCGGAGGCTCCTATAACAATGATGTCATGACCTGGCATTTAGCTGTTTTGATATAAACGAACTTGTTAAGCATCCAACCAAGTCTGTTTGTAGCTGGATTGTCGCTATTGTTGAATAGATTGTGGCGCGATCGCTCTTCTCCTTACTCATATATAATTCAACACAGCAGTAATTTTTTTAGATTCTTCTTAGTGCTTACCAAAGTAACTGCTAATGTTTCACCCAACTTATAACTTAAGAATGGACTCACTGTTAAGTTTATAGGTGAGAATGAATACAAACAGAACTAACGCAAATTGCCGCTGAACTTGCTTTTGTGATTGGAAACGAGGTATCTCATTGCATACCCATTACCCATTACGTATTAACTATATTTAGGTTACGGCGGGTGCAGGGATCGAACCCGCAAGTCCCCGCAGTCGTGGAGACGTTACCAATGATAACCCTAAATTCTTCGTCCCGTTAGGGCAAGGATTGAACCAGGGAAACCCGCCATGAAGTATGAAGTATGTAGAGACGCGATACATCGCGTCTATGTGAAGCTACATCCTTCATCGTTTTACAGCTCGTCTGTAGCCAGCATCTGGATGATACGAGGGATACCAGGATCGAATCCGCCCAAATCCCAAGACAACGGATCTTTAGGATCTACAAGTGTAATTCGGTAAGGTGCAAGCGTGACATACACAGCCTTGATATTGGGGTTGACTTTTTCGCGGTACTGAGCCAAAGCTTGAGATGGATGTTTGTATCCCGCCCACGACTCACTATCAGTCCAAAAGCAGATGATATCAGCCTTGAACTTGTTTTTAATCATCCAGTCGTAAGCTACAGATGCATCTGTACCGCCGAAGTTTTGGTTACTAGCTTTCTTCACAGCTGAACTAAAACTATCTTTGCAAGTGATATTCAAGTCGCAAAAGTCAGTAGCAAAACCACGAATCATGTAGTTTTTCTCTGCCTTAGCTGTAGCTAATGCCATTGTGGTAGCAATTTCACAACAGCTAAGTCCGACTGACTGCACAACGCCACCCGACATCGAGCCAGAAACATCAACAGCGTGCATGAACACTTTACCTGTTGGTTCCAGCACATCAAACGACAACTCGACTGCTTTTTCGAGGATGTCTGCAATCCGAGGTACTGGTATCCAAGTTTTCTGGCTACGCCCTAGCTTCCCTCCAGATTGATATGTCTTGAGAGCTTTGAGAACATCAATCGGGTGAATTCGCCCTTTACGCAGATGTTGTCTGTTGTTCAAGACAGCTTCAACCCGCTCCAAATTGCGGCGTGTATTTGCAACTTGCAGCACACCCAATTCAGTCAAAGAACCGAGGTTTCGTAGCATCGCCCCAATTGGCATTTCGTCGAACAGCAGCTGCCATGCAGATTTATCCATTTTACCTACAGGTGCAGCCATTTCGTGGGTTAAGCGTCCTTTAGCGATCGCTTCATGCACTTGTGCAGGATTCTGCTTTAGCCATTCATACCACCAAATCTGCGCCAAAGCATTATTTGGGACTTCGGCTGGTAATTCTGACCAACCTTTGACTACCCACTCAAATAACTGTTGGTGTTCGTCAGTTGGTGGCTTGACGTGGAACAACCGCAAAGCATCTCGGTGAGAAAAATCTAGACGTTGCTGATATTTCAACAACTGATAAGCCAAAGCTTTGACATCTTGGCGAGATAGCCAATTCTTACCCGCTTCACGCACAATCTTGCCAAATCCACGTAGAGACTTGGTATAGTTTAGCCATTCATAGAAGTGGCTACCAGTGCGGACAACTTGCGGGAATATTTCTGTAAAGGCTTTTTTGGCTTGGGAGGATTCTCCCATTGATAGCAATACTAAAGCGAAGATTGGCGCACTGTTATTGATGGCGCGTCCATCGCTAGCATAGAGGATTTCTTGGGCTACACGATCTGGGTCGGATGCGATCGCTTCTCGCAACACCGAGACAAAATCCTCTGTTAATTCCTGCTTTCCGGCATAATATGTGCTTTTTGCCGTACCAATCAGCAAGCAGCGCCGCAGCATCTGCCATATCCCAGCATCGAACATAAAACCGCCAGAACGTCCCCGGATCATCTCGGCTTCGCGTCCAGGTATAAACTGAGTTTGTGGTGTACCAGTATTTTGATTATTGAAGAATTTATAATTCATTTGCTTATGAGTCCCTTACGGGCAAAAATGAAGATGGCAGGGCAGGATTTGAACCTACGACCAGTGGAGTAACGATAACCCTCAACTCTTCGTCCTTTGCAGGCTAGGTTGTGAATTAAGGATTTTGTCCATTGCTCTACCCCTGAGCTACCTGCCATATGAATGGTTTTGTGTAGGGGCGGGTTTAACAGAAATGTCTGTGTTTATACATAAAATTCAGGAAAACCCGCCCCTACCAGGTTTTCAAAACATTTGGTGGAGCGAAGGAGGATTTGAACCCCCGAATGGCTGTTTGCGACAACCCTCAATTCATCGTCCTTTGCAGGCAAGTTTGCGATCAAGGTATTTGACAGCCGCCTTACCACTTGGCGATCCGCCCCGTGATATTGTTTCGTGTAGGGCTTGTGAAAATAAGTTGGTGTAGCAAAGCAGGATTTGAACCTGCATCTCCAGCGAATAAGGTTTTTCCGTGTTTCAAACGATAACCCTCATTCTTCGTCCCTTACGGGCAAAATTGGCGCTCTACCGTTGAGCTATTTGCCACATAAATCTCTTGTAGAGACGTATCATGATACGTCTCTACACAATTAATCGCGTCTTTACACAATTAATCGCGTCTTTACACAATTTCGCGTCTCTAGACAATGAATTTTGGTGTGGCGGGACAGGAATCGAACCTGCGACACGATAAACCTCGATTCTTCGTCCTTTACAGGCTAGGGGTGAACAAGGATATTCACTCTACCAAACTGAGCTACCCGCCACATGATAATTTTGGATTTTGGATTTTGGATGAGCGGATTTTTGATTTAAATCAATATCCAAAATTAATGGAACTGATGCTATTTACATCCATTAACTAACAGATATCCGACAAATTTGATATCTATTTGTTAGCAGGTTGGTATCAGTGTAACTGCGTACATTTCTACAAAATTGATAATTTGTATTCATAAGATTTTGCACATGGAGAAGTTGAACCTTCCATATCTAGTAAGCACGCTGAAAAATCTAAAAAAGCATTTGGTAAATTGCTTTGTATTATTAATGTAGTATATGTATTATAAATTGTCAAGTAGTTGGGAAGCAAATGCGATCGCTTCTTCTGGTGTAGAGATTTTGGCTTCAATTTGAGCCAGTTGAATTTGCAGCAAAAGTTCGCCAACAAGAGGACTAGAGGGTAATTTCAAGGCTTGCATTAAGTCTTTACCTGTAACTAGCGCTATGGGATGAGCAACTAAATCGTCAGGGTTAAGGTAGCGGTTAATAAGAGGTGAGATAGCTTCTACACTCATCCCGTTTGCAACTGCTAGCACAACGACAACTGGAAAAACTACTCCAGCTGTGCGAAAGAAGAAATATTGCTCTGCCAAAGACATCTTTTGTGGCAAAACTTCTTTAAGTTGTGGTAGAAGTTTGAGGGCACAAGTGACAGCTTTAATTTCAGCCCGACTGTAAGTTAAGTTAATTAACTCAAGTTTCGCTGTTTCTGGATTTGAGTTGACAAAAATAGCAAGTTTTGCCGTTGCTAACCAAGTGGTTTTGACAGTATCGCGTACTGTTTGGTAAAGTTCTACGCTTAGTTGAGGATAGGTTTGCGAGAGTGTGGCGGCGGCTGAGTCAACGGCTGCTAGTAGATCTAATCGCGTTGTACTAGGAAACCACATTGCCAGTAACTTATCTTCCCATGCAGCTTGTAACCATTGCGTTCCCTTAGCACTACCCAGAAGATAGCCTAATTCTACTCTTACTCTTTCGGCTGCAACTTGTCCTAATAAAGGGGCAAAAGAGCGAATAACTGAATGAGTATTCGACTCGATCGCAAAATCTAACTGGGCGGCTTGGCGATATGCTCGTAATAGTCGTAACGGATCGTCTTGCAGATTGGTTGGCGAGATCATCCGCAGTAAACTCTGTTGCAGATCGATATATCCTTGCAAAGGATCGATGATTTCTCCAGTATGAGGATTATAGGCGATCGCATTAATTGTGTAATCGCGCCGTCGCAGATCGGTTTCCAAACTGTCACCTAATGCCAGAGCAAAATCAACTGTGGCGTGTTTGAATACAACTCTGGCGATAGAGCGATCAGCATCAAGTAAGACAAACCCAGCTTGATAATGACGCGCGATCACTCTTGCTGTCTCCACTGCACGATCCGGGAGAACAAAATCCAGATCTAGATACTCAGATTGTCTGCCTAATAATGCATCTCGTACCGCACCACCAACTAAATAAGCTGGTTGTGGCAGGAATTCCAAGCTGAAACACCAGGTTTGTGGAGACAATACTGACAGAGAATTAGGCATCGCAACAAAAATCAACCCAGCAGCTAACCAATAACTAACTAGCGTAAGCTAAATTAGCAGAAAGGACTGTGGAGTTAGTTCTATGTGTATTTGCGTGAACTGCCATTATGTAGATCGCTGCCTAACCTATCATGCCGTAGAACACCAGCATGAACAACCTCACTTAACAGAGACACCAGATTTTGAGCCAAACGAACCCAGCATCAATGTAAATATCCGTCCTATGGAGGATGTAATTGAAATGGAATGGGATGTAGTGGGCTGTCTGAGTTTCAAAGCCGAAATGGGCAAATGGTCGAAGTTACGTCCGGGGGAATTAGTACCAACGTGAAAACGAGGCAAGAAAAGTATGAAGTATGAAGTATGAGGTATTAACATTATCCTTCAGCCTACCCCTACGGGATCGCGCTTGCTACATCCTTCAACCTTTTTTAGCCGCTTTTATGAATAAATACGCCCTAGCGCTACACACTACCACCCCAGAGTTGGGGTTGGCAATTAGTAATGAGATCGAAACCCGTTCTCAAGTTTGGAATTTGGGGCGTGACTTATCGAGTCAATTGCATCAATACTTAGCTGAATTTATCAAACCACAAACTTGGTCAGACGTAGCTTTTATTGCTGTGGCGAAGGGTCCTGGCGGCTTTACGGGTACTCGTATTGGTGTTGTTACTGCCCGTACTTTAGCTCAACAGTTGGATATTCCCTTGTTTGCCGTCTCCACCTTAGCAGCTGTAGCTTGGGCAGCTCGTGAAGCGGGAGTAGTTGCTGTACAAATGCCTGCACAACGCGCTCAACTATTTACAGCCATTTATCAAGTTTCCTCAGATGGTGCAGGTTTAATTCCTCTGCTAGCAGATACAGTCATGTCAACAGAAATATGGGAAAAAACTCTGGCTGAAGAGTCTAAGCCATATAAGTTAATTAAAGCCGAGGGTAGTTTAGGTGCAACAGTTTCCACCTTGTTACAACTAGCCGATCTAAACTGGAAACAAGGATTGCGCCCGCATTGGTCAGAGGCATTACCTTTTTATGGTCAACATCCAGTAAAGAATGAAGGATGAAGTGTGTTAGCGGAGCGGCGCGTAAGCGCAGTGTGAAGTATGAGTAGAGACGTAGCAGTGCTACGTCTTTCCGGAGAAAGTGTCAAGTGTGAGAAGAAATAATTAGGAATTACGAATTATCCTTCATCCTTTCTCCTAGTTGGGGTATTGTATTTATATTCTGGGGATCTGATTTGTCGAAATCCCAATAGGGGTTTGAAATAATGCATTTCGTCTACAGAGTTTAGCGATCGCAGCAACCAATTCGATCGGCTGAATTGGCTTAGATAGATGAAGCTGAAATCCGGCAGTTAGAGCTTGATTGCGGTCTGATTCTCTGGTGTAGCCTGTAACAGCGATGGCGGGTATATTACCGCCAGATTTATGATCGAGCATTCTCACTTGGCGAATCAGAGCATAGCCATCTTCATCTGGCATTCCGATATCGCTGAGCAATACATCTGGTTTAAACTGTTGTAACGCTCTGAGTGCTTCGTCAGATGAGGCAGTAGCGATCGCATTAGCTCCGTAAGTGGTGAGAGCGAAAACCATAAATTCGCGGTTGTCAGCATCATCATCTACAACAAGTATTTGCAAACCATTAAGTGGTGAGTGGTTAGAGGTAATGTTTTCCTCCCCTTGTCCTCTTGTCCCCTTGTCTCCTTGTCTTCCCTCAAGTAGTGGCAACCGTACTATAAAAGTAGCTCCCTTCCCCTCACCAGCACTATAAACGTCAATCGTCCCACCATGCAATTCTACTAAGTGATGCGCGATCGCCAGCCCTATTCCTAATCCACTGTAAGACCTTGTGGTCGAGCTGTCTTCTTGGCGAAAGCGGTCAAACACATAAGGTAAAAATTCGGCTTTGATGCCGATACCCGTGTCAATTACTTTAATACAAGCTTGAGGCACAAGCCTTTGATCTTTCGCCTCTCCCCTCTGTCCTTCCGCTGACAATCGGACTTCCACCCGTCCACCTGCTGGTGTAAACTTAACTGCATTGGATACAAGATTCCACAAAACTTGCTGTAAGCGGTTAGCATCTCCATTAACCAATCCTACAGAATCATCGATCGCACAGTTTAATTCAATTGCTTTTGCCTGAGCAGCTGCTTGTATCGTCTCGATCGCCGCCTCAACAATCGGTACAAGACTTATATGGGAAACCTGAATGTTAAACTGACCCTGAATCATCTTGGATGTATCCAGAAGATCTTCAATTAACTGTTTTTGTAACTTGGCATTGCGCTCAATAGTTTCTAAGGCGCGAGCTACAGCAGTTTGATCAAATTTACGGCTACGAAGCATCTGCGACCAACCCAAGATCGAATTGAGCGGCGTGCGCAGTTCGTGAGAAATGACTGCTAAAAACTCATCTTTGAGACGGTTTGCTTGCGCCAAACTTTCTGCTTGTTGGCGTAGTTTCGCCTCCATCTGCTTAGTGGCAGAGATATCTGTATGTGAACCAATCATGCGTATGGCATTCCCAGCATCATCCCACAGTATTTGACCCCGCGACAGAATCCATTTATAGCTGCCGTCTTTACAAAGGAGGCGATGCTCTATGCTGTAAAACTGTGTTTTCTTGCCAAAATGGTCTTGCAACTCTAGATTTACCGCCGCTGCATCATCTGGATGCACTAGCTTTGCCCATGCATCAAAGCGATCGGCAATTTCGTCTTCTGCATAACCTAGCATTTCCTTCCATCTAGACGAGAAGAAAACTTCACTCGTTTTGATGTTCCAATCCCAAATTCCATCATTAGCACCGCGCAGCGCCAACTGCCAACGATCTTCACTTTCCCTCAGTTCTGACTGTATTCGCTGGCGTTCCCGTCGGGAAGTTGCTTCTTGTAACTCCCTCTCAATAGCTGGTATCAGTCTTGACAAATTCCCTTTCATCAGGTAGTCATGCGCCCCTGCTTTCATTGCTGCTACTGCGATTTCGTCGCCAATGCTACCTGAAATAATAATAAACGGCAAGTCCAGCCCTTGTTCCTGCAATAAAGCTAATGCCGCAGTACCGCTAAACCGGGGTAGAGAATGATCGGCAAGCACAATATCCCACTGTTGTTGCTCTAGGGCAAGACTCATGGCAGCTGCATTGTCAACGCGCTGATATATTGGAGCGTAGCCGCCGCGCTCTAGTTGGTAGACAATAATCTCCGCATCGTCCTCGGAGTCTTCTACTATCAAAACACGCAGGGGTTTAGTCACTGCCAATCAATCCTCAATCGGGTAGAGTTTCATTCAAGCTGAGCCAATATAATCCAAGTTGCTGTGTTGCCGTCAAGAACTCGTTAAAGTCAACAGGTTTACGAACATAGCTATTGCAGCCCAGCTTATAACTATTAATTATGTCGCGATCTTCCTTGGATGTACTCAAAACAACTATGGGAAGATAATGAGTCTGCTCATCTTTACGTAAGCGGCGTAACACTTCTAATCCACTAATTTTAGGTAATTTTAAATCTAGCAAAATTGCAGCTGGTTTATTACTAATGTCCGGTTCTGCATGGTTTCCAGTCCCAAATAGATAATCTAGTGCTTCTGCTCCATCGCGTACTACCTCTACCTCACTGTTAATACCACTTTGCTCAAATGCCATCAGCGTTAACTCTTTGTCGTCTTGGTTGTCTTCCACCAAAAGGATGGTTTTATATTAATTATTCAAGTTAAATCAAAATTTATTTTTAAATTAGATTTTCAAAACTAATGAATTCTATTGATTTGAATTGATTTGAAAGTAAGCTGGCGTGCATCTTTTTCACATGGTGATAATAGGTAAGTGGCGAGTGGTGAGTGGTAGAGACGCGATATATCGCGTCTGTATAGAGGCGAGCCGTGAGTGACCAGAGGTGAAAGTTTTGAACAAATGACAAGTGACAAATGACAAACTAATTTTGGAGTGTGAAATAAAATGTTGCTCCTTGCTCAACTGCACCATTCGCCCACACTCTACCCTCATGTCGGTGTACGATACGTTTGACGGTTGCCAGTCCGATTCCAGTGCCTGGAAATTCATCTACTGTGTGCAAACGCTGAAACGCCCCAAATAAATTAGTGGCATATGTTTGGTCAAAACCTGCTCCATTGTCTCTGACAAAATAGACTGTTGTGTTGTCTTGCTGGGATAAAGTGCCAAATTCTATTGTTGGATCTGATTTTTTGGAGGTAAATTTCCAAGCATTATTAAGTAAATTCTCGAACGCTATCCTTAGCAGCCTAGGATCTCCCTGTGCGGTGACTTGAGGGGCGACGATAAATTTGACTATTCGTTCTGGTTGCGCGTGTTGGAGATTGTGAGCGATCGCTTGCACTATTTCGCTCAAATTGACGGTTTGGCAGTGCATCTCGCTGCGGGTGACGCGCGCCAGAAGAAGCAAATCGTCAATCAGTTCCCCCATCCTTTGGCTGGCATTACGCACTCTTTGCAGGTAATGTTTGCCTTTATCATCTAGTTGTTCGCCATAACATTCTAGTAGGGCAAGACTAAAGCCATCAATACTGCGCAAGGGGGCGCGCAGATCGTGGGAAACTGAATAGGAAAAGGCTTCGAGTTCTTTATTTGCAATTTCGAGTTGTGCCGTGCGTTCTTTAACACGGCGTTCTAAGTCTTGATTGAGTTGTTTAATTTGCTGTTCGGCAAGCTTGCGATCGCTGATGTCCCGCGATACGCCAATAATACCAATCACCTCGCCTTGCTGGTTGCGACAAACTGTTTTTGCTGTAAAAAACGTGCGCAATTCGCCGTGCATTGGTAAGATTTCCTCAAACACCTCAGAAGTGGCTGAGCTAATAATTCTGCGGTCAATTTCTATTATTCGCTCTGCAATATGTGGGGGAAATAATTCTGTGTCGTCCTTGCCGACAATTTCCTCTACCGACTTACCAATAATATTGGCAGTAGTGGAGTTGAGCATCACATAAACACCTTGGAGATCTTTCAGGAAGATAGCATCTGTCGTACCTTCTAATACAGCGTATAAGATACTAAAACTTTCCTGTAAGGCTTGCTGCGCCCGTTTGCGATCGCTAATATCATTATGAATGCCCACCCATTCTTGAATCGAATTATCTACTGACATAATTGGCACTCCCCGCACTGTGAAGTAGCCATAGCTACCATCGTAGCGCCGCACTCGGTATTCAGTTTCAAACAGGCTTTTGGTTTCAGCTGCATTCTGCCAAAGTTTTGCAGCGCGATCGTGATCATCTGGGTGCAGTGCTTCTAGCCATCCCCAACCTTGAATTTCTGCTTCAGTTTGACCAGTAATTCCTCTCCACATTGGTAAATCCCCTACAACTTCGCCTTGAGGATTTGTCGTCCAAACGTTCTGTGCGGTAGCAAAGACAAGAGAGCGATAACGT
>DATNQH010000034.1:0-3657 GCA_036704105.1 Leptolyngbyaceae cyanobacterium | reverse complement strand
CAACTTTAATCCGGTTCTATCGATTGTTCCTCCTCAAGGTAAACCAATAATAGTAGATCGAGACTTAACTAACGTAACAATTAATACTACAACATTAGCAGGTGAGCAATACGAACGAGAAGTCCCAGATGCCGATATATTTAACAGCGCTAGCGATCCTTTGAAAGGAGAATGGCAAGTGAACGTATTTTCTAAAGACAACAAAGAAGGGGAATACATACTAGTTGTTGAATACGAACGAAACAGTGGTGGGAAGTGGGAAAAGATTCAAATCCAAGCACCAAATGCTGTACAAGATTTTTTGACAGCCCGCAACTGGCAGCAAACTGGCTGCGTCAGCGGTGTTAACGCACAAATATACGGCGTGGCTGGGCAAAAGGAACCAGTGTGCGTTCGCAACAGTGACCTTCCTGTGGGAGAGTATGATTTTGATGCCGCTAGTGGTCAAATCAAGAAACGAGTAGCAGCGTTAGACACCATGCAGCAGTTTCTGGCAGATCGTAACTGGCAGCGAAGTGGCTGTGTAAGCAATGTCAACGCACACATATACGGCGTGGCTGGGCAAAAGGAACCAGTGTGCGTTCGCAACAGTGACCTTCCTGTGGGAGAGTATGATTTTGATGCTGCTAGTGGTCAAATCAAGAAACGGGTAGCAGCGTTAGACACCATGCAGCAGTTTCTGGCAGATCGTAACTGGCAGCGAAGTGGCTGTGTAAGCAATGTCAGCGCACACATATACGGTGTGCCTGGACAAAAGGGGCCTTTATGTGTCCGTAATAGGGATCTCCCTGTTGGCAATTATGATTATGTCAATGGTGAGATCAAGAAACGAGTAGCTGTAAAACCCAAACCCCGCAAACCCATAAGCAAGCCCTACAAGCAAAGACGTTGAATTATAGTGCGATTCGTTGGTAGCTAAATCACGGTGAAAGCCCGTACATAAGCTACCCAACCTGACAGCAGATTACTGTCATTTACAGGTTGAACTCAAAAGTTGTACGTGGGTGAAAGTCCCACCAGCCAGAGTCAGGCATGAATCCCCACCAGCCCACGCCGAACCAACTCGGAGTTGAGGATTGAAATTTATTCACCTACGTGCGTGACGGTTACATACCGTCGTGACACTTTCGCTCTAGAGATTGAGAATTAAAATGATAGAACTCTTGTTGCTTGCCAGATTATTGTATTATGACAAATTCCACTCTTGCTAACCTATACGAATATCAATAACAGAATCATCGGTAACGCTGTACCGTCGGCTATGGGTTTAAATACTATCTTTAATGTCAGGCAAGTTTAGTCATGGCTAAAAACATTGTTAATGCTACTGCACCATAAACCCCTTGTGGTCTCAACCTCAGCATCAACAGGCTGTGCCAATTGCTATGCTGCTAGCGGCACATTAATTCGGCAACATAAAGAGTCCTCTCCCCACTATCAAACAGGCTTAACAAAGGCCAGCGCTTTTTTGGTCGGGACTAATGAACTTCCGCCTAGAAATGCTACAAGAAATTCGGCGCATTCGCAAACCACAGCGGATATTTATGCCTTCTTTGAGTTGACCCATTTCACCTAGCAGTGAAGGAGGAATGGTTAGAGCAAATATAAGGGCTGCATTTACGATTGCCCACACAAAACATTTCAAATGCTTACCCCAGGGATAATTCATTCTATAAGGGAAAATAATTGATCGATGTCATGGCTAAGAAAACGCTCGGCAATGGTTCGCGAATCATATCCACCCATACGAGCGGCATTGATAGCAAATGTGCGGACTAAAGACCAGTTAGTAGCGGCGTTGTAGTCCCAGGAATAATTCATTTTCCAAAGAAAAGTATTAGAATGGCTGGAGAAGCAAGTTGGAGGTTTGAGGATGGGAGCGAACTTAATCCAGTCACTTCAAAACACCAGGGATTTCCGATCTGCTCAAGGTAGACGTTATCCGTTATGGTTGATCTTGCTGTTAATCATCATGGGCACCTTGAGTGGCTGCCGGAGCTACCAAGCACTCGAAGACTTTGGAGTTCGCCACTACCAAGCCCTGAGCGAGAAGCTAGGGTTAACGGTAACTCGCCTGCCATCTGATACTACTAGTCGCCGCATCCTGCACCGACTTGATTTTCATTTACTAGCAGAACAGTTCGGTGCAATGGGCTAGTAGCACTTTCCCTACCTCACCGAATGAGTGGGTGTCGATTGATGGTAAGAGTATCAGGGGGACTGTAACTGGGTCACGAACGGCATACCAAAACTTCGTTTCTTTGGTTTCAGTTTACAGTAGCCGACTCTCTGTTGTGCTTGCTACCCAACAGTTTGAATCGAAAAACAGCGGTGAATTGACCTTTGTTCAAACTTTGCTCAAAGCACTGCAACTAGAAGGAGTTGTGTTCACTATGGATGCACTGCACTGCCAAAAAAACTACGCAACTAATTATTGAAGGCGGTAATGACTATATCTTGACTGTTAAGGATAATCAACCTCGATTGCTGGCACAACTTGAAACTTTAGCCAAGCAGACTCAGCCAGAAGACCGTTTTGTTGATGTTGAGAAAAAGCGGGGGCGAATCACTTGTCGGATTGTCAATGTTTTCACCGATTTAAGTGGTATTGATAAAGATTGGGTAGGGCAACAAAAGTTTGATTTGTGTCGAGCGCATCGGCATCCGGCAGGGAAAACGCTATCAGCAAACCAATTATTATATTAGCCCGCTCTTGACCTCGGCTTATGAGTTTGCACAAGGGATTCGCTCACATTGGGAAATTGAAAATCGCCTGCATTGGGTTAAAGATGTCATCTTTGGCGAAGACACCGCTCCCTTAAAAGACTTTAATGCCGCTACTAACTGGTCAATAATTCGCAATATTGTCATCAATATTGCTCGTGATAATGGCTATGATTCGCTCACCAAGGCGGAACGATTTCTCTCCCATGACATTGAGCGGTTATTTTCCCTTTTAGAATGAATTATCCCTGAATGCTTACCCAGCCCAGAGCGTATGCGCCGATGGATTAGCTGTGAGGCATTTCTAATTAATGCCCCTTAAAAAATTTGTGGTTGGGGACTTCTATTGAGAATTAGCAAACTGCCCAGAGCGCTGCCGTTGACTAACTCAACTGACATCCGTTGTTTACACCACTTTTTTTAGTATGGAACAACTTCTTGAGCCAATCGATCTAGTGGCAGCTGGTGCGATAGAACAGTGTAGCGGGGACACTAACAAATCCGCCCCTGATGATTATGAGCCATTGCTAAGCTGGGTAATTACTGGTGGGGAGAGTGGACACAATGCTCGTTACTGTTCTCTAATGTGGATTCACTCAATTGTTAATCAGTGTAAAGCTACGGGTATCCCTGTCTATGTAAAGCAGTTAGGAACAGAAGGGGCAAAGCAGAATAGCACTCATCGCAGTGATACTAAAGGGGAGATTCTCAATTCTGGGCAGAAGATTTGCACGAGAGTGAGAGCTTCCTGGCGTGCGCGATCACCGCTTTATTCCCAGTAGCTAAAACCAATTGGGTGCGCTTTGTAAACTGTTTCTCCATCTGCTCTAAGATCAATGGTTTCTACGATTTTTAGTCGAGTAGCAATTAAATATAGAACGCTTCCAAATTGTCGTAGTAATACTTGAGCATCGTTTCGGGTAGGACAATCAA
>DATNQH010000033.1:0-4695 GCA_036704105.1 Leptolyngbyaceae cyanobacterium | reverse complement strand
AACTGGTGGTTTGCTGGGGGGATTAATCGGTTTAGGAATTCCCGAAGAGAGAGCTAGAGTTTACAACGAACGAGTAGAGCGAGGACACTACTTAGTCATCGTAGACGGCTCAGATGAGGAAATCGCCACAGCTGAAGCGATCCTACACCATCGGGGAATTGAAGAATATGGCATCTACGATCGCCCCAATGGCAAACACGCGACCGTTGCTACGCCTGCAACTTACACCACTACTACAGCAGAAGTAAATACAGCAAGACATAGAGCCAGACGAGCGATCGGAGTATTTTCTCATCGTCATGATGCAGAAGCCGCACTGGGAGAACTGCGATCTGCTGGTTTCTCGATGAATCAAGTGTCGCTAATTGCTAAAGATGAGCGTCATGTAGATCGACATAGCGATCGCCATCACAGCGATGACAACAAAGCAGATGAAGGCTTAAGAAGCGGAGCCATTACAGGAGGTGTCTTAGGCACTCTGGGAGGCTTGCTAGTTGGTCTTGGTGCTTTGGCGATTCCTGGAGTAGGCCCGGTCATTCTAGCAGGAGCAACAGCAACAACTTTGGCTACAGCCTTGAGTGGTGGTGTAATTGGTGCAGCTGCTGGGAGTATAGTCGGCGGACTGATAGGCTTAGGAATTCCAGAGGAGCAAGCAAAAGTTTATAGCGATCGCTTCTCTAAAGGTCACTATCTATTGATGGTTGAAGGAACAGATGCCGAACTTGCCCATGCAGAAGCAATTCTGAGACGGCGAGGAATTGAGGATTTCATCATTTATGACGCTGCCGATGGTGTGGACGAGCGAAGGCTCGATCCCACTTCCACCAATTACTCAACAACAGTTGATAGCGAAGAGCCTGTCGTAATTATCATTGACCGCCGGGACGAAAAAATCTAAGGTATTACCTTTTCGTTACTAGGCTTGCTGTCTGATAACGAAGTCCGGGTGGTTTTACCTCTCAAATACTGCGCAAGAGGAGCAATCTTGTCAATTTTGCTCCTCAGATTCCTCTTCCGATTAAATATAAAAAAAATGAAAAACTTAACTTCCTTGTTAATAAGTTCTCTTTTAGTTTTTAGTGCAGCTGCTTGTCAAAATCCACCCAAAACAAGCGAGACAGCACCGAACGCTACTAATGTAGCTGCTACAGCTCCAGATAAAGAAGAAACACAAGCTGCTAAACAAGATGCCCAAAGTGAAACACGCAGAAGACAATTAAATTCTGATATTCGCGCTCGTGAACAGCGAAATAACAATTTTAATAATGGAGACGCTACAAACAGAGCTGCCCGCGATATTGCAAGTGAAGTTCGCTCCAAGTTAGAGGCTAACATTCCTAATGGTCAACTAACAGTTGACGCTTCAAGAGATGGTACTGTCACTGTAGTAGGAACCGTTCCAGTTGCTGACCAATTGAAGAAGATTGACCCTTTGGCGCGGGAAATTAAAGGAGTCAAAAATGTGATTGTAAAAGCAACAGTCGCACCACCAAAAAGCTAATATATCTGTCGCTAGTTAATGGTTAACTCTCTTCACCAGCGTCTACAATCAACAAAATTTCACAAATACCCTTAGATAAACAAAAACAGGAGAATTATGGATACTAAAGTAAAACCCGAAAAATACATCGCTCCTTCTACTGAAGATGGAACAACTGAAACTGAAGCAGCAACACAAACTGTTCCAATGTTACCTCCTGCTAGCGAAAGTAATGCACAATGGCGGCAAATAAGCAACTATTTTTCTGCCTTTTTGGCGCACTTCCCTGCATACTTGAGTAGGTTTTTTGATACTTTCAAACTGCCCATTATTAGCTTAGGTCTAATTTTGGCGACAATTGTAACGTTGAAGGTGATCTTTGCCGTAGTAGATGCACTTAATGGTATTCCGCTATTCTCTGCGTTTTTTGAATTTATTGGCATCGGTTATGCAGCTTGGTTTGTTTACCGCTATTTACTCAAAGCTGAAAATCGGCAAGAATTAGCAGCAAAAATTCAATCGTTCAAACAGGAAATTGTCGGCGAAAATTCTTGAGAAGTGAGCTAATTATTGTGTAGATTGGTTAATTAAAAAGGGTGGGCAATGCCCACCCTACTTTGCTATTTAACGCACCGGATTATGGATATCTATGCTTTGATCGCCGCAACACTTGCTAGAGGTGAACTGTCGTATTGCGCTAAAAGATCGGCAGGATCGTTATAGATAGCGATCGCATCCTTCAGTTGACTATCATCAAAGCCACCGCAACGAAAGGCAATTACGCCTACCCCAGCCTTAGAAGCTGACTCAATATCATAGGGTGTATCAGCCAGCATCACCGCAGCGTCAGGTTGCATCCCCAGCTTGCTCAGTGCCACTTCTACTATGTCTGGTTCTGGTTTTGATTTTTCAGCATCACTGGAGGTTGCCGCCTCATCTTGACTGAGAAGATCGTCAACTCGTGCAGCTTTCAATAACACAGAAAGCTCTTGACTCGTCGCTGAAGTAGCAATGAGCAACTTTAAACCCTCCTGTTGCATCTTCTGGAGCAGTTCTCGCGCCCCATTTGCTGGAGCCAATTTTGAACCAAATTTGTTGATAATCAGTTCTTTGCGGCGATCAGCAATTTCTTTTCCCTTTCCTTCTTTACCGTTAAGTTCTGGGGCAAATTTAGGAACAATTTGGTCGCCACCCATACCGATCAAAGGTCGGACTTGCTCAAATTTCACCTCGTAGCCAAATGCTGCAAATGCTTCTACCCAACCTTGGGCGTGGGCATCATTGCTCAGAACCAACGTTCCGTCTACATCCAAAATTGCGCCCTGGAATGCCATTGAGAAATCCCCTTTTTTTCAATTCCCTTCACTTCAATTCGCAACTAAAAACCACGAATTATTCCTTTATTTCTCTAAGATACTGAGAAGCGAATGCTATAACCTCTTCCTATGTCCTTAGCTCTGATAGGAAAATTATTGTAAAAGGAAAAGTTAATATCATTTTGTAATTAATACTAACTTTACTAAGCTTTAATTTATACTATTTTTTACCTTTTAAATTTACCTAAAGCCGTTTATTTTTTGATTGCTCAAGAAGAGATTAATATTAACCAGTTTAGAAGGATACGTTGAGTTATAGCAATACTATATTTTCAGATTGATGAGAGCGAGCGCCCCCTATTCATCCTTTATTTCCGATAAAAAATAAGGTTCGCTACGAATTAAGCGAACCTTATTTCTGATGCCTGAACGATACTATTGTTAACTACCACCAAATCCGATTCCCTTGCTCATCCATGCGTGCTAGACGAACTACATCGGAAATTTGTTTGGCATCTCGAACGTGATGAAGAGCCTTTCTTTCTCCGTTGGGGTAGTCGACAATAAAGTAAGTGGGAACTTTAATCCAGTCTCCTGTAATGTCGGGTGCATCTACAGCAACTTGCTTAGCTTTTTCTTCAGTTGATTTTGATTCGTCACTAACAATATCTCCCGGATTGACTGTTAAGTTTCTTTCCTTAGCTGTTGGTTCTTTTCTGGAATGCCAATCTTCACTTACTGGTTGACGTATTTCTTGACGTTGTTGTGTATTCATAATGGAATAAAAAGATATACTAATTTTTTCTTTCTAAGACTTAATCTAAACAATCCTCATTCTTATTGTTTCTTTCTTTCGAGAGAGTTTATTATGTTTAAAAATAACTCTAACTTGTTGTGTAATTCTATGTGTTGATATTGTTTAATTAATCTCCAACTAAAGATGTAAAGACGTATCATGATACTGATGTAGAGACGTATCATGATACGTCTCTACGTAATTCAAATTACAATCGGTTGCAGTTCGTAATTGTGCCACTGACGTTGATAGCGTTCGGCAACAAAAGGACGGACAATTAATTTAGGTGGAGTACCGTCTTTTACATCAATGCGCAGACAAGAATAAGGACGGCGCTTTTCAGCACGATGACCGTTACGACCAACATAAAGGTGCGATCGCGCCACTAGCCTCTCTTCACCTGCAAAAGTTTCCCTCAAATCTGCTCCTTCAACCCGCTGACGACGTAAACTAAATCCACTGCCACCACAAACAATCCAGTGAATATTAGAGTCACCGTGTCCCGTGTCGAATGTCTGTAAATGTTCCAAACAATGAGCATGACCGTTTAATACTAGATCGACCAAGGGACGACCTTGAGGCAGAGAACCAAGCGCCTGCGCCACTTTATCTAATACATCACGCAAGCGATCGCGAATTGTTAAAGTTTGTGCTTGTTGCCACTTCGTTCCTTCAGTCACATAAGGAGGATGGTGGAAATAAACCACTCGCCCGCGCACATCTGGATTGTTCCATGATTCAATTAGCCGTTGCTTTAGCCATTCCAGTTGTTCGGTATCAGTTACTATTGGCTTGTCTGTGACTAATTGCTTATCAATATCAACGACGATTTCTTCAATTTGTGACAATCTGGCGTGAAGATCGTCTAGCCTCTCTGCATCAACAGGGTCATCAGGCTTCAGTTTTTGTGATTCTTCTAAGATGTTTAACTTATCCCGCTCGAATTCATCGCGTCGCTTCTCCAATTGTCTGCGATCTGCGTCTCCTTCTGGCGTGAGGGGAAGAGGTAGGGGATCGTTGAAAGTATTGGAATCAAGGGCAAAAAAGTCAATCCCGCCGTAGCGGAAGGTATAGTAACGATTGGGAAGGCGGGTGAATTGTCC
>DATNQH010000032.1:0-58067 GCA_036704105.1 Leptolyngbyaceae cyanobacterium | reverse complement strand
TTCATACATCAAGTGAATCTGCTCTACTGCTCACCGCATAATATCGTTGTTAGCATTGCTTTGGATTTTAGCTAAAACTATGTAGAGAGAATATAGATGTACTCGTATTAAACGAGAGCGATATCGCCAAAACAATGAAATAAGCTAATCGTCATGAAAGCGTGCATATCTAACGGGGCTTTGCGGATGGAATAATTCGGGGCAAACGTTGCGCGTAAAGGAGAGGGAGACAGGAGACAGGAGACAGTTTGACATCTGTGACAACTGGATCCTGACAACTGACTCCTTTAACGACTATCTTTTATGCAAAGGGAGTGAACATTAGCTTATTACTAGGCAAATAGTATGCGACAGTAGCCTAGCGTGTAAAAATAACTCAATGCACTCGACATCCAACTCATCAACTTTTGTGTTTCCCTTAGCTTTAACTCTGGGAGTTGCGCTTAACTTATTCTCGGACTTGACAAGTTGGGGGCAAACTCCCCCTCCCACAAAGGCAACAGCGTTGTTCTCTGGGCAAACAAGTCAAGCACAGGTCAAGAGGACACCAGGACGCAGCAACTTAAAGAATTGCTCGATCGCATCTGCCGCGCCAACCTGTTTTCCTTTGCTTTTGGGCACAACTGGGCATCAAAACCTTGCTCAAGGGAATGCCAATACTATCTCACCCAACAATGCTGCTGTCATTACTGAAATCCGGGTGCGATTTCTCAATCGGCGCGGTCTACCAATCCCCGGACGGACTCGTCCATTCATCATTACTAGAGAGTTTGACTTGCGACCTGGGGACATCTACAACCAGAAGTTAGCACAATTCGGCTTACAGCGAGTTTCAAATTTAGATATCGTCAGGCGGGCAAGCCTTACCCTGAAGCCAACAGGAGAGCAGAATCGAGTCGTGATGGTGGTTAATGTAGTCGAGCGTAATCCTTTCACCGCCAGCCTTAGTACAGATACTCGTTCCCCCTCGGCACTGCCTGGGCCATTTCAACCAAGAGCCGTATCGCCAGGAGCCGATATCGATAGTGGTTTCGCTGTTGGGGGTAGCGCGCAGTTGCGAAACTTGGGAGGAAATAATCAAAACTTAGCGTTGAGAATAACGGGTGGTGCGCGCATATTGAATGGGGAATTAAGCTTTACCGATCCTTGGATAGCTGGCGATGGCCAACGTACAGGTTATTCTGTGAATGTCTTCAATCAAAGAGCGGTGCAATCAGTATTTACAGGGGGCGATCGCAACGTTAACTTATCCGATGGAGGTGAAGCTTGGGTGCATCGCCTAGGTGGTGGAGTGCAATTTTTCCGCCCCCTGGCCTCAGACTTGACCGCAGCTTTAGGGTTATCCTACCAGCAAGTATCTGTTCGAGATGATATGTTTAGCTCGATTCTGGAGAAGCGCGATCAGAGGGGCAATCGGCTCACTTTTAGCGATCGCGAGCAGGACGATTTGCTTGCTCTTAGCTTCAGGGCTGCGTTGGAGCGGCGCAACGATAAAGAAAATCCTACCAGTGGCTCTAGAGTACTAGTTGGTATTGACCAATCAATTCCAATTGGAGAGGCAAATATTCTCTTCACTCGGCTTAGTGCCAATTACTTGCAATATATTCCCCTACCACTGTTTGGTTTCACAACTGGTTCCCGTACCCTAATCCTGAATCTCCAAGCAGGTACAATGCTTGGGGATGTCCCTGGCTATGAAGCCTTCAACCTCAGCGCAGGTCTAACCAGGGGTTTTGGAGGCGGTGGCATAGGGACAGGTCGCAGTTTTGTTGAAGCAACAGCCCAATACAATTTCCCTGTCGCCATTTTCAGCCTCTTCAAGCAAAAGGTTAACTTAAACGGCGAACTGTTTGTAGACTATGCCTCAGATCTAAATTCTGGTGCGAGCGTCCTAGGTAAACCCGCTATTGTGCGATCCAAACCTGGTGAGGGTTTGGGTTATGGATTTGGTTTAAGTGCCAAGACTTCTTTTGGAACTGCAACTCTTGAATTTGCTTGGAGCGACACCAGAGATAATCAAGTGATTTTTACACTGGGCGAACGCTTCTAACCCATTAGTGCTACTGGGACTTTTGACCAAAGCCTGTAAGTTCGGTATCAGTCATACCTATGTCTTGGATCGGTGCGCCTATCATGATAGTGCGCGATCGCATTAGCCTGGGTAGTAAAAATTAAATTAATTACACTAAAAACTAATAACTCTCATTTAGTCTCACCAGTCAAATTCGCTGTTAAACAAAGTACTATTGCCATTTATTGATTTTCTAGCCTCGTTAGTATTTACTGAAATAGTCTCTTTACTTTCAATTAAATTCTCAGCTTGTCCAGGAATTTACTTGTAATTCAAAATCTGATTAGACCTGCACTCTAATTGCTTCCATAAGTCTTCATCATTTTCTAACACCTAACGATAGATTTTGAGCAGCGCGATCACATTTATCAAAAAAGATGCCGTGAAAACTCAGATATGTCCAAAGGTAGTAGAAGACACTTCTGCCTAAAGTCATCATGTGGCTAAGAGTTTATAAATTATCACAACCATGAGTAATACCCCTCAACATGACAAAAATCAAAAAGTTGAAAGTGTAGCCTTTAAATTCAGTGTTTGGGCTTCTGTAGCAGCTGCCATAATCGTAGGGATTGCAACCATTTGGTATTACCGAGGAATATTGTTTTAGATTTGTTGTTTAGTGTTTAAATCAATGCCTAAACTCATAACGGTCGAGCGACAGTTCAATGACCAAGTAGTGCATCAACTATGATGAGCAAAAAGTGAATTGTATTCCAATCTAGGCGCTGGATTCGAGTTATAGTAGTGTTGTAGAACTGAAAGTATTGCTGCTATAAGCTTATTGAAGCAGCCTTTGCAGAGGTTGAAAATACATCTGCAACACTATTCTATTACTACCCGTCGCTCGGACAATTTAAGTCAAATAGCTTTATTTGCCATCTTATATGCACTGATTCTCTCTTGGTGCGTGTAATAATGTTCTTGTTCGCATACTCGGTTTCTCTCGTAATCTCAGGCAACAGGAGTACATAGTCATGGTAGAACGTCCGATCAAAAAGTCTGAGCGACAGACTGATGCTGCTCCTAGTGATGCTGTAGAAGAAGTTTCTGCAACTGAAGTTAACTCAGTTGAAGCGGGCATTGACACTACCTCCCCAGTCATAAAGCGAAACGCTACAATCCAACCAGTGCATCGCAAAGACAAAACAAAAGGACAAGACAAAGGACAAGGCAAAGGACAAGGCAAAGGTAGGGAACCCCAGAATGAGCCACAGCCAACGAATCGTGCTTTGGTACGTGGTCCCAAACCTCAGAAAACCGAACTTCCAACAATCAAACCATCTCAAGAAGAAACTTCAGAGGACGCAACCAGCGAACCGAGTCAATCAACGGCTGTTGATGGCTAAAATTTCCCCTTGTGTCTAATCCAAACAAGCAAGTCAACAGTAATTCGCAATAAACGCTACGCTGTTTAGTGCGAATTGTTTTTGTCAATGAGAATGAAAATATAATCTTTCAGCAAAAATGCTTTCAGGCAGATTTGAAAAAAGTTTTCGTTGTCTAGAGATACGTAAGCGCGATCGCGAAGCTTAAGCTCTGCGATCGCGCAACCAGTTAAACTACACTGAGACAGTGCGGCAGTTAACTTTACAGCCAAGAAATTGCCACCCGACGACTGGGATTGAGACGACAGGGACATTTCTAAGGCGTTGCGCGGGCAAGGAGTGGCTATGATTAGCTACATAAAGTTAACAAGACCAAGCCGCAATATATCTCGTGTGAAATGACATGAATATCCGATCCATGCATCAGAAAGAAACTTGCCTGCCCGATACTCCTTGATGACTCCATAGCCACCAAGAATCTCGACTGCTGTTTGCGCGTTCTTGATTGCTACATCTACGGCAAAAGTTTTAGCTGCTGGTGCCTTAATTGTTGCCGCAAGTTGGGGATCGCTGTCTGCAGCACAGGCAGCATCCCACACCATCAATCGTGCCGCCTGCGTGTTTACCATCATGTCAGCTAGCTTCAAAGCAACGGCTTGATGCGAAATTAAAGGACGACCCCAGCTTACCCGCTGTTTGGCATAATTTAGAGCATATTCGTATGCCGCACGAGCCAAACCGACGTAAGAGGCTGCAAGTCCAATCGCTACTTCAGGCACCAACATTAGTAAAGCTCCTGCTTGCCCCTCTTGCCCGATTAGATTCTGTGCAGGCACGCGCACGTTGTCAAGATGAATCGGGGCATGATGAGAAGCTTTCCAGCCAATCATCTCGGTTCTCTGTCCAAATGTTAAACCTGGGGTATCTGCTCCAATATAGAAAATCGACATACTCTCTTGCATCGGCTTGTCTAAAGCTGTGCGTGCGATGATAAAGTAGGCATCAGCAATTCCAGCATTTGTTACCAATCCCGACTTTTTCCCGTTGAGGACGTATGTATCACCATCGCGTACTGCAACAGTCTTCATACCGATTTGAGCATCAGGTGTTGGGCAGAACAAATCGGAGGAAGCTACGTTCGGTTCGCTCTCTGCGGCACTAAACACAAGAGCTTCTCCGGAACTAACATACGACAAGAGGCGATCGCGCTGTTCGCTACTTCCAGCCCTACCAATGAGAAGGGGCATAACATTAGAAAGACTGAAGTAGCTAGAAGCGATACTACTATCAACAGCACCAAGTTCTTCTTGAACTAGGGCAAAGTCTATACATTTTCTACCCCCACCGCCCAACTCTTGTGGTAGCAGCAAGGACGTAAATCCTAGTGACGCTCCTTTGTAAAAAACACCTTTACACAATTCCCAAGGAACGAGATTAGGATCGAAAGACTCGTCGAGCTTCTGCGCAAGGGGCTGAATTTCGCTGATAGCAAAGTCACGCGCTGCTTGCTGTAGCTCTGTCTGTTCTGGAGTGAGGCACAAGCCGATCGCCATTTACTTCTCCGTAGTTAGTGTTGGTGATGAGAGTATTGTTAAGTCAACTTTGGACTAAAAGGAATAGCAAATTTTGCGATCTTTTGATCAAATTAAGAACCGAACTCAAAACATCCCTCTGCTGTGCAACGCCAATCAGCTATTGCTTAGAATAGAGTTAGTAGGGTGAATAGTAGGCTCTGATGTGCCTTGTCAGTAGAGCCAAGAAATAGTAAATGAAATGCGAACACTATTAACACTTTTTGGTACAGAACGGAGCGAACTTCAGACAGAAATTAATAAAGCGACTAGCCTGAAGCAGGTAAGTAAGGTAGTTCAAAATCGAATTGATAGTCTTGAAAAAAATTATGTTGGTGAGCTAAGCGTAACTCAGGTACGTTTGGTTAAGTTTTTCTTGGAAACGCTACGGCAGTCACTATCTACTCTAACTGCTGCCAACGAGATCGAGATTTCGGACGTAGAGCCACAACTCGTCACTCAAGCAGTGAAGTCTTCTCCTAACAACTTTATACTAAAACTGCTACAAGCGATCGTCAGTATAGGCATTTTAGTTTCGTTGTTTTCGTTGACTAAAACTAATCTTCAAGCTTGGATGCCGATTTTACTTATGTCTGTGCTGCTGGGGCTAGAAGCTGCGCTTCACTTTGATAAAAGCGATCGCGTAACCTCCCCTGTGCCTGCAATTGATCCTCAATTGCCCGTGCAAGTCGATAGCACAGTTCTTTTAGACAACTTAGCTGAGGCGCTGAACACTATCGATCTTGCAGTAGCCTCTGTTGAAGAAGTAAATAAACCGCTGGCATCGAGTGGTTTAGAAGATCTGACAGAAATCTTAGATATTCTTCAAAGGTTGATGGGCGCATCATTTCTTCAAAATCCCCTGATGGCGCTTGAACTTGTCAAGCTGATTCCGCAGATTCTAATGAAACAGGGAATTCGAGTACAAAGTTACCAACTTAGTAACAAAGAACAGAGTTTGCGCGAGTATTTTGAGTTTGAGCCAAGTATCGATGCAACTGCTAAAGATTATATAACCGTAACTCCTGCTTTATTGAAAGGCGATCGCTTGCTCAGGCGCGGTCGAGTAATTGAGCCAGTAGACGCTAAGGCTGATAATTGAACCGCCATTACCTCGCTGATAGGAAATAGCCCAAAAGTGAGAGGCTTTTCCCTATTCGCGTTTTGACTTTAAAAAATATAAAAATTAAGTAACACAATGAGTACGCAAGTTACAGAAATAGTTGGGTTCGATCTGGGGCATGGTGAAACAGCTGTGGCTAGGGCGAAGGTGGAGAGTATCGAAACTCCTCAGATGCTTGAAATCAATAATAAAAAAGTACAAATTACAGCAATTGGTTTGCATCCCGATCTAGGCATTCTTGTCGGCGAACAAGCCTTAATATCTGCTGGTGTTAGCCATCTCCAAATTGGTTTCAAGCAAAAACCAAACCCAGAGGCAAATTACAGGCAGACAATTCGCAATTTTGTTAGCACCTATTACCATCTTTTAAAAGAAAGCAGACAGATCGAAGTTGGAAACAATACCAGCCACTTTTACATCGGCTGTCCTTCAGGTTGGTCAATCAGCGAACGAGAGGAATACCAAAAGCTGCTTAAAGAAGCCGATATTGGGCTTGTAAGTGTCGTACCAGAGTCGCGGGCTGCGTTAATGCAAGCGAAGGAAGCTGGAAAGCTTGACTATGACGAAATCAAATCAGCCCTTCTGCTAATTGACATTGGTTCTTCCACCACAGATTTTACCCTCGTCAAGAGCTTGTCCGAATTCCCACTCGATTTTGGGCGTAATACTCTGGGAGCATCGTTGATTGACAAGTCCATTCTCGCCCGGACTCTGGCAAATCACGAGCAGAGAACGTTACTAGAGAAAGTTTTTGAGTCACATCCGCATCACAAACTACGCTGCGAACTTCAATGTCGCAAAGCTAAGGAAGATTACTTTTCCAATGAACTGCTGTACAGCAACTCTGAATCATTCGCACGCGGCTTTGAATCTATCAGCCCGCAGCTTTTCTTTATCCCCCAAGTCAACAAAGCGATGATGGCAGAAATTTTGAACCAACCCTTGCCTGAATTGGAACACAAGAGTTGGGTTCAAGCTTTTCGGGAAGCTGTGAGTGAAGCAAAGGAAAAACTTGCAATACAAGGCATTGTGCCGGAAGTGCTGCTGATGACTGGAGGGGCATCTCGGATGCAATTCACCCGTCAGATTTGCCAAGAGATCTTTCCCGAATCCGAGCTACGTCCCGATCCAGAACCAGAGCGAGCTATTGCATTAGGTCTTGCGCGTGTAGGACGATGGGAATTACGTGCTGCTGCGTTTAAAGAAGAAGTTAACCTTCTATGTGATTCAAGTAAGTTGAAAGCTATCATCGAAAAACATATTCCCGCTCTGATTGAGTTGCTGGTAGAGCCTTTGTCAACTGGTACGATCGCAAATGTAGTCAAACCTGGTTTGCAAGATTGGCGAAGTAACAAAATCCGTACTTGGGCAGAGCTTGAAACCGAACTTGAGAAACAGGCGGAGCAGTGGCTCAAAAGCGCTCGCGCGCAGCAAATAATTAATAGTAAATGTGCTACTTGGTTTAATAGCTATATCCAACCAGACTTAGCCGCAGAAACTGACCCGATTTGTCAAAAGTTCCAGATATCTAAAAGTAGCTTGAGGTTTGAAAGCGATATTAACCCAGCTATCGTCAACCCAGAATTATCTATTGGAGACGATATCCTTGCTGCTATAGCGACTTTAATAGTCAGTTTGGTAATTGCTGGAGGTACTATCGGAAGCATCATCGCTTTATTACTAACTGGACACTTGATCTTGCCAATCGCGTTAGTATATGGCGCGGCATTGTTTGGGGAGGGAGTGCGCTTAAATAGGGAAAAGATTGAGGATACTATCAAGAAACAAGTAGATGTTCCTGGCTGGATTCGTTCAATTTCCTTACAAGATAAGGCAATTGAAAATATTTGCGATAAAATGCAGCCTGAATTAGAACAGGGCTTAAAAGAACAAATGGCAAACAAACGCGAGACTTTTGATGAATTAATTGGGATTGGGCAAGAACTAAAAAAAGCTCTACATTCTAAGGCAGAAGAGGCAATAATACTAATTAGATAGCAGTTAACATTTGCTACTACTTCCACACCTAAATAAAACGGGAAGCGTGGTAGCCTTGCATTTATTAAATCGGAGTGGCGTTGCAGCAATTGAGGTATGAATACCCATGTAGAGACGTAGCAGTGCTACGTCTCTACTAGTTTTTGATATTACGTAAAATTCAGGCATCATACATATAATCAGCAACGCCATCGGAGTTTGAGAACGCAACAGTTTTGTAATTATCGTCTTACTCCATAACACTCAAGCCTGAAAAATGACAGAAAGGTTATTTGCTGGCATAGTATAGATTTTGACCAGGGAAAGATTGTGAGCTTGAGCAACTGCTACTACATCATCTAGATCGCGCACGCCCCACTCTGGGTTTTGCGCCCGTAAGCTTTGATCGAACGCAACATTGCTTTCTGCGGTATGCTTGCCTCGCTGTTTGAACGGGCCGTACAGATACAGAATGCCGCCGGGAGGAAGAATTCGCTTTGCCCCTGCCATCAATCCTAAACAGGCTGACTCTGGAGCAATATGAATCATGTTGATGTTGACAATAGCTGCGATCAGGTGAAGCTTTAAGTTTAGATCGTGCAACTGTTTTGGCAATTCATTCTGTTCGACTTCCCACACCGGATCGCGCGCATCTAACGCGATTGGGGGATACAGGTTATCCGTAGGGCAATGTTCGCGCCATGCTGAAATACTAGCTCGCGCCACTGGATTTGGATCTGACGGAATCCACTGGCGTGGATGAAGTCGGGGTGCAAAAAAAACTGCGTGTTCGCCAGTGCCGCTGGACACTTCTAACACTGTGCCTGTTGGTGGTAGCACTTCTAAAAGCACCTCCAGAATAGGCTCACGATTGCGCTGCGTGGCTGGGGCGTATTGCCCTGCATTATTAGGCTGATTCATTGCAAGTTAGATGAGTCACAAAAATAACCTATTCATTTTCGCTCAAGGCGATCGCCTCATTAAACCACTCTAAGCAAGATAAGATCGCAAACTTAAACATCAGGTTTACGAGTACGCTGCTCGATATCTTCGAGCGTCTGTAAAACCAAACGTTTAGCTTGCAACTTCCAGCCGCGCTTTTGTACACTAATAGCGATCGCAGTCCCAGCAATAGTTGCAATAAAATCTAGCGGTTGAAAAAACGAAATTCCCAGCAATAGTCCCAATCCAGCAATACCCCAAAAGGGTAAAGCGACAGTTTGCCGTTGTTTCTCTATCAATTGACTAATCGGATCGGCTGGCATTTCTTTGAGCAAAGATTCTTTGATTTGTCGTTGTTCTGCCGCAGAAACCGACAGACCAATCTTTTGCCGAAGCTTTTCAATTTTACGGGCATCTGTGCTGTATTGCGTCAGTTCATCCTCTGCCATGAGGAGTACACGCTCGTATTGTCCCATTGTTACTGCTGAGTCTTTCTTAACTTAAAGTGTATGCGGTATTTTGCAGTTATTGAACAAAATTGTAAATTTAGACACTGATGCAGCGATCGCTCCTACACCCCACCACTAAGCTTCATTTTTGCAGACATTGATAAATTCTCAAAGTTTAACAACTGGCACTCAAGAATTGCTGCAAACTTCTTGCGATCAATTTATCAGCTTAGCTTAAAGATGCACTAGTGAATTAAGGGGCTTTTCCGCTCGATTGAGGAATTTGCGCTTGCGATCGCACTTGCGGCTCAAATCCTTTCGCGGATCTCGACGATGCCCAAATCTTTACACCACATCTATTCAAAATCCGCTGCAACCGCTGTTTGGAGTAGAAAGGCAGTGAGGCTGTGTACCAGTCATTCAGATTCTTAGAACCTTTGCTGTTGTTACATCTTGCACAGGCTGGAACTAAGTTTCTCCACGAATCCATGCCTCCTTTTGACTGGGCTTGCACATGATCTAAAGTCAGTTGCCTAGACTTAAAGCCACAGTAGGCACAGCAATGATTAAACTCGAATTTAATCTGCTGTTTTACTCTAGATTTTACGTCTTTACACCTTTGGTAGTCAAAAATTTGCTGCATTTGGCAATTCAATTTAGACTTTGAGAAAACCTTAATGTTCCTGCAACTAATGTTGCTAGTACCGCGAAGTTCTAAGAAAACGGTAAGGACTCTTTAGCTGAAAAAAGCTAACTTAGTTTGATAATAGTATTTTTATTTATAAGTTTTATAACAGTCCATTCTTGACTAACTTCACTGCCCAAAGAAAGATATTCCCAATTTTCTTAGACGCAGCTCGTCTATTCGTGCTTTGTCAAATGCAAGAGCTTAACTAAACGTTGATAGTGCTGTAACACCAAGAGCTACCCAAATTGCTCAGCTCATCCAGAAACGTCACTATACAAATTATCCATAATCTGGTTACGAGTTCTCCCTCAATTCAAGTTATTTTCCAATTCAGCGACAAATCAAAGCATACATATCTTGATAAGTATAATATATTACATTAAGTATCAAATGACTACTGGTTAAACTTGTTAGTGTCTTTGGAGTATATGCTGAAAAAAGTAGGTCAAGGTTGGCAGTTTGCAAGTGAAAATAATCTAGAAGATTTTGTTTGGGGTCAGTTAAATAGCCTGTTTGAACTTTCTCCTTTAAAGCGGCAATATACGGCATACGGTGATATCTGCGATATTTTAGCACTAGATAAAAATAATAGATTGGTAATAATTGAACTAAAAAATGTTGAAGATCGATACATCGTTCAACAACTCACTCGTTATTACCATAGCTTGTTAGAGGAAAAACCTTTTCAGGAACAAGTCAATTATCAACTCCCAGTCCGGCTTATTGCAGTTGCTCCTAGTTTTCATCGCCACAGTTGGCTAGATCGAAAATATCACAAACTAAGTTTTGAGTTTATGTCTTTTACATTTAGGCAGCAACAGAATGAGGTTTATTTGCATTTGACAGATTTAGATACAAAGAAAGTATCACAAGCAAAAATTATAGATAGTTCACTTTTTAAAAAAGTAAAAGTTTCGCAAATTAACGATACAATAGTAACTGCTGAGAGTAGTAATATTAATTTTACCAAATCTCTATGATATGTTGCGGTATTACGTTATTGTCAAGAATGCTCACAAGTTGGGAATGCCTGAGTTAGATTCCTCTGAGATTGAAAGACTAAATAATCAGCGATATCCTACTAAGGTAAGTAAGCTTTTCAAGATTCGGGTGAAAGAACAGAGAGCGAAGAGTGGCTTTAGAGAAGTATCAATCAGAGTTCCTTCAAGTATTAGAGTTGGGACATTCGTGATTTAGGTGAAACGTAATATACCCACTGCGATTCAAGTCATTAGTCCAAGTGGTGGCCGTTATTAGAACCGTTAACTAATATTATGCAGCTTCATTTTTACTTACAGTAACAGGATGTTGTACAGTTAAGACTGAGCAAGGCGCATGGTGAAGCACATAGTTGCTGACACTACCTAAAAATAGTTCGCGCAGACCAGAGCGACCTCGACGACCAATCATTATTAAGTCTGCTTTCCAATTCTGGGCAAATTCACAGATGGTGCGCCCAGGAGTACCAGATAGTTGAGTAAATTCAGTACTAACTCCAGCCGCATTTGCTTGATTTGCCAGCAACTTCAATACATCTAAGCCTTGTTTCTCCCAGGCTTCCCACTGCTTTTGATGGCGCTCTAAGGGTTCTGGCTCCAGTGCTGGATAGTATTCTATACTTGGCAAGTTAGGCATAGGTGGCGTACCTTCTTCATCACTTGATAATACGTGCAACAGCATAAGGTTGCCATTAACAGCTTTCGCCAAGGTAAGTGCTTCTTCAAAAGCACTCCTGCTGATTACAGACATATCCAGTGCAACTAATATTTTACCAAACATATTGAGTTACCCCTAAGCTGTTTTGCTCGATCTATTAAGCAATTGTTAAGTGCTGCTTACGTTCAATTACAACTATAGAAAAACAATTTGAGGAACTTGTGAGGAAATAGCAATAAAAAGCGCCCTATTTTTCCTTTACTTGTTGGACAAACTTTTGCATCATTTGAAAATATTTATCGCCCGCTGTTTCTGCTGTATTGTTATGTCCAGCATCTGGAATCAAAACTAGTTGTTTCGGTTGAGGTGCAGCTTCATACAACTGCTGGCTCATGGTAGCTGGAACCCGCAAGTCAGCAGTACCATGAATAAATAAAACTGGCAATGCAAGCGATCGCACTTTCCTAATCGAATCAAACCGCTGATTCAGAATTAAATCGATTGGAAATATCCTATATATACTCTCTGAATCTACGATGTCCCGAATCGAAGTAAATGAGCTTTCCACAATTAATCCAGCAGCATCGGGGTGTTTCACAGCTAAATCAATCGCAACTGCACCCCCTAGAGAATGTCCATAAAGAAAAATCTGCTCTGGTTGAATCTTTCTTTCTTGCACTAGATAATCCCAAGCAACCGAAGCATCTTGATACACAGATGCTTCGGTTGGAAAGCTGCCCTCACTACGACCATAACCCCGATAATCAGGAAGTAAAACGGAAAAACCTAGCCGATGAAAGCGGTTAGCATGAGCAACATTTGCACCAATATTTATCCCATTGCCGTGTAAATACAGCAAGACTTGGGCATTTGGTTTAGATGCAGGTATCCACCAACCATGCATTCGTTCAACTTGTCCTGATTGAGTTTTCACAGGCAACCACACTTCTTGGTAGTCTAGATTGAAAAACTCTGGTGTGGTTTCAATTACAGATGAGGGAAAGAAAATAAACCGAGTTTGCTGGAAAAAAAGATATAAGCAGGCAGATGTGTAGAGAATAATTGCGATCGCGCCAATGGATAATAGAGATCGTGATAATAATTTTTTTAGCATGAGCGCGTTTTTGACCCAAAACAGATAAGTATAGGCGATCGCCTCTCAATTTGTGCCCCCTCAGTTAAATCGTCCTAAGTTAATCGTCATGAAAGCGTGCATATCTGTAATGAGAGGGAGACAGGAGACAGGAGACAGGAGACATTTTGACGGGGTGACTTCTAGATCCTGACAACTGGCTCCTAAAACGACTATCTTTTATGCAAAGGGAGTGAACATTAGCTTATATAAAATACTCGTGATCCTCATTAGTCCAAGTGTTTTTTGTACAAATGACCAATGACAAATGACAAATGACCAATGACAAATGTTGTCACGACCTTTGCGTCAGTTCTAAATCTATCCCAGCTGCAATACGCTTACCTTCGTCTAGTAGATATTCCAGAAAAGTGTTTGCGACAATAGATAGCTGTTTGCTAGCGGGATAGACGACATACCAATGGCGTTGGATGGGAAAGCCTTCTACATCCAGAATCGTGAGCGGGCCTTTTGTGCCTTCGAGAGCTAAAACATGGCGTGATAATACTGATACTCCTAAGCCGCCTACAATTGCCTGCTTAATAGCTTCATTACTACCGATTTCCATCTCAACTTTGAGCGCAAGTTTGTTCTCTTTGAAGAAACGTTCCACTGCCATTCTGGTTCCCGATCCAGGTTCGCGCATAATAAAAGGCTCTTTGGCAAGACGCTCAAGAGAAATATTTTTCTCTTGAGCTAGTGGATGGTTATACGGTGCGATCGCAACTAAGGGATTTTCTAGAAACTGATGGACGTTGACATCAAGATTTTCTGGTGGTTGTCCCAGAATGTATAAGTCATCGAGGTTCTCGCTCAGGCGTTCCAACACGCGCTGGCGATTCGTGATTTGGAGGAAGACATCGATTCCTGGATAACGGTGACGAAACGGCCCCAACAAACGCGGCACAAAATATTTGGCTGTTGTGAGTGCTGCCAGCCGCAGATTTCCCTGCTTGAGTCCTTTAAGATTTGCCAAAGTCATTTCCAGTTGAGACAATTTCTCGGAAATATCCTGGCACACCGTCAAGACTTCCTGTCCTGCTTGCGTCAGGTAGAGGCGCTTACCTACCTGCTCAAACAACGGCAAACCCATTGCTTTTGTTAGCTGCTTCATCTGCTGGGAAACTGTAGGTTGAGTCAACAATAGTTCCTCTGCGGCGCGGGTAAAGCTGCCAGAGCGGGCGATCGCTTCAAAAACTTTCAACTGGTGAAGAGTTGCGTCCTTCAACGTTATTCTCCTGCAATCAAAACCATAGATAAAATCTATCACTTTTATTAAAAAAAATGTTTTTAACTATGGATCTTTAGCGGTACTATCAAAACAACAACGAGACAGAAAGTGAATACTGATGGTTCATTTCCTTACTCAGACTATTTGGTTAGTTCCCTGCTACGCCTTGATAGGTGCGATTTTGACCATACCTTGGTCTCCTGGAATTATCCGTCGCACGGGTCCGAGACCTGCTGGTTACGTAAATTTATTCATGACTTTGTTGGCTTTTCTTCATAGCGTGTTTGCCCTTACCGCTACCTGGAATCAGCCATCGCAACAGTTATCGATATCTTGGCTGACAGTTGCCAATCTCAACATATCTTTTCCTGTAGAAATTTCTGCTGTCACGATCGCAGCAATGGTTTTGGTGACTGGCATGAATCTGCTGGCGCAAATCTACGCTGTCGGATACATGGAAATGGACTGGGGTTGGGCGCGCTTTTATGCATTTCTGGCACTTTTTGAAGGCGGTATGTGTGCCTTAGCCCTTTGCGATTCTTTGTTTTTCAGCTATGTGATTCTAGAAATCCTGACTCTTGGAACCTACCTGCTAGTCGGGTTGTGGTTTAGTCAACCTTTAGTAGTGACAGGTGCTAGAGATGCTTTCCTGACTAAGCGAGTAGGAGACTTACTGCTATTAATGGGAGTAATTGCCTTGTTCTCCTTAGCAGGAACCTGGAATTACTCAGAGTTGGCAGAGTGGGCAAGTACAGCCAATGTAGACTCTAGGGTAATTACACTGATAAGTTTGGCGTTAATCGCTGGCCCAATGGGCAAGTGCGCCCAGTTTCCCCTGCATCTATGGCTAGATGAGGCAATGGAAGGCCCCGTACCCAGCACTATTTTAAGGAACTCTGTAGTAGTCGCAACGGGTGCTTGGGTGCTGATTAAGCTTGAACCTGTTTTAGCACTCTCGCCTGTAGCTTTGTGGGCGTTGGTTTTAATTGGTGGGGTGACAGCGGTGGGTGCTTCGGCGATCGCGATCGCTCAAGTTGATATCAAACGCGCCTTATCTTATTCAGTCAGTGCATACATGGGATTGGTGTTTATTGCTGTAGGAACACAGCAAGATGAAGCAGCACTGTTGTTGGTATTAACTCATGCCGTCGCAATGGGGCTGTTGGTTATGACCATTGGCGGTATTGTTTTAAACAACGTTACCCAGGACTTAACAAAACTAGGTGGTCTGTGGTCGCGCCGACCAATATCTGGTTTAGCTTTTATCGTGGGTACGCTTGGACTAATTGCTTTTCCCCCATTTGGCAGCTTTTGGGCATTGTTGAAACTCACAGATGCTTTGTGGTCAACTCAACCTTGGCTAGTGGGAGTTGTAGTTACAGTCAATGCTTTGACAGCATTTAGTTTAACCAGGATATTCAGTCTAATTTTTGGCGGTCAAAGTCAGCAGATGACCGCGCGATCGCCAGAGGCGTTATGGCTGATGGTCTTGCCCATGACAGTTTTACTCGGCTTCACCCTCCATCTTCCCTTAGTGTTACAAAGCTTGTCCCTCCTGCCTAACTGGGCAATCCTGAATAAAGACGTAGCAATGCTGCTTACTTGGTCGAGTATTTTTGGTTGTAGCCTTGGAGGCGCGGTTTATCGAGGCGGTACGTGGTCCAAACCAATTCGTAATATCTGGAAACCCTTGCAAGACTTGCTGGCATACGACTTTTACACTGCCAAAATTTACCGCTTCAGTATTGTTTTTGCTGTTGACTTGGTTTCAAAGGCGATCGCTTGGCTTGACCGCTATATCGTCGATGGGGCAGTTAACTTAGTTGGTTTGGCAACAGTGTTTAGCGGACAGGGTTTGAAGTACAACGTTTCCGGTCAGTCTCAGTTTTATATGCTGACAATTGTTGTTGCTTTGACTCTACTACTGGGATTGCTCACCACTTTGTAGTTTGAGATTTGTAGGCCTATTGCAGGAATCAACAATTGTTCGCGTCCATCTAGTATATATGCGGTTTCAATTCCTCAGAATAGATTTTTGCCATCAGTCTAGTGTCATTCGAGCTGAAAACAGAGTTTAACAGTCAGATAAATTCACAGAAAATAGCTCGGAACATCTAAATTTTCTAAGTCTCGGTCAGAAGTTTACAGCATTACTTGAATAAGACAAAAGCAATGAAAAACAAAACTCATTTTAGAAATGTTTCCCGCAGAAATTTACTACAGTTCGGTGCAGTCGCGTTAGGGACAGGAACGCTAACAGCAGGACTTGGTTCTAAGTTGGTTGTTGCTCAGAAACCTGCTGCGCCTAAAGATCTGACCCCAGACCAGGCTCTACAAATGTTAATGGAAGGAAATGAACGCTTTACTAAGCGAAAAACTCAAAACTCTACTAACCGAGACATTACACGCATCAGAGCAGTTGCAGAAAATCAATATCCATTTGCGTCTATTCTTAGCTGTGCAGACTCGCGGGTGCCATCTGAGATTATTTTTGACCAAGGATTTGGAGATTTATTCATGTGCCGTGTAGCTGGTAATATTGCTACGCTAGAAGAGATTGGTAGCCTAGAATTTGGCACTTCCGTATTAGGTTCAAAGGTGATTATGGTAATGGGGCATGAAAGATGTGGGGCGGTAACGGCTGCTATTAAAGGTGGTGAATTTCCCGGTAAAATTGGAAGTTTGATTGAAGCAATTCAACCAGCACTAAAAACTGCAAATATTACCAAAAATAACCAGTTGGAAGAGGGAATTAAAGCCAATGTTTTACATCAAGTTAAAATATTAGAAAAATCTCCAGTCATCTCTCAATTAATTCAGCAAAACAAACTGAAAGTCGTAGGTAGTTACTACGATTTAGACAGTGGAGCGGTAACTCTTGTTAGCTAGGCTTGAGCAAATCATTGCTTTGATAGCTCGACATTTTTTGCTAATGGCTACGAGTCATTAGCTTCCTAAAAATATGTAAGAAAGATTAGCAGTTAATAGAATTTTAGCCAATTGAAATAACAATTTCAAAAAGGAGCAGAATTGCTTTATGCTTAGTGCTGCAATCTGGTTGCCAATGTTGGGGGCGGCTATAGTCGGGTTTATCCCTGGAAACATCAATGCTAGTAGGCTGCGATCGCTCGCTTTAGCGATCGCAGCCACCGCACTACTTTGGCTGGGATACTTAGGGATTCAGTTTGACTTCAGCACGCCTGGACTACAGTTTCACGAATTCTTACCTTGGATTGAAACGTTAGGCTTGAACTATCAACTAGGAGTTGACGGCTTATCTTTTCCCTTGCTGGCTTTAAATGCGCTACTTACCTGGATTGCCATTTATAGTAGTAGCAATGCGATTGAGCGTCCCCGGCTTTACTATAGTTTGATCCTGCTAGTCAGTGCTGGTATGGCGGGTGCTTTTGCTACTCAGAATTTGTTACTGTTTTTCCTGTTCTACGAGCTGGAACTCATTCCTCTGTACTTGTTGATTAATATCTGGGGTGGTGAGAAACGCGGCTACGCAGCAACGAAGTTTCTCATCTATACTGCTGTTTCAGGAATTCTAATTCTGGCTGCTTTCTTAGGAATTACTTGGCTCAGTGGTTCTGCAACCTTTGATTATGAAGCCCTCAAAACTCAAGGTCAATCTTTGCAGACGCAGTTGATCCTGCTAACCATGCTGCTAGTTGGCTTTGGCATTAAAATTCCCTTGGTTCCCTTGCACACTTGGCTGCCCGATGCTTACGTAGAAGCTTCCCCACCAGTAGCTATTTTGTTGGGAGGCGTATTAGCTAAGTTAGGGACTTATGGCTTGTTCCGCTTCGGCTTAGGGCTGTTTCCGCAAACGTGGGCGCTGGTAGCTCCAGGGTTAGCGATTTTGGGAACCGTAAGCGTATTGTATGGGGCGTTGAGTGCGATCGCGCAAAAAGACATTAAACGCATGGTTGCTTATAGCTCCATCGGTCATATGGGCTATGTCATCTTAGGGGGTGCAGCGGCTACTCCTCTCAGCTTTGTCGGAGCAGTTTCTCAAATGGTTGCTCACGGTTTGATCTTGGCACTGCTGTTTCATCTTGTGGGAGTGGTAGAAACCAAAGTTGGCACTCGTGACTTGGATGTACTCAATGGCTTAATGAATCCCATACGCGGTTTGCCTGTTATCAGCAGTCTGCTGGTTTTGGCGGGTATGGCTAGTGCTGGTATTCCTGGTATGGTGGGCTTTATTGCAGAATTTATCGTGTTTCAGGGCAGCTACCCAGTATTTCCACTGTTAACGCTGCTGTGTGTAGTTGGAACTGGCTTTACAGCAGTTTATTTTGTAATTCTGCTCAATCGCACTTGTTTTGGCAAATTAGACAACAAGGCATATTATCCTAAAGTGCAGTGGGCTGAGCGGACACCAGCTCTAGTTTTAGCATTGCTCATTTTCCTGCTGGGAGTACAACCTAACTGGCTGATACGTTGGAGCGAACCAACGACAACGGCAATGGTTAGTGCTGTGCAAGTTAATAGTGAAAGGCTATTGGCACAGAATTTAAAACTGAGAATTCAGGAGACAGCAAAGAAATCTAGCTGACTTTTGATTATGGACTTTACCTTTTTGACTTTTGCATCTGGCGGGTTTACAAGTAATTTCGATTTTCCCACTGATAACTTGGATCAACCCGCTCCTACGAATGCCGGACAGTACAGACGCGATATATCGCGTCTGTACTGACTTACTAACTAAAACTCATTTAAGACTATGACAGCCACTGCAACCAAAGCTAAATTGCCTCCTTCCAAGCATGAATTTGCTGAAGTAATTCACCGTCTAGAAGCTGGCGGTGCAATGCTACCAGATACGCCAGAAAATTTGATGCAAATCATTGGTATATACAAAGCTTATGCAGTGCCAATGGATTTTTACTGGCGCGATCTTCTCTACATTGCTGAGCGTGTTTTTTTAAATCCTTTGCCTGCCTTTAAATACTTCTTACCAAAAGAGTATTTGGATCTGCATAACCATTATGCCGGAGATGATGCCGATTTACGAATTTGGCAAAAAGGCGCAGCCACTGCTCATCCCGAACTTTTGGCTTTCATCAACAAGGGTGAAACCTTCAAAATGCCTAAGTTATTACATCACTTATGGCATGACCGGATCAATATGGAGTTTGCCGAAGCTTGTATGCAAGCAATGTATTGGCATCAAGATATGGGGGGGAAATTTGCTCCCTATCTGAACACTCCCGAATATAAAGCAGCCGCAGATCAAGCGATTAAGGCTTATTTTCAAGGAAATCCGGTAATGCTGGGACTTTATAAGTTGTTCCCAGAAATGTTTCTCGAACAAGTGCGGCAGCTATCTTACTACAGTAATTTAGGTTTGTTTTGGGAAGTGATGGCTCCTGTTTTCTTTGAAATGAGCGATCGCTACGACGCTGGGGAAATTAAAAGTGTCCCCGATGCAATGAACTTTTTAGTAAATGGAATCTTTGCAGTCGCGGGTCGTCCTATTTATCACCACGTCTACATCAAGGGTAAGTGCTACGAAATCATCCCCAAATCTTGCGGCTTCACTTGGTTATACGAAGCTGCCTTACCTTATGTTGAAGCTGTATTCTATCGCACTTCACCATTCCGGGGAACAAAATCATATAATGCTCAAGCACAGCAAATTCCCAACGATCAGAAAGACTTTCACTACGGGATTCTCTATGCTGATGTCTTCCCGGTAGGCACAGCTGGCATTCCCCCAACATTGTTAATGCAAGATATGCTTCATTTCCTGCCCAAATACCTGGTGGATTACTATCATCAACACTGCCGAGGCGAAGACGATATACCAATTCAATCGGGCATTACTTTTCAGCGTTCGATGTATGTTGTCACTTCAGCAGTGATTCAGGCATTGCGAACAGCATTACATTATCCTTTAGACGATCCCAATCCTAAGCATTTACAAGCAAATCGAGATTTTTTTGAAAGTCAGATAAATCGATTTAAGCGCCCTGAAGCACGTTTGCGGGATATTCAGTCACCGAACTACAGGTAAGCTGGATGCTCATGCTTTAATCAAGTCTGCGATCTGAGTGTCTATTTCTTGGGTGAGTGCCAAAGGTCGCAGACGTTCAATTTAACTATACTTTCGCGCTTCAGGCTTTGTCTTCTGTGGTTTGAGAAACTCTTCTAGCATAATTGGCTAACGCAGTGTGGTTGTCATCATTCGCGATCGCGTATCAGTGCCAAAGCAGCCAGGCTGTTGTTCAAAGAGCTTATCAACAGTTTGTTAGAGTGAATGATAAACTGATTATTTGTGGATGTTCCATGACCCAAAAATTTGTTAGCCCTTGGAACTACAAACCTTGGTGGTGTCAGCCTTGGTCTATTCTCCTTACAGGTGTGACTTTAATTAGTGGTAGTTGGTTTCTCTTCCATACTTTCTGGCTAACTATTATTGTCGCTATCCCTGTATTGACTTGGATGGGCTTTTTTTTGTTAATCTGGCCAAGATTGATGATTCAAAGTGGGGTTTTGGATACGCTTCACTCTAGTGATGAATGAGTCAGAAAACCAACGAAAAACAGTGTCTGCAAGCCACTATTGATGGCGTTTGTTCCTGAAGATGCGTAAGCTTTGCGATCGTCGTAGTTATCGCACACCACCCCAAAATCACCTGAGAGCAACGTGATTAAATAGTATGCTCTCGAAGATATCAAAACCCCAACCTAACCAGGCTGCAAATAATACAGTCCATTGCTAACGACTTAGACGCAGCATTTTTTTGCCAGCAGATAGATGAATAATCTGCTAATTTACCACTTGGCTGCCATGATTGCGCGGGTCATCTTTCGCCGCAGGTGCTACGGGTGCGGTAAATTTAGAAACTTGTCCGCTAGTTTGAGCATAAGGCAGAGGCTGATCGGCAACCATTGCTTCTAAGTTAGTTGCCATAATCGTGCGGGGTTGAGAGCCAACAACAGAGGCGATCGCCTCCCCTTGCCGATCCAAAAACACAAAATGGGGAATCCCATCCACCCGGTATTTCAACATCTCCGGCAACCATTTAGTATTATCCACATTCAGCATGACATAATTAACGTCAGTATATTCCTGCTCTAACTGCGCAATATCAGAAGCCATCGCTTGACAAACAGTACACCAATTAGCATAAAACTCCATCAAAGTAGGCTTACCATTACTCAAAGCAACTTCCAATGGCGTTGATGTTTCATCCAAAGCAGCCAGCGAAACATCTGTATTTTGACTTTTGATACCTAAAAACAAAGCAACACTAAGCGCGATCGCTACAATTACAATCAATAAATTCCTTACCTGCTTCCCCGCAGTCAACTCACTCGATGTAGCAGTCGATTCACCTAAATTTCCAGCCATAACAAATTTATTAAAACTTAACCACAGTCTTCAGTTTAACCGAACACCTCCAGCCTCTTTTCTCTGGTACGCCCTCTAAGATTACTGAATTAGCAGTATTAGCATAGTAGGAAGTAAGGCAAGGCTATCCTTTTCTAGCCGATAATAAAGTCATGAAAAAACGAGTAACACTGACATTTCCCAAACGTGCCGTTCAAATGCCAGTCACATACAGACTGGCAAAAGATTTTAACGTTGCCGCTAACATTATCCGCGCTCAGGTTGCTCCCAATCAAATTGGAACGTTAGTAGTTGAACTAGCGGGAGATATCGATCAGCTAGATGCAGCGATTGATTGGATGCGATTGCAAAATATCAACGTCTCCTCCGCTTTAGCCGAACTTGCGATTGATCGAGATGTCTGCGTAGACTGTGGCTTGTGTACCGGAGTTTGTCCTACCGAAGCCTTGACTCTGCATCCAGAGACATTGTGCTTGACATTTACGCGATCGCGCTGCGTCGTTTGCGAACAATGCATCCCAACCTGTCCCGTACAAGCTATTTCTACCAATCTTTAACCCAGCTTAAACACATCTGCGATCGCGCCACCATCTCCCTTAAGCCTTTTTTTCGCTGGTGAATCATAAACTACCAATAACGAAGGCATTCCAGTAATTTCATCAAAAAGTGTGATTCCTTCAGGATGATCCTCAAGATTACCATAAGGAATTTCCATTACTATCTCTGGTTTTGATAGTACATCATCGCGCAGATTCACCCCATTTTCCAATCGATAAATTCTCACAGGCCCATCTAACTCCATCGTTGGTCCCGCTAAAATTAATAAGTCTTCTCCATCCAAACACAAATCACGGATTCCTAAACCATTAAGATAAATAAAATGTTTTTTGTATAGCTTTTGCTCTCCAATTTCCTTTAAACTTAATAGCTCTGGACTAATTGTTTCTAGCTCTATTTCCAACATAATTGCCCAACCACGTAGCACCGGGCCTCGCAAACCTAAAAAGAGGCGATTTCGATAAATAACTATTCCCTCAATATCAAAGCCATTATCTTTACCTGGAATTGTTGCACTGACAAAATAGCCAAGATGAGGATCTGTGGATAGTGCATCCATCAGTAAATTTCCGCCTTGGGTTAACTTTAGTTTGGCAGCAGCTAATTCTGTTTCTGGATCTTCAGGATGTTGACAGCATTTAAATAGTTCACCGTCAACCAACGGAATGCGTCCGAGAATATAACGATTGGATTCCGTTTTTATTTTCGCTAGTCTATCAATATTTTCAACATCAGTTTTATTTGATTTTGGTTTTTTACGCTTCCAACTATGGGAACCAACAAACCAAAGATAATAATCGCTATAAGCAAGCCCCTCAATGTCAATTTCTTTGTCTTCTGCTTCTGGTAATTCAATAAAATCTTTTACGTAAAATCTTTTGTGAGCGTCAAAAGTTTGATTGTCAATAAAAGATAAGCGTTCAATAGTTGAAGTTTCATCTGAACCTATCCATAAATGTTTGTCAAACGTCAGCCGCACAGCCGAAAGATCTTCACGATGTTGCTTAAATCCATCCTCAAATTTTAGTAATACTTGATTTAGTAAAGACGAGTTATTCATAAGTTTTGCTCAACTATAAAATATTGATTATAGTCCCGTATCTAACCCCCTTAACCCCTTCCCGGGAATGAAAGGAGGTTAGGTTGAAGAAAAACAAAAGCCAAACAAATTCTTCTTTCAATATTAAATTTTTGTAACAAGATTTATGTTCTAAATTATACAAATTAGTAGAAGTATTTTGAATTTAAGTCAAAAAAAGGGTAGTATTTTAGTAAGTAAAGTAAAAAACATCTACCGTAAGAAAGAATAATACTAACTACAAAGCTCTTTTAAGCGGAAGTAACCAACAGACGAAAGTATTCGTAAAAGGGTAAATGTATTTATAGAGAGCCACAAGGGGTGATTGTCTGTGCAAGAACTTAATCTGTTCATCTCAGAGGAGATGATGAACGCGCCGGAACATCCTCTAGCGCAAAATCTAGAGTTACCTCTGCCAAATTCCCGACAGGCATCTAAAACTGAAATTAGGGCAATGCAGCAACGCGATCGCATTCCCGGTGTCGTCAAACGCATCATTCCTTTTGATACAACTATGTATTGGGAATATTGGTGGTGTGTTCCAGGGCGTGTTTTGCTACCTGAAGATGTAGAATTGTTGCAACGCGATCGCCCGCGTGTAGAAGCGATCGTCTCAAAACTCATTTGGTTATGGGGCGGATTGTGTTTTGGGCAAGATACGCGCCGCGATCACAGCTGCGAACCCGTGTATGATTGGCAACAGGTAATTGCTTTTGCCCACGAGCAAGAAATCAAACCGGATGTTTTCGATATCGATTTTTTACCACTAACAATAAAAACAGACAACCGAGATTTTAACTCAAAGCTAGACACCGCTTGTCCGAGTCATGTTGCTGTTGAGCCAAACCACTGGCACATTGAGTTTTTCCAACTACACCCTACAGACTCCGGCTTTGAATTACAAGAAGATAAAAACATTTGTAGCTGCCAAATTTGGACGGGTAAACCCTTTATCAAGCATCTAACTACAGGAGAAACAAGCACCCGCTATGACTTATGGGTTTCTCATCCCCTCGATCTAACTATTCCACCTTGGCAGATATATTAGTAGTTCATGAGCGATTTTTTTGATTTCCCACTAGGAAATAAGTCATTAGCAGCACAACAGCTAAATTTACCGCTGCGATCGCATCAACTACTTTAAATCAACTTGAATCAATCACACCTGACACGAATCATCATGAAATTAAATAAGCAAACTAAGGTAAATACTTTAGGAAATTCGGCATCTCTAGCAATTAAGAAACACTTGGATAAAATTATCAAGCACGAAGATGATGTGCTAGCAGATAGATCTCCAGAAGCTTTACACCAAATGCGCGTTGGTATGCGCCGCCTGCGCAGTGCGATAACTGGTTTTGCTCCAGCTTTAGATTTACCCAAATCCGCCCAAGAGAAAAAAGTTGGTAAAATTGCTCGGATTTTGGGAACGCTGCGCGATCTCGATGTACTAAAGGAAGCATTGCAGAATCAATACAAACCAACTTTACCCGCTCCAGAACAAAAAGAGCTAGAAACTGCTTTAGATAAACTAGGTAAACAGCGTCGTCAAGCTTTAGCAGAAGTGAGAGAAACAATCGAAGGCGATCGCTACTCTTCTCTCAAACAGTCTTTAAAAAAGTGGTTGAAGCACCCCCAATTTAATGAAATTGCCCAAATGCCAATTCAGGAAGTACTGCCAGATTTGCTCTTACCTGAAGTCAGTAAACTATTAATCCATCCCGGTTGGCTAGTGGGAACACAAGTTAAGGAAAGAGAAATTAAAATCGAGCCAGAATTATCACCAGAAATCGTAGAGCAAAAATTGGTTGGGCAAGGAATATCTCTTCATGAATTGCGTAAAGCAACCAAGCGCATCCGCTACCAAATGGAAGTATTTCAAGACTTCTATGGTGAGACATATGAGGATTATCTCAACCAAATGAAGGACATTCAAGGAGTTTTGGGTCAAATTCAAGACAGATTCGTTTTATCTGAGTTTCTCTCAGATGCCTTGCACTCCAAAAGTAAAAAGTCCCTCCCTACCTTGGCGAATCAATTGACAAAAGAAAGTTACCAAGCTTGGCAGACATGGCAAAATTTACAACAACGGTATTTGAATCTTGAAGTGAGAAAAGGCTTTCACTTAGCTATTCTTGAACCTACTTGGAAGAATATCAATAATGGTGATTCTGAGCAGGAATTAACATTTAGCGCTCAGAACGGCGTTAGTAATTAATTTGTCATATAATACTGGTTCCCAAGCTGAGCCTGGGAACCAGAATAGAGGCGCAAAATTTCACGTTTTTACTCAAAAACTACCAGGATCGTCATCCAAGGCCAGCAAGAAATTAATCAGATCGTTCTGTTGCGCTGGAGTGAAACCACTAGACTCATCCACGTAGAATTCATGCCCAGTACCATCAAGATTGCTGCTTACCAAGGCGGGGTTTGCCTGATTAGCTCGAACAACTTGTTCGCGCAGATCGCTATCGACTAAAGCCCGTAAACTACTAGCACTATCAGCGGGTTTGGCTTGGCTGAGAGTTCCAGTTAGCCCTAAGCCGCTAGGATCGACTATAGTAAACTCGCCATTTTTATCAAGCTTCAATGTTCCTGCGCGCACTGCTACTCCACCATCATGCAGATATGGCGCACTAAGATACAGACCGCGTAAGGGAGTAGTTCTGTATCCACCGTCTGGAAGCAAACCATTAGGTAGAGTCGTTGGGCTAGCACTGATACCCTCTGTTGGTACATCCAGCACTTCAGCGTCAGGGGGAGCAGGAATAGGAGTGTTGAAAGTGTAAAGCTTAGGTGGCACAAGCAAATCGTTCAAAGCAAGGTGAGATTTAGCACGTGCTGGGTTAGTTCCAATCTCACTAATGGGGTGAATTTTATTGTCAGTAAAGAAAGGTGGAATGTGACAAGTTGCACAGTTTGCCTGCTCAAAGACTTGAGCGCCACGCTGGACAGAACCACTTCTCAATGCCTGCAAGTTCTGCCGATTGCGATTTGCAGGTGGCACTAGGCTATTTTGGAAAGCAGCCAGCGCATTATCTGCAAAGAAGAAGGGGCCACTTGCAGGATCGTCCTGGGTAAAAGTGTTGGGGCTGAACAAGAGACCGTTAAAGGTCAGAAGACTTGGTTGTAGATTTGGATAATCACCTGCACCAGGAGCAGGAATCTGGTCTTCATTCTCGGCTGAATAGGGGTCTGGAGCGACTTGACGCAACCACTCTGAGGGTTTAACTGCTCCTCCATTAGGTAAGCGAATACTAGGATCGACAGCGTTTTGGAGGACAACACCTAAATACACTTCAGGATCTAAGCCTATAGTCGGTTCGCTCAGTTGAAATGCTGCTAATAAGTTGATCTCAGAGGAGTGGACGGAATTGGTTAAAGTAGCCAATCCTCCAAAAGGACCTACTGCTGCTTCCCCACTAAATGAGTAGGGAGCTGTTTTAAACGTAAAAAGATTTGGGATTTGAATCGTGTTATTAATAGCATCAGGCGAACTCTCGAAGTTCCCAAAAGGTACATTGAGTACGGCATCGTCAAAGGCAGTCTCAAACTTTTGAGGATCGGGAAGCTTAACTAAATTGTTTTGACTATCGATGATTGTTTTGCCATTGCCTTGGTATTTAGGATCGAGGGGATCGATATTAAGGCGGGCAAAGCCTGCCGCTGTATTTGGTGCTAGAGCAATTATTAAAGAAATGCCAAGATCTCCATTGGGTACTCCTTTAAGGCGCTGACCTGTCTTATCTAAGACAGCATGACACGTTGCACAAGTAAAATTACCATCAGCTGTCAGTCCTAGAGGTAAATTAGCTCCCCTTTCTATATCAAAGCCTGTATCGATCTCACTCCCTTTAGGAAAAGTCCGACTACCTAACTTTAAATCTTTCTGAAGAGTAATCCGTAAGTTACTTGTTGGTTGACCGTGTAAATCGCGAATCGCTTTATTTATTTCCGGTTGGAGCAGAGCTAAGCCTGTACCGAAACCAAACACGCGCTGAAGACCAAATGTATCGCCAATCTTGCGATTGAAAAATATGTTTTCGCCAGCATCAAGTAATTGCTGAGTGATATGAACGGCTCCAACTCGTTCAAAAGAGCCTGGAGCGCTAGGATCAAGTCCCTGCTTGCGGACTAGTTGCTCTGCTTGTTGTGGTGTAAGTAATTCCCCAAAGTAGTCGTAGTGGTCTGTAGGTTGGGTTGGGGCAGGTTGAAGCAGAGCCTCAGTTGCTAGAGTTGCCTTTGGTGACATTAGGCTAGTTGATAAAACTGCCGCAGCAAAACTAGCAACAAGCATCAGGACAAATAGCGAAATCTTTCTACGCCATCGCATATATGCCCCCTATAAGAGGTATGATTAAAGAATTTGCCTGTAGTGTAAAATACAATTAATAGTTAAAGATCATAAGATACAAAAATTAGGATATTTTGGCTCTGAAATGAAAATTTGACTACATAAAAGAAGTTTTATTGCATTTAGCTTTGAATAAAAGTGTTTATTACCAACTTTAAACTTGGATGACTAACTTTTACGTGCGATCGCCCTGTAATTACTAGCACTGAAGAACGCAACCTCAAGATTTCTACTTAAGATCGAAGTAGGAAACATGAGATTTTTGGGCATGAAGCGAATTGTCTTGATTGCTGGGTTTGAATCTTTCAACGCTGACTTGTACCGTAAAGCAGCCGAAAAAGCGCGATCGCGTTGCCCAGAATTGGATATAAGGGTGTTTTGCGATCGCGACATCACTACTCAACTAGATCAAGTAGAAGCAGCATTACAAGAAGCTGATGTGTTTTTCGGTAGTTTGCTGTTTGACTACGACCAAGTATTATGGTTGCGCGATCGCCTGCAACACATTTCCATTCGCTTAATCTTCGAGTCAGCTTTGGAATTGCTCAGCTTGACTCAGTTGGGTGCATTTGCCATTGGTGACAAACCCAAGGGAATGCCCAAACCGATTAAATTCATTCTAGATAAATTCAGCCAAGGACGAGAAGAAGACAGACTAGCCGGGTATATCAGCTTTTTGAAAGTTGGTCCAAAACTACTGAAATACATACCAGTGCAAAAGGTGCAAGACTTGCGTAACTGGTTAATTATCTATGGTTATTGGAACGCTGGTGGAGCGGATAACGTTGCTGCCCTATTCTGGATACTAGCCGAAAAGTATTTGCAACTAAAGGTAGGCGAGATCCCACCACCTGTAGAAACTCCCAATATGGGATTGTTGCATCCCGACTATCCGGGATTTTTTGAATCACCCCGCGCGTATTTGGAATGGTATCACCAGAGGCAGAAGAGAGCAGGGGGATCTGAGGGAGAAAAGCCACTTGGCATTCCAATAGTCGGAATTTTACTATATCGCAAGCACGTAATCACGCAGCAGCCTTATATTCCTCAATTAATTCGCCGCTTTGAAGCAGCGGGATTAATTCCTTTACCTATTTTTATCAATGGGGTTGAAGGCCATGTCGCCGTGCGAGATTGGATGACTACCACCTATGAAACGACTCAGAGACAACTGGGTAATATAGAAACTCCCTCTCTATCAAGTGAGGCAGTTAATATTGATGCTATTGTTTCTACGATTGGTTTCCCCTTAGTTGGCGGCCCTGCTGGCTCAATGGAAGCAGGGCGGCAGGTAGAAGTTGCTAAACGCATCCTCAGTGCTAAGAATGTGCCATATATAGTTGCAGCACCGCTTTTGATTCAAGATATTCATTCTTGGACGCGCAGAGGTATTGGGGGGTTGCAAAGTGTCGTGTTATATGCACTACCAGAACTGGATGGAGCGATCGATCCGGTTCCTCTCGGTGGTTTGGTGGGAGAAAAGATTTATCTGATACCCGAACGGGTAGAACGCCTAATTGGAAGGTTGAAAAACTGGATTTCCCTGCGCCAAAAGCCATTATGCGATCGCAAAATTGCAGTTATTCTGTATGGCTTCCCTCCTGGTTATGGTGCAACGGGGACAGCTGCTTTGTTGAACGTACCGCGATCGCTGCTCAAGTTTCTGCAAGCACTCAAAGCGCAAGGCTACACTGTTGGAGATTTACCAGAAGACGGCGAAGAATTGATTCGTTGGGTGAAAGAGGCAGACGAGGCATTACCCAACCCCGAATCTGGTAGAGAGACTGCACGCAACGTCTCTACTGTCAACGCCCGAACGCTGGAAAAATGGCTGGGATATCTCAAGACATCCCGGATCGAAAAACAATGGAAATCTTTAACTGGAACTGGTATAAAAACTTACAAAGATGAATTTTTACTGGGTGGAGTGCAGTTAGGCAATATCTGGATTGGTGTACAACCGCCACTGGGAATACCAGGCGATCCGATGCGGCTGATGTTCGAGCGCGATCTCACCCCCCATCCCCAATATGCCGCCTTTTATCAATGGTTGCAGCATGGCTTGCAAGCTGATGCTGTCGTTCACTTTGGGATGCACGGTACTGTAGAATGGTTGCCCGGATCTCCTTTGGGTAATACAGGCTATTCTTGGTCTGATATTCTCATGGGGAATCTGCCCAACCTGTATATATATGCTGCGAATAATCCTTCCGAATCGATTTTGGCTAAGCGGCGGGGTTATGGTGCGATCGTTTCTCATAATGTACCGCCTTATGGTCGGGCTGGTTTGTATAAAGAATTAATCGCACTGCGAGAATTGATCGCGGAGTATCGGGAAGATCCAGAAAAAAACTATGCCCTCAAGGAGGGAATTTGTAAGAAGATTGTGGATACTGGGCTAGATGCAGATTCTCCATTTGAAGAGGCGAAGCGTTTGGGGATTGATTTCACTCCTGAAAATGCCCGAATGTTTAGTGCAGGAGCATTTAACCGCTATTTGGTGCAGCTGTATGAATATCTGCAAGTCTTGGAAAATCGCTTATTCTCATCTGGGTTACACACATTTGGGGAACCGCCTACGCCGGAACAACTGGCGAGTTATCTTCAAGCTTATTTTGGGGAGGAATTATCAGAGGATGTAATTAATCAAGCTATCAGCACTCAGCTATCAGCACTCAGCACGACTAATGAATCCAAAATCCACAATCCACAATCTAAAATCGAAGAGGCTTTGCAAATACGCGATTTGTTGATGCAGACTGATGAGGAGTTGACGAATTTGTTGCGGGGGTTGAATGGCGAGTATATTCCTCCTGCACCTGGGGGCGATTTGTTGCGCGATGGGATCGGGGTTTTGCCTACGGGGCGCAATATTCATGCTTTAGATCCTTATCGGATGCCTTCTCCTGCTGCTTATGAGCGAGGACGCAGCATTGCTAAAGAAATTATCTCGCAACACCTGAAAGAACATGGGCAATATCCCGAAACTGTTGCTGTGATGTTGTGGGGATTGGATGCGATCAAAACTCGCGGTGAATCTCTGGGGATTCTCCTAGAACTGGTGGGGGCTGAACCTGTGAAGGAGGGAACTGGGCGGATTGTTCGCTATGAGTTGATACCTTTGTCTTTGTTAAATCGTCCCCGGATTGATGTGTTGGGGAATCTTTCTGGTATCTTTCGAGATAGTTTTGTCAACATCATTGAGTTGTTGGATGATTTGTTCCAGCGGGCGGCTGACGCTGATGAACCAGAAGATCAAAATTATATCCGTCTCCACGCTTTGGCTTTGAAAGCTCAGGGGGTTGAAAATGCTTCTGCTAGGTTGTTTTCTAATCCGGCGGGTGATTTTGGTTCAATGGTGAACGAACGAGTGGTGGATAGTAACTGGGAATCTGGGGATGAGTTGGGGGATACTTGGCGCGATCGCAATGTCTTTAGTTATGGTAGACAAGATAAAGGCAAGGCTAGACCATTCGTTTTAACTCAACTGTTGCACTCGTGCGATCGCATTGTTCAGGAAATCGATTCAGTCGAATATGGTCTTACCGACATTCAAGAATATTATGCCAACACGGGCGGTTTGAAAAAAGCTGCCCAAAAACAACGCGGTAAAAAGGTTAAAGCCACCTTTGTTGAAAGCTTCTCCAAAGACACCACCCCTCGCAATCTCGACGACTTACTTAGAATGGAGTATCGCACTAAGTTGCTTAACCCAAAATGGGCGGAAGCTATGGCGAATCAAGGTTCTGGTGGAGCATTTGAAATTTCCCAACGAATGACGGCATTAATTGGCTGGGGCGGTACTGCTGATTTTACTGATTCTTGGGTATACGAACAAGCAGCCAATACTTATGCCCTCGATCCTGAAATGGCAGAAAAATTACAACAAGCGAATCCCGAAGCCTTTCGCAACATTGTCGGCAGAATGCTAGAGGCACAAGGGCGCGGTTTCTGGCAACCGAGCGAAGATAAGTTGCAGCAGTTACGGCAATTGTATGAATTGACTGATGAGGAACTTGAAGGCGTAACGGCTTAGCGGGTGCTTGTTAACGCACTCGACGATTAAGCAAGATTTTGGCAGTCTGCCACCCTTGTGAATCGATCCTCATGGGCATCGGAAATCAAGACGCAGCAAGAGATTAAATATCCCTAAGTAAATCTACTTAGGGATTTGTTCATGTCGAGCATTTTTCCCGATCACATTTGATTAAACTTCGTGAAAACTACTGAAACAAAGTTTCTCTCTTTTGGATTAATATAAGTACCTAATTAGGAGTATGGTAAGCTTGTCAAGTGTTTGTTAAATTTGTTAATACATAGAAGATAACTGCTGGTTCTACTCAAGCTCAGATCTAACAGAGCTAAACTCGCACAACTGATCCACATTACTACTTCCTTGGAGTGAACTATGAGCCAACCTATTGAACTAAGCCTAGAACAGCAATTCAACATCCGGTCTTTTGAAACTCAGGTTCAGCAAATGAGCCAAGAGCAAGCACAAGACTTTTTGGTGAAGCTGTATCGTCAAATGGTGATGCGCGAAGCAACCTATAAAGAACTTCTAAAGCACCAGTGGGGTATTGAAGGGGGGGCTTGGGGCTAAAAAGTTATGTCTACTGTAGGTAGGCGACCTCCTTCTCTTGCTTGTTTCCAAGCGGGAAAAGAGCTGGGGATGCTGGGGCGTCAACTCAAACGTAGTTTGTCTATAAACTGTCATGCTTCCCAACCTATGTAAAGTCGAGCCAGCAGATAGTTTGATTTTAAAAGTGCATGAGAATGGTGCGTTAGTTTAAAAGATTAAAATAAGCTATTTAATTTAATTATCTTTTGATTATTTTTATAATTTCACTTATCAAACATAGTTGACGCTTTAGACTTTTTATCATCATCGCTTGGCATCAAATACTTTTATTCGTCCGATTCAACAGATATCGCTCTCAAACTTTTCGCTCCATCAGGTATGAGATTTTGAAATGAGGCTGTTTGACCTGGGCTAAGCGTTTGTGAATCGGTGTAGGCTTTGCCTCTCTCCATTACACTACCATCATCACTAATAACTTCATAGTTAATTTGGTAGTCCTGCATAGGGATGATAAGCTCATCGTCATCTAATGTGCATATCTGTAATCAGAGGGAGACAGGAGACAGTTTTCTCCTTCTGACAACTGACTCCTGACAACTGACTTCCTTTAACGACTATTTTTTGTGCAACTTAAATGAACATTAGCTTAATATATTGACCAAAACTATTATCAAACCCCCAAACAGACCAACTTTACCAAAAAAACCAGGTAAGCTGACGATTCAACTTGACAAACAAGAGTCATTCGTGGGCAATAAGCAGAACAAGCAGCCGATTTAGCAAGCGTATGATATCATGCCTGTCGAATTGCTCATAATAGAAAACCACCTCTGCCCGCCTTCGGCATCCGTCTCCACAGGGCTAAAGTCCCCCCTTTCAGGGGGGCATCAGCTGAGCCTCTCATGGAAGGAGAGGTTTGGAGAGGTGGGGAGGCGTTGGGGAGAGGTTTGAACGGAATTATGGGTAATTAACCGGACTTGATATGAACAGATCTTACCAAGCTTGCGGCACCCTTGCGTTGGGCAAGGAAACAGGTAAGACTAGCTGCCCACTCGCGCTTCAACAATATATTGCGGCAGCGAGTTGAACGGTTAGTTCGTAATACCATTACGTTTTCCAAAAAGCTTAGCAATCACATTGGTGCAGTTTGGTACTTTGTACATCATTATAATGCTTGCTTACTTTCTTAAATCATTACTATGCAGAACTACCGAAAAGCGTAGCGTTGATTAATATCTTGAAGCTCAATATCAAAGATTTTGTAGTTTGCAGGCACGGTTTATAAATTACAAATTATGCATTATATGGCTTGATTTCCCTTTTAGGAAATTTGCCAGTTACTCTAGAAAAAATAGGAAACCATACTACACATCTATATGCGTTTCTGTTAACTAAAATACAAAATTATAACAACTAAAAATTCGGCGTTGCATCATAATAGCAGCAAGAATATAGCAGTTTTGCAATGCAATGTCCAAAATTCAACTCCACGCACATTCCTAAGAAGGGTAACAGAAAAGGTAAGCAAAGATACATTTTTGCTATTATCAAGGCAATTTTTGAGTAGCTATGAACTGCCTAAAGGCTAGGGTCTGTCTGCAAACTCAATTTTGTGAAGAATTTTTACAAAAATCGATTGCTGTCATAAAAGGAAAGGCGTAGTGTTGATTAATATTTTAAAGCTCAAGCTCAACGATTTTGTAGTTTGCAGATACGTCCTACTCCGAGGACATTGAACGAGAATGCCTGGAGTTGTATCTCGCTTGTTTTGAGTTGTCGAGCGATTTCACTTGTTAAACACTTCCATCAGATTACAGTCATCTACTGCATAAAATAAAGGAGTCAACACTACCAGATGCACCTCAATATAGTAATATTCCAAAAGTGGGAGAACAAGGGTGTACTCCAAACTTTCGTCCGCTCAAAAAAAACGCTCATCTGGTTATGGAGTGCGGTAAACAACTTTGGTCTGCGTATCCTCGCCTGGGCCTTGGGCGACCGTGCTGAGACTTTCAAACCACAATAGCGAGTTGTTAGTTGCTGGCAAGGACTACTTTTACTTCACACAGAGGTACAAAGTTGATCAGAGTTTTATTGATCATGTCGACCATAGAGTAGACAAAACATATATGACGAGGGTGGAGAGTGAAACACTCGTTTAGGCCATTATCTTGGCAGGGTTGCATCGTAAAACTTTATGTTATTCGCTCGTCTGTAAATATGCTGAAGTATTCAATTTGCTTGCTACTTCATTACCTAAAATATCAAACTGTGCCTATGCAGGGCTAATTCCTCGCTATATTCAGCAACGCCAAAATTTCAATCCCTACTCCATGATTAGTCACGCGATTGATGCCAGTTTGACAACAAAGAGTCTCACCTTCCGACCGGGGGGGCCTCCAGCCACTTTTGGAATTGTAGTGATCAACCGCAGTGAACAATTTGCAGCTTTTGAACTGAAAATCTTAGCAGCGGCTTTTAGTGGCGATTCTAGCTGGTATCGCCTCTCACCTGAAGTCTCAGCAGCAAAGCCACCAGGCGATCGCACTGACTTTCAAGTAGAAATCTTGGAATCGCCCATACCCCACTTTGTGGGAACTGTGAATCTCACGATCAAAATTTCTTCTCCCCAACTGGCGACAGAACGCCGCTTGGTGTTGCCTCTCACCTTAGAAGCCGGAGACAGGCAGCCCTTAGTAAGCGTTGATTTACCGATACGGCGGTCGCAAGTTTATCCTTGCAACGTCGTTGATATTCCCGTTCGCGTCCAGAATTTAGGCTTACGCCCAGCTGAAATTATCCTGCACTTGAAAGATTTAGAACCCACCTGGGTGATTGGCACAACTGAACGTCGTTTACGACTCGAAACAGGGCGGCACGAAGAAATTACCTTTCAATGCCAACCGCCTAAAGCTAGTCACGCTCCCAGTCAAGACTACCTATTTACAGTTACTGCTAGAAACAAAGAAGGAGCGACAGCAAGTGCCGAAGGTATCCTAGAGGTCTTACCTGTAGGGTTCGTGCAATTTGAGGCTCAACCATCACAACAACGGATACCAGCGCAGGGCAGTTGGTTGCCAGATTGCTCATCTGATACTGCCACATTTCAATTACGGTTCAAAAATGCCAGCAACCTCTTGCAACGGGTTGCGATTGAAATGCAGGGAAAAGATTGCCAGATGTGTCAGTCTACAGTTAATCCTGTAGATGCCAACCTGCCGTTGGGAGAAGAGACACCAGTGGCGTTGAGCATTAAAACCAAGCGTCCCTGGATCGGTCGAGTTAAACTCTTACAGTTCGAGGTCAAAGCCTGGTTATCCGATCAACGATTAGGCAATACCGATCCAGCCACTCAACCTTTGACGCTCAAGGTGTCTCCGATTGTGCCAGCATGGTTGATTCTAGCGCTGTTAGCTTTATTGTCGGCTTTGTTGGCTATCTTATTACAACAGCCCCCGGTTTCCCATTTAGCTGCGGTTAATGCAGTCCGCTTTAACGGTTCTAGCGGTCTTTTACCCTTAGTTTTAAGTGGTTCTGACGACTGCACGATTCGGAGTTGGACGATCGCTCAAAAGCCGTTTGTAGGGAAAGAAACGCTGCGTCCTCAAAGTTCCTTAGCTGAAGGTTCGCTGCAAGCTGCTTGCAGCAATCGTAAACTTCGATCAAGTCAGGGATTGCTGGCAGTAGTTGGGCAAGCAGTGCGGACGCTAGAGTTAATTCCAGTGAATAACTCCAGCGTGTTTGCTGGCTTACAAAATGGTGAGATTCAAGCCTGGGACGTGAATACAGGGAAAAAGCAATATGTCCTGAAGGATCAACAAGATAAAACAGGCGATTTCGCCCTGTCATTGGCATTTACTGAAGATGCGAGTCGCTTATACAGCGGCTACGGTAGCGGTACTATACGGGAGTGGCAGATTCCGCCTAGCGCTCAGTCTAGGTGGAATCCTAATCGGTTGATCCTCCCCAATCGCTTCCAATTTCAAGTTTGGGCTTTAGCCTTAAGTCCAGATCGAAAAATGCTTGTGAGTGCGGGGCAATTCAAACGCTTAATGCTGTGGAATTTCGCCGCAGCCAAAAAACCCGTTGCCACCCAGATCTTACTGTCATCGGAGTTTGGAAATCAGGGACAAAATGACTTTTTTTGGAGTATTGCCTTTGCTGGGCGATCGCATTTGCTAGCAACCGCTGACTCAGATGGTTACATCACTCTTTGGAACTTAGATAAATGCCAGGAAATTAAACCCAATAATAATGTCGAAGATTCCAGTTCTCAACTGCCACAAACCAGATGTGAAATCAGCGATCGCTGGCGAGCCTCCCAAGCAAACATCAGAAGTATTCGCTTCACCCCAGACGGTCAACGACTGGTAAGTGCTGGGGATGACGGGCAGATTATCGCTTGGACGCTAGTAGGCAACAAGCAAGATGAAACCAAGAAAGTTATCGTCGATACGGTTTCTAGCAAAATTATCAATATTGACCTAGCTACAAACGAGCGCAGAACGTTGATTGCTAGTGGTGCAGAAGACTCTCTAGTTAGACTGCACCTGCTCAAATAAAGGAGTTGCCCAATATGTTTGCTACTCAGGCTCCCCTAAAGGTCATTCTCAATCCCCCTGGCATTCAAGAAGGGTTTCCCGGTGAAACGCTCGAACTTCGCGTGATTATTATCAACCAGGGCGATAAGGGAGCAGCGATCAACGTCTTTTTAGATCAAATTTCCCAAACCCTCAGCCATTGGTGTCCCGCTTCCCAAGAACGACTCGCGCTCGATCCGCAACAAAGTGGTGAAGTCATCTTTCGGTTTAACGTTCCGTTTGAGGCATTACCAGGAACGTATGATTACACTCTGGTAGTTGATTCACCAGAACACTATTTTGAAGATACTCCGATTCAGTACCCGCTGCAATTGAAAGTTTTAATTAAAGAGCGGACTGTTACTCGATTTCACGATCCTACCTTTACTCTTACCCCTGCTACTAATCCCGATCGCCCCTTACAGATTCAGCCAGGACAACCGCTACAACTTCTCGTTACAGTTAACAATCGTTTTGATCGCGTAGATCGATTTCGACTCACTTGTATAGATCTCAATGAAAAAGAGTTCACCGTTAAGTATGCTACCGACAACTTTGAAGGAACTGGGCTAATACTAACAGCAGATGCACTAGAGCTAAACCCAGGCCAGCAGGGACAAATTATCTTTGAACTCCACTTACCACACGACACCCCAGCAGGCCATTACTCCCCAACCTTGCAACTGAAATCAGCCAATGCCCCCGATCTCGTCTTGCTCGATTTAGTCTATTTACAAGTACCAGCTAATTATCAGCTAGATGTGGAGCTAGCAACGCTGTTAGGCAAAGTTAGCCATAAGCCGGGAAAGTATCGGTTACGGCTGACAAACCAGGGTAATTTGCTGCGAGAGTTAAAAATTACGGCAAAAAGTCAGGATGAGGATGAGCTTTGCCGTTATACCAGCCAACCCTCGCCCGTACGGCTGCTCATCGGCCAGGCGATGGATATTAACCTTACCGTTATGCCAAAAACTTGGTGGCGACGACCTTTCTTTGGCTCTGGGTTACAAATCCCTTTTCAGCTAGAACTTGAAGATTTACACGGCTTGCCCGTACCAGAACAGCTACCTGAAGGAATGCTTTTATGGAAAGCTAGACCCTGGTGGCAATTTTTGCTGCTCCTGCTGGGAACCCTGGGTTTACTTTCGGGCTTGGGGTTTGCCATCTGGCTGCTATTCTTCAAACCTGTCCCCCCGCCAGAATTAGCTAACTTTAGCACGGATAGCTCTACTTATACTGAAGGGGGAAGAGTGCGCCTGAACTGGACGATTAATCATGCCGATCGCTTAGGGCTGCTAACTCTAACGACAACAAAAGATGCAGTCGCCAACGAACCTCAGCGTTTCGACTTTCGCCAGGGAATTCCCCAAGATTTAGCTCAATTCTGCCAGCTCCAAAATAGCGTTTTGAACTGTAACAATTTTGATACAGGTGCGCGGGTGGCAGGCAAGTACACCTTCAATCTGCAACTCCAGCCGCGTCGTTCTGACAAGACAATTGAACAAGTGCTAAATGTAGCGATTAAACCAAAACCGCTACCGCAAGTTGTGAGTTTTTCATCGAACCAGGCTCGGTACCAGCAAAGCGATCGCTTGCTGTTGAATTGGAAGCTGAAAAACTTTAGCCAAATGACTCAGTTAGTGGCAATCGGCAAGAGTGACAACGGTATTGCGATCGCTCCTACAATTTTCAACTTTCAGGGCCAAATTCCCCAAAATTTGCGCCTCAATTGTACGCGATCGGGCAACGATGAATTAGCTTGCAACAAAGTAGAAGCGAAACTGCCCCCTACACCAAGCGGATATACGTTGCAACTACAGCCCAAATCCAACAACCCGCAGCAACCGCAGCCTTCAGAAGCAATTAAGATTCAAGTTTTAGCCACAGCACCGAAAATTGTTTCCTTTACCCTCAACGGTAAAACTATGCAGCAGTCTCCGACCGTATTCTTAAAAGAAGGGCAGACCATTACTTTAAAGTGGCAGGTTCAGGGCAATGATGTCAACGTGGCGCTCGATCCTTTTGGTAACGTAGCTACTAGCGGTTCCAGTACGCTCAAAGCTACGACAAATTTATCCCAGATTGCCCTCACTGCTACCAACAACCAAGGTCAATCTGTCAAACAAGCATTTTTAGTCCAAGTTCAATCTCCTTTGCCTCCCTCACCCCAGGAAAGCGAAGAATCTGAGGGAGCAGGAGAGAAAGAAGCGATAATTCATAATTTGCTTATATGGAGATAATAATGGAAGGTCAATTAGCTAGTTTAAAACCAGAACTGAAGCTAATTTCTGGCTCAGTACAGCCGAATTTAGAGCATAGCTCTAATACTGTTAGTTCTAATAAACAGCGTCGGTTCTTACAGTTACAAATAGAGCAACTGGCAGATCGAGAAGCGATCGCGTGGGTGCAAATTGTTTATAATGACCCTTTCTTTCAGCCGCAGCGACAGGTAATACAAGCAGCAAAAACTTCCCTACCTCCGCCGGAAACTGAATCTAAGTTGCGTTCGGAAGCTTGGTTACAAGATTTTCCACCTGCTTTGAGCCTGAATCAGATTGTTCTCGATTGCTTAGATAATACAGTTTTATATTTTTGCCCGTTTAGTTATCAACACCAGCAATGCCAGTATCTCTTGTTTGCAGTTGAAGGTATTCTTTCTCACAGTTTGCAGCAATTTATTCAGCAAACAGCTGCCTTAGTCAGTGAATATCTGGAAGGCTATTTAGAATCTTGTCAGCAACAACATCAAATTCAACTTTTAGAACAAATCGTGCAGCGAGTTGGGCATCAATTGCGCCAACCACTGAGTTTAATTGGTTTATATGCAGAAAATCTTTATCACGGGCTACCACAAGGACTGTTACAGTCACAAGCAGCCATCATCCGCGAGACAACTCAAGATTTAGATCGAAATTTAACAGAACTTATTTACTGTAGCGGTCATGAAACGTTACGAGTCAAGCTGCAAGATTTACGGTATTTAGTCGTTGAAAGTCTTCAAGGTCTTCAGGGTTGGATCACCGAGAAGCATCTGCAAGTCTGCTTACCTGATACACCAGTTATTTTGAGCCTCGATTGCTTACAAATGAAACAAGTGTTTGACAACTTGCTGAGTAATGCCATTCACTTTAGTCCAGTTGGTGGCAAGATTGTGATCAATTGGCAGGTGTTTCATAGCGAAGTGCTAATTGCGATCGCTGATGAAGGGCCAGGACTCTCGTCAGAAGATTTGCAACATTTATTTACCCCGTTTTATTCTCGTCGTCCTGGTGGTACGGGTTTAGGACTGGCGATCGCCCAAAAAGTGATGCAAGACCATCAAGGCAACTTGTGGGCAAAAAACTTGCCTGCTAAAGGAGCCGAATTTTCGCTAATCTTACCACGTTCTGTTACGTCAAAAGAGCTATCGGAGGAAGTTTGATGTTGACTCGGTTAGGGCAAACAAAAACTCTATCAATCTTGCTGGTTGATGACGATCGCCGCTTTCGGGCAGGACTGCGAACGCTAATCGATTTTTACCGGGAGCAAGGAGGCGGTTGCACAGTAGTCGGAGAAGCTAGCAACGTAGAAACAGCCATATCCTTGACCGCGCAGAGACATCCCGATCTGATGCTGTTAGACCTTGAACTAGATAATGGGGATGGCATGGCAGTTCTGCAGCAGCTACAAGAAAGACAGGAGAAAATCAAGCCCCTGGTACTGTCAGGACACCAAGAAGATCACTGGATTTATCGTGCCATGCAAGCTGGCGCTGTCGGTTACGTATTCAAGGCCCAGTTATCACGACAGCTATGGGATGCCATTACTACCGTAATGCAGGGTGAGGTGTATCTACCCGCAGAGGCGGCTACCGGATTTTTCCGCCAGTTTCAAGCCGCCCAATCTGCTGTTCCCGCGGCTGGAACGGAAACTTATCACCTGTCCAACCGAGAAGCAGAGGTGTTGTTGTGGTTGGTACGCGGCGCATCTAATGAGGCGATCGCCAAACAAATGTATATCTCCGTTGCTACAGTCAAAGCCCACCTCACCAGCATTTTTGAGAAACTGCACGTGACCAGCCGCACTCAAGCGATCGTCACTGCTCTGAAACTCGGACTGATCCAACCGTAAATCAAGGGTGTGGCGAGTGGCTCGTTTTGAGTGGTGAGTTTCCCCGTGTACTCCTTGTCCCCGTGTACTCCTTGTCCCCTTGTCTCCTTGTCTCTTCACACTTATGGTCGATCCTTTTTCCCAAAGCTATCGCTGCGTGCAAAATGCTCCTCTGGGCTGCGATCGCCCTTTGACAACAGCTCAGGAAGTGCCAAATGCCAAGTTTTGCCTAGAATGCGGTTTTCCTGCTACTTTAGCGGACAAAGCTGAAATTCGTGGCGATCGAGGTGTGTATCGCGTTGTTGGTTTTGTGCGATCGCAAGGTATGGGGCGCTTGTATAAGGGCATTCAAGTCAGTGATGGTAAGCCAGTGGTGATTAAGGAATACTTGTTACCAAGTCGTTGTTTTAATGCTGAAGAAGCCCAGCAGCGCAAAGCTATGTTTACGCGAAATGCTGGGGCAAGCTCTGTTAATAGCGAAGCACAAGATTTTCGTTTAGTGGCTCCTTGGGAAGCTATTGCTGACGAACGGGGCGATCGCTGTTACCTTATTACTCAAGGAAAGGTAGCTGCCGATCCAAATTTAAGTCAAGTTCTCAGACAAAGCGGTGCAATGTCTGCCGAGCAACTGCGTGACTTTCTCGGTCAAGTCTTGCAAACCTTACAGTTTCTTCACAGTCAGAAATTTCGGCTACCGTCTGGACAAATGCGATCGGGAATGGCTCATGGCAACCTCAGCCTAGAGAGCCTAATCGTGGCAGAAAATTTCTACATCTATAGCTGCGACTTGGCTGCCTGGGAGAGAATTTTTGACCCTCCCCCTAGTGCATTCACAATTCAAGATCCAGCAGCAGATCTTGTGGCTTTAGGGCACATTGCCTTCTATTTGTGGTTGGGACGCGCTGTGGAGCGAACATCTGGTCGCTCTCTTGATCCTCACGATCTGCAGCTATGGCCGACAACCGATCCAGCCTTGCAAGAATTCCTTTATCACTTAATCGGACTAGAAACTGCTTTTTCCAGTGCCGAGGCAGCACGTCAAGCATTGTCGCAACTTCCAGCTGTCGGGGATGAGGCGATCGCCCCACCAGAGACTGACCCCAAACCGCCGCAGAAACGACAGCAATACCTGTGGCTGCTGCTATTGCCGATTTTGCTATTGGTAGGAGGAGGCCTTTTCTGGTTAGTTTGGTCGCGGTTTGCGCCTCCAGATGAAGCTGAGGAGGCTGCTTTTAATCAGTTGCTTCCTAGCTTCACTGATGTCAATACGATTGAGGCTGGCAACTATGACTACACGGCGGCAAAAGACAGTACTTGGACAACTGTTTTGGGCAAAAGACCAGTGAGCGATCGCCAATTGAATGAAATTTTCGCTCGCCCTCGACCAGATATTGCTGCTTACTTTAAATATCGACTACAACTTAATCCCATTACAGCAGTTGATCACAATAGCAAGCAGGCTAACTTTGTGATTACCAGTTTGGTTAATGAATTACCTAACTCGTTCAAAAACGAGCAAATTGCCTACGATGGCTTACTCGTATTTGTACCTGCCTACAAAGCCCGAAATCTTCCCGCCGTTTTACAAGGCCAAATTAGTCTCAATGACCTGCAAAAAATCTTTACAGGCCAGGTGGATAATTGGCAAAATCTCAATCCTCGGCTTCCCAATCTCCCAATCAAGCCTTATCGACCAAGGGAACCCGAAGCTTTACGACTATTCGAGCAGATAGTTTTAAATAACGATTCACAACTAATTGCTAAATTTGACCAAGTGGCTAAGCGCTCGACTTTTGACACTTTAAGAGCAATTAATTTAGATGAACAGCAAGGACAGCAATCAGAAGCTGGTACCATTAGTTTTGGCACACTCGTACAGACGTGGGATCAGTGTAAAGTTTATCCGCTAGCTTTAGTAAACGGACAAGCACAACCTGTCCAAGCGTTACTGCGAGAAACGACAGACGGCAGGCTTGTACCTATTACTCCAAAAGATAGCTTGTGCCTTGAGAAAAAACCCTTCCCGAACGTGCAAGCATATATTGATGGAGCTTACCCTTTGCGTTTTTCCCTGGCGATCGCTTATCCTAACGATAACAGCCTTCCTGGTTTCAAATCTGGCCCTATGTTTGCCGATTTACTCAAGACGCGCGATGGACAGTATCTCTTGCAGCAAACTGGACTCGTCCCGCTCCAACCTATTCCAAGGGAGTATAAACCTTCTGAGTCCCTGCTGAATTTCTAGCCACTTCATCTATGGCGAATCGTTGCCCCGAACCCAGTTGCGTCTTTTTTAATCGGATATTACCCAACAATGCTAAGGTTTGTCCGATGTGCGGCACTCCTTTAGGGCCTGTGGTAGAGCCTCAAACTTCCACGCCAGCACCCCAACCACCTCCCAAACACCAGCCGCCACAACCGCCTGTATCGCCTTCTTTTCGTCCTAGTTTGAAGTTAAGCCATCCCGACGGCAAGGATTTTTATTTACCTGGAGAAGCAGGGGTCATCGGTCGTCGCTCTAAAGACGGTAATGTAGTACCAGAGATCGATCTTAGCGGTATTCCTGATGAAGGAATAGTTTCTCGCTCCCATGCGCGTCTTTACTGGGATAACTCGCAACACGCCTATGTGATCGTTGATAGCAGCCGCAATGGAACTTACCTTAACGGCAAGCTGCTTACCCCTGGTTCTCCCAGCCGTCTCAATCATGGGGATGAACTGCAACTCGGTCAAAATCAACTGGTGCGTCTTAAAGTCTTGTTGGTTTAACCAATTTAGCGGTTGTGAGAGCGAGTTATTAAACGCTTGAATTGATAAATTTTCTTCGGCTTATACCATTTTGGATTTTAGATTTTAGATTTTGGATTGAAAAATTCTTGCTGTGAAACACTTTCAGAGCAAGAATTTGTAACTTAATTAACTGAAATTGGTATTAATAACTAATTAGAGGCTAACTCGACCTTTGGCTAATTGTTTCATGTGGTAATCCCTACTAGCCTAAAAATTATCTTAAGTTGTAATAAAAAACATAATTATTATAACTGGTAATGGGCAATACGTAATTTGTAATTTGTCTGACCTATTACCGATTACCTATTACCGATTACTTATTATGTTTAGAAATCAACGACTTGCTAGTAAGTTTGAATGGATACAAAATCTTAAACTAGCTCACAAGTTTAACTTGATTTTGGTATCTATTTTTCTCATCACTATTGTCATTAGTGGTGCTGGTTTATCAAGTTTGTTAGAGCAAAAAGCGCAGCAAGAAGTGACATCTAAAGCAGATGCCCTTCTCCAAACAATGATTGCTGTGAGAAATTACACTAACGAACGTATAAACCCCCTTTTAACTCCTGAAATAGATACTAGACGAGAATTTGTTCCAGAAACAGTAGCAGCCTTTTCTGCAATTACGGTTTTTGACAATCTCCGCAAAAATGAAAAATATAAAGAGTTCAATTACAGAGAAGCTGCTTTAAATCCAACAAATTTACGAGATAAAGCTGATAACTTTGAAACCCAACTGATTGATCGCTTTACTCAAGAGCCAGCTAATTCACAAATATCAGGTTTTCGCACCTTTCCAGCCGGAGAGTTTTTTTATATCGCCCGACGTTTTACAATTACAGATCCTACCTGTCTTCGCTGTCATTCAACCCCAGACAAAGCCCCTACGAGTCAGCTAACAACTTATGGTACTGAAAATGGTTTCAATTGGGAGTTGCATAAAACTGTTTTTGCGCAAATGATTTATGTTCCAGCCAGGCAAGTTTTTGATGCTGCCCGTCAGTTTTGGTTATTAGTTATGGGGCTGCTAATAGCTATATCTGCTTTAGTGATGTTTGTAATTAATCTTTTACTAAAACGATCTGTAATTAAGCCGATTACAAAAATGTCGAAGCTGGCTCAGGCAGTCAGCACGGGTAAAGCAGATACTGATTTTGAACAAAAATCTCACGATGAAATTGGTACTTTAGCAGCATCTTTTAATCGGATGAAGTCTAGCCTAGAAATAGCTATGAGGCTTTTAGATCAAAAGAGGCAGAGGAATAGTTAAGTTTTTAATTGAGTAGCCGTTGTGAAAATTCTTTCGCCTGTTTGGGGTTAGAAATTTCTTTTGCCAAAATATGTACTAATTCATCTGATGAAATTCGAGGATGAGATTCTAGTACTTTTTGAATAAGCGAACTAGCAATAGGTCCAATAATTTCAGCCAAATCTTCTTGGCATTGATGTAGAAAATTAGCATCAATCGCTTGAGTTTTTTGCGTCTTGGTTTGAGTTCGTTCGGCAGATGTTAGCAGCGCTCTTGCTTTTTTCTCAAACTCAACTCTTTGTGACGGAGAAAAATAAACCATCAAATTTTCGACTAATTCTTTGGTGCTAGACGTTTGTGCTGCAACTTCTAGAATCAAAGTTCGGGCAATCGGACCGATCAGTTCTGTAATAATTGCTAGCAGTGAGTTCTGTTCTAGCGACAAGATAGTGTCAGAAACTCCTTGCTCTACAGGTTGTATTGGTCGAGCAGTCGTTGGTTTCTGGACGCTTGTTGTCTTGGGAATCCCGGGTTGAGGAGGATTGAGGGGTCGCAGAGTCGTTTTGTCCTCGGTTTTCTGTTGAGCGATTGGCGGCAAGATAGTTTCAGTTTCAGGTTCAATAGTTGTAGCAACTTGCAGGGCAATCTTCAAATCTTCTACACTAGCAAAGCGATCGCTAGGTATCTTTTTTAAACACCGTAGCACCACCGCTTCTAATATTGGCGACACCGATAAACAGAGTTGCGATCGCAGTGGTTGTACCGGCTTGGTAGTATGAGCTAAAGCCCAGGAGATTTCACTAATTTTGCGCGTATTTAGTCCCAAACCAAACGGATCTGTACCGCTCAGCATTTCGTAGAGGATAATGCCCAAGCTATAAATATCTGCTCGCCCATCAATATCTTCTTCCACTTCTAACTGTTCTGGCGCAGCATAGTGAAATGTGCCCAGGAATAAATTGGTTAATTGCGTATGTTCAACTTGATTCTCGCGGATTTTAGCAATGCCAAAGTCCAGAATTTTTACCAACTCTCCCAGTGCTGTGGGAACCAGAAAAATATTATCTGGTTTCAAGTCGCGGTGAACAACCTGAATATGTTCGCTGACTGTAGCTTTATCCCGCCACAAAGTTACTCCTTGATGTGCCATTTGCAGCCCGTCACACACTTGAGTAATGATGTTTACGGTGCGTTCTACTGGTAGCTGCCGTTGTTGCCGCAGAAGTTGACCGAGGCTCTGCCCGCGCAGGTATTCCATCACATAGAAGGGAAAGCCTTCAGCAGTTACCCCATAGTCGTTAACTTCGACAATATGATCGCTTTTAAGCGCCGCAGACACTGCTACCTCACGCTCAAACCGCTTTCTCAGTTCTACTGATGTGACTAATGTAGCCTTGAGCAGCTTTAAGGCTACTTGCTTACCGAGTAGGGTATCCATTGCCAAGAAAACATCTCCCATACCGCCCGCCCCCAAGTGCTTATCTAAGCGGTAACGTTGGCGATCGCCAATAGAGCGACCGATCCAAGGCTCGGATTGGTTTGCGTAAGGATCTGACATATTCAAGGACTAGACAATTTGCAGTGCTTCCCTAAAGTTTAACTTCACTACCTCCAAATCAAATTTGGTAAAAAAATTAAGGTTTGATTGGGTTCTATGCTGTAGCCTAATCTAGAGGCGATCGCATCACAGTATTCTAAGCTAATCGTCATCCTCGCTTGCATATCTGTAATGTGAGGGAGACAGGAGACAGTTCTCCCTTGTGACTTCTGGCTCCTGACAACTGACTCCTTTAACGACTATCTCTTTAACGACTATCTTTTGTGCAAAGGCACGTGAACATTAGCTTATATCTAATCAAGCTCAAGCCCACCCCCTGACCTCGGCATCCGTTAGCGGACGCTCCAACTTTATATACTCGTTCTTGGTTGCCTGTAGCAGATGCTTCATCATCACAACTTCCTCAGCATCTGCTGCCAAAAACGCCGCATTCAAGGCAATATTGCGGATATTGCCCCCCGCTACATTCAGTTGTGCTAGCTTCTGAGGCTCTAAACCTTCGGTGGGCGTGGCTTGTGGGAAAACTCTGCGCCAAATCTCCGTCCGCATCGTTGCATCTGGGAATGGAAACTGCACAATAAAGCGAATGCGGCGCAGAAACGCTTGATCCAGAGAAGTTTTCAAGTTAGTTGTCAGGACGGACAGCCCTCGATAAGCTTCCATCCGTTGTAGTAGGTAACTTACCTCTACGTTGGCATGGCGATCGTGAGAATCTTTTACTTCAGTGCGCTTGCCAAACAACGCATCTGCTTCATCAAACAGTAGCACCACTCCACCTATTTCTGCTGCATCAAATACCCGCCGCAGATTCTTTTCCGTCTCCCCAATATACTTGCTAATTACTGCACTTAAGTCAATCCGGTATAAATCTAGCCGCAACTCTCGCGCCAGCACTTCCGCCGCCATTGTCTTACCCGTACCGCTCGAACCTGCAAACAAAGAGCTAATTCCCAATCCCCTACCACTTTTGCCGCCAAATCCCCAGCGTTCGTAAACTTTAGCCCGTTGCTTAACGTGGGCTGCAATGTCTCTAAGAGTTTGCAACTGCGCTTCTGGCAACACCAAATCTTCCCACTGGGCGGATGAATCAATTCGTTGCGCCAAATCGTCCAACTTCGGACGGGCTTGAGCGCGGCAAGCATCCCACAACAAACGTTTAAAATCTGCTTTAGCTTCTGATCGCTGCTGTTGCCACTGCATATGGACTTGAGAACAAGCTGCCCGAATAACTGGAACGCTAAGATTAAACTGGGAGACTAAAACATCTACCTGACCGTTTAATGATTCAGGTGTCGTTCCCAATGCTTCTTGCCAGACATTGTATTGTTCGCTGCTGGTGGGTCGGTCGATGTCAAATGCAAGTAAAGGCCTGAGCCGCGCTCGTCGGCGGTCAGTTGTGGCGATAATGACAGGAGATCGCAACCATTCGCACAGATGAGCGATCGCTCCTTCCCTGACTGTATCTGCGGCTTCTAAGTCATCGCATTCAATCAATAAGGCACTATTATTTAATGCCACTTCTCGTTCCCAAAATAGCTTAAACTGATTCAGGTCGCTGGGATTAGTGGGGATGCTGTGGGCTGCGATCGTATATAAGTTTAGTCCTAAATAGTCACAAGTGATCGCTGCGATCGGGCGTTTGCTAGCCACTTCATTACCACATAGCTGCAATACTGGCAACTTGAGCAGATCGTTGGCTTCAACCGACCAAGCAGCGATCATTTCCTCTGCGACTTGCCCGTGAGACAACACCAAGCCCTGCATCACCTCTACAGGCTCAACCATTCCCATCAAACGTTCGTCTAGATGCTGCACACCCATTAAATAGTGCAACACTCGCTCGTCAATTCGTAAGAGGCTACTCATCAATCCGTTTCCAGCCCCCACCTCAATTAACCGCCACCTGCGTAGCGTTCCAGAGGGAGTAAAGGCACTCCAGTCTACATTTTCTAACACCGCGATCGCTAAACCAAAAGTGGGATAGCAGTGTTGTTTATCCCCGCTAGCCGCAGCACAAAGCGGGGCAAAGCTAGCATCTAGCTCTACGCCAGCACATAATAGCAGCAAATCTCGTTCAAAATCACTCAGAGCAAAAATAGTGCAAAGTCGTTCTAAGGCAGATGGTTCGGCGGGAGAATCTACGATTGGTTCCTTTGCCAGCGTAAATTCCTCTGAATCCAGCAAACTCGAATCAGCGTGTTGCCTCAGTGCCTTTCTGACTTGAGCCAAAGCTGCCATTAAATAGGCACGATTGTTTACTTCCCAGTTGTTGGTTGCTGCTACGTTCATGTTTCTTTTAACACTGGGTAATCAGCTAATCCAGATTTAACTTGCCTATAGCTGATAGCTTTGATTGTGGTTGTTTGTTGCTGTTTCATTTTGATTGCCCTAGATGTTAATCCTGGGGTCGATATACCAGTTGAAAGTGGGGCTATTGGGATCTGTGTCGTAGTTCAACAAACTCTCTGCCCCATCAACCTGCACCCGCGCTAGATACTCTCCAGCCTTCACCGCTTCCACAGGAACAATCACCTCTGTAGTCTCCTCTTGGCGGGATGCGGCTTTAAACGTATAGGAAATTGGTCGCTCGACAGACCATTCATTCAAAATTAAAACAACTAGCTGCCCTGGATCGATTGTTAAATTTAACTGAACGATCGCATTTGCAGAGCGAGTATTATTTTCCCCATCCCGCACGTTTGAAACTTGCAGTGAGATAATTGTTGGACGCAGCACAAAAGTAGCTAAATTCGACTCTATGCTTTGATTGGCAGCTAGAGCATCTGATCGCGATCGCGGATGTACCACCTGTAGACTTTGTACGCCAGCCCGCAGCACCCCACGCGGCACTAATGTTAAGGGAAATATAATTTGGGCATCGTTGACTGCTTGGGGTGTGATCTCTAATCCCCTAATACGTACCAAAGCATTAGAGTCATACAAATTCCGACCGACAATTAACAAGGTACTATCAGCAACTATTGGCTCTAGCGCTCCCCTGCGAGCAATGACTCGTTCTATTAGTATTTGATTGAACACCATCACCAAAGGACGGCGATCGCGTACAGGCAAGGCTCTGACACCTGGTTCTTCGCCTTCAATAAACACGACACTGCCTTTGTAAGTCGCAGAAAGGCTATAAGGTGTCTGCATGAACACCGACCAGATTTTAGAAATATTTTCTACAGAAATCTCTGTAGGCGTGATAAAAATTGGCTCGATCTGGTCTGCCAAATCAGCCCCCGCCAAAAAGGTGAAAGTAGGGTCAGCCAACGTATCCCGAATCATCTCCGAGGTGATCACGAGTGCATTTTGCAGACTGCGAACCACGCACCCCATCAAACGTTGTGGTTCTAATTCAGTTTCATTTCCATAAAAGCTTAGCAAGTATTGAAGATCCAAAGCCGCCTGCGTGCGCTTTACCAATTCTCCTCTAGGTCGTCTGGATGAAGCATCTGTGCTGCGATGGGCTGTATTTGGTGTTGCCATATACATATATATGTTCACGCAGGTTTCAGTATTACCGCCTTCCAGAGTGTTAGGGCGAACTGTCGTCACCCTAGCGCCGTAGACTTCTTCTTGGACAGCCACTTGCAATATCCGCTGTAGAGTTGCCGTTACAGCAGCAATAGCAAGATAATTACTCATATCAATCTTAGATGTTAAATTTTATCGAAAATGCCCTACTAAGTAGCGATCGCGCCTTGTAGGGTTTGTTCATTGCCAACTTCAGAACTCAACTAAGGGTTACGTAAAGATCATCTCATTCACCATTGCCTGAGTCCCTTAGCCATTAGTCGAATTTTTTAATGTCCCAGCAAGATCGCAAATCCCACTGTCATTGCGTGACAACTGCACAATTAGCTGTTTAACCGCTCGAACTCTAGCCTCAAATTTTTTCCACAATAGACGAGTAACAAATTTAAAATGTTACTTATTTCTTCTTCTTTTTTTTCTCTTGTTCTTGATTATTATTAGTACTAGCTCCCATCACTGAGGAGTATTTCATCGTGTCTGGATTCGGACCCCATTTCTCCACCTTTAGTGATTGTTTTTCGTTACCTGTTGTGTAACTTTGTGAAGTTGCCGTATTTGGGACTTTAACATTATCTTTTAATGTCCAGCCAGCTTTTTTTGAGTATTCACCTTGTGAGTCCTTAACCCATTTGTTTGGGTTATTAACCCATTCGGGGTTTTTGAGGGTTATCTCTCCCCCTTTTGACCCCTTAGTTTCCAAGCTTTCTGGTTTTGGAGGTAAATTGTTTAAGGCTTCAGTAACTCCAACGATCTCTCCCTTATCTTGCTTGAAGCTGCCTTTCCCTTTCCCTGTTACTGTTTCTACTTGTTCGATCCGACCTTTCTTTGATTCTTCCCTTGGTACTTTATAAGCGGTTTGATCTGCTAGTTGTTTTTCTGCTTCTTTGATTTGGTTTTTCAACTCTTGGTTCTTTTCGTCTATTCCTAAATTCTTTTTTTCTTCTGGAGACAGACTATCTATATATTCTTTTTGCTGGGCTTTGAGTGTATTCAAATTCTGCTTACTATTCTCTGGATTTGTCTTGATTACTTTTCCATTTTCATCTTTAGTACTGACAGGAAGTAATTTTTTTTCTGTTCCATCTTCTTTATCTAATTCGTATTTTTCTAGTTGTTGAATTTGCTTGTCTGTGAGCTTATTCTGCTCCCTTAAACCTTTGCCAGATATTGGTTGCCCACCCGTATTTGCTTCAAGTTCTTCTAAACCCTTTTTCGGTGGTCTTGCATAGGCATAATCTAGGATATGAGCAAGCCCTTGATTCCTACCTTGTGCATTAGTATTCCATTGTGCTAATGCCTTTTGTTCTTCTGGCTTTCTTTTTAACTTCTTGTGAAGTGAGTCTTTTGTCTGTTTATCCAAAAAATTGGGAGATCCGTGAGCTACGCCAGAAGAATCCATATAGAAACGCCCGTCTCCTCCTTCATTGGGAGATGCATGAGCTACGCTAGAAGAATCCATATAGAAACGTGGTTGCCTGTCTTCTTCGTTGCTGCATTGTACAACTTGGCTCATTTTCGAGGTAGCTTGACGCTGTAAGCCTGAACCCACATCAGCAACTTGCACTCGCTCACCCTGGGCTGCCTTTGCCCCTTGAATGTCAGCCTCTTTTTCTAAATTGGGATTGCTATTAATGACAGTACCTTTATTTTGAGGGATCTTTACCTGTCCTGCTCTTTGCTGTACTATATGCGTGAGTTCGTGTCCTAGCAGTTGCTGCCCCGATTGGCTCATCGGGTTGTACCGCCCTGGCTGAAAATGAATGTGGTTGCCTTGAGTATAGGCAATGGCTCCGATTGATTTAGCTTCCGATCCTTCGTGTGTGCGAACATCGGAAAAGTTAGTGCCAAACGCTGCTTCCATTTTCTGGAGTACAGGCTTGGGTAGGGGGCTACCACCATTTGCAAGTGTAATCTTTTGGTGCTGGAGAGGTTGTGCCAATCCGACTTTAGGCTGAATTGGTGTTGAAGGTATGGCAGAATGCATCCGGCTCAAATTATGACCGTAGCGCTGGCTCTGCGTTAGAGCAGTATTTAGGTCTGGCTGTGACTGTTGTGTTGCTTCGTGTTGCGGCACAAACGGGCGCGGCTCAAAGATACCACTAGCAGGAGCGGTGGAGACATCTGGTGTTTGAATCCTAGCGTTCTTCTTTTTGGAGGTGTAGAGCTTGCTAGACATTAAGATACCTCAGCGCTGGATGCAGGTAATTCAGCTTTTTATCTGGCGTGCCGCTGTTAAAAACATAATTGTGCATAACCGTAGCATCATCTCATACAATACAGCAGTATTGCATTAGACTTTAGGCGAATTCTGTAGTATTGCTTGAAAAGGGCTAAAGAAATTACCCTAGGGCGAATAGCCCTTACTCGCTATCTTTGGTTAGCTCGACCTTTGGCTAATAGTTTTCTATATAAGAGCAGCGGTATGCTGTTTTTTAAATATCTAGTGCTTTTAGTTTCGCATTTGCTTTAGCAGTGCAGAAGGGGATTAACCATGAGCGAAGGTATGCTGATTCGGTGCAAAAAAGCAGCGACTCCAACAGATTCACAATCAGCGATCGCATCCCCAACGCACTTAACGAGTCCGCGTGTCAGAGACTCACAACCAGCTACCGCCCCACACCTGGCAACGACTGGGACATCCATCATTGTCCAAAACAAGGAAGATGAAAACGAGCACGAAACGCCAGATTTGTCAACTCAACTTGAAAGGGCAAAACGCTTCGGTCACAACCTAAGTCAAGTCAATGTAGCCAACAAATCGGCTCACCTACCAACGCCAGCATACCCGATCGCGCCCAAAATGATTCAGTGTCGGCTCACGATTGGGCAACCAGGGGATAAGTACGAGCAGGAAGCAGACCGAGTAGCAGAGCAGGTGATGGCGATGCCTGCACCGCCTAAGCCCGATCAAATTCAGCGTCAAGGCTCTGAGCAAGACGAGGCAGAAACATTACAAACTAAGCCGCTAGCTGCCAGCATTACCCCACTGATTCAACGCCAAGCAGAATCAACCGAAGAGCAAGAAGAACAAGAATCGCTACAAACCAAGCCGCTAGCTGCCAGCATTACCCCACTGATTCAACGTCAGGCGGAATCAACCGAAGAGCAAGACGAGGCAGAAACATTACAAACCAAGTCGCAGGCGGAACAAGACGAAGAGCAAGTGCAATTGATACCAACGCGACAACAAGCAGCAGAGGGCAGTTCTCAAACGAGTAGTAACATAGAGAACCAGCTAAAAGGAAGCAAGGGCGGGGGTAATCCTTTACCAGATTCAGTGCGTGACTTTGTAGAACCCCGAATTGGAGCCGATTTTAGAGGAGTGCGGGTGCATACCGACAGCACCGCCGTACAGATGAACCGAGAGTTGAACGCTCAAGCTTTTACTCACGGTCAAGATATTTACTTTGGAGCAGGAAAGTACGAGCCTGGGTCAAGTGATGGCAAGCGATTGCTGGCTCACGAGCTGACACACGTTGTCCAGCAGACGGGAGCCAAGCAGATCCAGCGCCAGCCTATTAATGGTTTGAAATCGAATAAAAGCACACCTGCACTGAGCTATCTACCTAACTCGGTGCTTCAGCTTAAGCCAAATCTCCAGCCGAAGCTTGGATCTGGTAAAACTACTCTAGACCAGAAGCTGAAGACAACACCCGCCAAAACGCAGAATACTCAAAATAGCGCTGCGATCGCACCAGCCAAACCACAGAATACTCAAAATCCTCAAAGTGGCAGCAGTAGCAGCAACCCAACAGGGGGCGCTCAAAGTGGCAGCAATAACAAAACCTCAACAGAGGCAGAAGGTACTCACAAGAACGCTCAAAATCCCCACAGTGGCAGCAGTAACACCAACCCAACAGGAGGCGCTCAAAGTGGCAGCAGTAACACCAACCCAACGGGAAGCGCTCAAAGTGGCAGCAGTGACAAAACTTCAACAGAGGCAGAAGGTACTCGCAGCGATGAGGTGTCGGGCTTAACGGCAACCTTAAGTAATCTATCACCAACAGCAGCACCGAATTCCCCTGACAGCAGTGAGGTGAGTACAGACGGTAGCAGCATGGAAGCCCCAAGTGATGCGGCATCAACAAAGGCAGTGGATGCCCAAAGCAAAAACAATGCAGCGTCACCAAATGTCACTGGGATGAAAACTCCCAGCAATGCGATCGAGCAAGCTGACAAAGGCAATGACGGCAAGCAGTCTCCTGCGTCTGCTCAAGAAGACTCGGCTTTCCAATCTGTAGTTGAGCAGACCAAACAAGTCGCAGCGAATCAGCAAGACCACGCTCCAGCCGAAACCCAGTCTCAGCAAGCACAGGATGCGGCTCAAGGCCCTGCCAACGAGGTAGAAAGCAAGGCGCAGGATAAGCAGGTTCAGGAGATGGAACAGCAGCAACCTGGAACCTTTGATGCTGCCGCCTTTAAGAAGGCACTGATGGACAAAATTGCTGAAGCTACTCCTAAAAACCTGGAACAAGCCGACAATTTCAAAAACAACAATAAAATCGACGAGGTGAAGCAGGAGGTATCGTCACAGGTCACGGAGCAGCAAAAACAAGCTCAGGAGCCAATCGAAAACAAGACCAAGGAAAAGCCCAATCCTAGTGGAATTGAACCTAAGCCCGTCACCCCACTGCCACCCAAGCAGGCAGGCCCCAAACCGCCTGATGTCAAAGCAGCCAAGGCAGCACCTAAGCCCAAGACTGCTTCGGAAGTTTCTCTGCAAGCAGGTAGCCAATCCATCGACCAGAAGATGGACTCGGCCAAAATCACCGACGAGCAACTGGCGAAGTCTAACGAACCGAGTTTCCAATCAGCACTAGAAGCTAAAAAGGAAGCCCAAACCCACGCGAATACAGCACCTGTCGCCTATCGCCAGCAGGAGCAGGAGATCGTGTCGCAGGCGCAAGACCAGGCGCAAACAATGGCACAAAAGCAGTTGGAGGAGATGCACGGCACGCGAGAGCAGAGTTTGTCTCAAGTCGGTGAACTCCAAGGCACAACTAAGGGTAAGGATGAGCAGGAACGAGCCAAAGTTGCTAACCACATTCAAGAAATCTACAACAACACAAAACAGAAGGTAGACACTTGCCTGGGTCAGTTGGATGGGGAAGTTAACAAGCTATTTGACGATGGCGCGGCAGCAGCCCAAAAGCTGTTTGAGGAGTATGTTGGCAAGCGGATGGAGGCCTACAAAGCAGAGCGCTACAGTGGGTTCTGGGGGGCGGGAAAATGGCTCATAGACAAATTGTTCGGTATGCCTAGTGAGGTGAACCAGTTTTACGAGGAAGGCAAGCAACAGTACCTTGCCAGCATGGACGGAACTATCGACCAGATTGCTAACTTGGTTGCAAACAAACTGAATGAAGCTAAAGCCGAAATTGCTAAGGGCAAACAGGAAATCCAGAATTATGTCACCACCTTGCCCGAATCGTTGCAGCAAGTCGGGCAGGAAGCGGCACAGAATATTCAGGGTAAGTTTGATGAGTTGGAACAAACGGTTAATAGCAAGCAAGATGAGTTGATTGACAATCTGGCGCAGAAGTACAACGACAACCTCCAGCAACTAAATTCCCGCATTGAAGAAATGAAGGAGGAAAATAAGGGACTGGTGCAAAAGGCGGTTGAATTTGTTGTGGGAGTAGTTAAGACGATCGCAGAACTGGCAAAATTGCTACTACAGGCGTTGGTGCGAGCTGCTAGCGCCATCCCGAAAATCCTCGCTGACCCGATTGGTTTTGTCAAGAATCTGGTCAACGGACTGAAACAAGGATTCGAGAACTTTGTGAAGAATATCGGGCAGCATTTGAGCCAAGGACTGCTGAACTGGCTGACGGGTACTTTGGCAGGGACAGGCATTGAGATGCCAGAAAGCTTAGATTCACAAGGCATCTTTAGTTTGGTGGCGCAGGTACTAGGGCTGGGTTATGAAGCGATCCGAGATCGGGCGGTTGACCGATTTGGAGAAGAAAAGGTCGGCCACCTGGAACAAAGCTTTGATATGTTTAGAATCTTGGCTACTCAAGGAATTATCGGTCTGTGGGAGTTTGTCAAGGATCGGGTTGGCGATCTGAAGTCGATGGTGCTGGACGCGATCGAGCAATTCGTCATTCAGCAAGTTATTCAGCAGGGAATCACCTGGCTTTTGAGTATGTTGAACCCAGCAAGTGCGTTTGTGAGGGCTTGTAAGGCGGTTTACGACATCGTTGTGTTCTTCATGGATCGTGCCCAGCAAATTGCCGATTTGATTAACGCGATCGTTGATTCAATCATAGCGATCGCTAATGGCTCTGCGATCGCAGAAGTGGCAAAATTGATTGAGAATGCCCTTGCTAAGGCAATACCTGTAGCGATCGGCTTTTTAGCGAGTTTATTGGGCTTAGGCGGCCTCGCCGAAAGAGTGCAGGGAATCATCAATAAGGCACGTAAACCGTTCGATCAAGCGATTGAATGGGTGTTCCAGCAAGCTGCCAAAGTTGTCGGCGATGAGGATGGCGAGTCGGAAAACACTAGGACAGGTAACAAGGGGAGAGGCAAGAAGGGAACTGATCGGAAACAAGACGCAAATCAGGATGAGTCACCCACGCCTAAATCTGCGTCATCTGCGCCCACGTCTACGAAAAAGCAAGACGCAGATAAAGTTGAGTCATCCACACCTAAATCTGCATCGTCTGCATCCACGCCACCGAAGAAGCAAGATGCAAATCAGGCTAAGTCACCCACGTCTCAGCCTTCTGCATCATCTACGCCTAAGTCTGAGTCATCCAAATCAGCAACTAAGCCGCCCAAATCTAAGTCTCCTGCGTCGTCTAGTCCTAATCAGGATAAGCACAGAGATAAGGATGGTAAGCCTGACAAGGCATCTACCAAGGAAAAAGGCAAGGAAGATAACAGAACTCAGAACAACAAAGGAAAAGATCGACAACCTGATGAGGACAAAAAGAAGGATTTAGCAGCAGCCGAAAAAAAATTGCGTAAAATTATTTCCAAATCTGAAAGTACAAAAGAAGTTGAACAACATTTTCCTACCGTTAAAAAACAATTTCGACTGAAAAAGCTTGAGTGGAACAAGCTTGGTACATCCTCGGCTGCCATCATCATGGAAATCAATCCTAAAGCAAAAATTGATCTTTCTGGCACCAAACTAATGCTTATGGATACAGAAGGTAAAAAACACAATCAGGAGGTTACTTTTGAAACCAAGATGATTGATAGCAAATACTTAGCTGGAAAGAAGATGGAAGCTAAGAAGTTAGGTCCAAATCATCCACAAGGAGACTCTCCACTTGGGGGCGCGCTCAATACGCTAATGAAAAAGTTACCAACTCAACCTAAGGGTGTAACTGATGACAAAAAATATGTAAAAGGGCACTTGTTAAACGATAACCTTGGTGGTCCAGGAAGCGCACAAAATCTTTATCCTATCACTGCTGATGCAAACAAAAAGCATGAGGCTCGAGTTGAAAGATTAGTTAAAAATTGGGTGAATAATGAGGGCTATTGGGTTTATTACAAAGTTGAAGTTGCTAATGAAAACATTCAACGTGAAAATGGAGATATTAAGGCTGTTAATGCAGATTTCGTTTGTGAAGCATCTAGACTTGATGCTGATGGAAAAAAATCATTTGAAGGTGCTATTAAAACAACTATACACTCAGAACTAAATCAGAAGAAAAACCATACGGAACAAAAAATAAATAAGGATGAATATAGCGATAAAGACCCAGAAAAAGACTCTTCCTTTGATAAGGATAAAGTAGAGTTAGCATCGGGTAAAGAGAGGAAAAAAGGAAAACGTAAAAAAGATGAAGATGTAGACTCGTCATCGCCTACTAAACGGCAACGTAAAAAATAGGAAATTAAACTCATGAGAAACCAAAGTATAGTACAGAAATTTCATTCAATGGTACACGATCTTCAAAATAACCCAGCTATTAATATCGACATTTGCGAATTTAATCCTCCTGCAACGGAGGAAGAACTAAATGAAGCTCGAAGCAAGTTTAATCTCACTCTAGAGATGATTGATTTTTATAGCGAGGCAAATGGTATTAACATTGTCTGGACAAGGCTGAGAGAAACAGAAATTTCTGGAGGGGGCTTAGCGGCTGGATACATCAATTTCTTACCCGTTCAGGAAGTATTTAAGGATTGGAAAGACATTA
>DATNQH010000031.1:0-9271 GCA_036704105.1 Leptolyngbyaceae cyanobacterium | reverse complement strand
CGTGAACGCTCTTGATGCGAGCAGTGTGTCTTCAATTCTCCGAATAATTCTGTAAGCTGTAGACTCATTTACTCCCCAGGATTGACCAATATGGAAGTAGGTGCGGTACTCTCTCAAGTATTCTAATGTCATCAACAATTGATCTTTCAGTCCCAATTTCCCCGGTCTACCAGTTTTTTGTTTTGGTGGGCTATGCGTTTTCACTACCTCCACCATGTGACTAAAAGTCTCCCGACGCACACCACATAGTCGTTTGAAGTCGCCTGGCTTCAGATTTTTCACCTGTTCGTAGGTCATAGCTGTTCCCCTCTCTTACCTTCTTGTGCCACACGGACAAGGACTTTTGCAAGAAGTCTTTTGATCAGTCACCGTCCGCAAGTGATTGATCGCGCTGATTGGGTTGTGGTACTCAGTGGCGGTAAGTTACAAATTCAAGGATCGCTCGAAGAGTTGCGATCGCAATGTAAACATTTAGACTTTCTCACACCCTTGAATTTTTGAAACTAGGAGGGCAAACCTAATTTATTTATTGCTGTACTTTTTGTCTGGTTGGTTGAGTATAGAGTCAAACTTATTTAAGATAGAGAAAAGTATCGGCTTGGTGGCAACGCTCACAGCAGGGTAGAGCTTGTACCCTTGTTGCCCAACATAGCAACAGAAGAATTGAGTAGCATAGTTTTTGTAGTCTGTCTGAAGAGGAACGCGATCGCTATGGGGATGACCCTAACTGAAAAAATCCTAGCTAAGGCTGCTGGTCGTTCTGCGGTTGAACCAGGAGAAAATATTTGGGTTGATGTTGACCTGCTGATGACCCATGATGTTTGTGGCCCCGGTACTATTGGCGTGTTCAAGCGCGAATTTGGCGCTGATGCCAAAGTTTGGGACTCCGAAAAGATCGTGCTTATCCCAGACCACTACATTTTTACTGCTGACGAACGCGCTAACCGCAACGTTGATATCTTGCGGGACTTTGCTAAAGAGCAAGGAATTAAATATTTTTACGACATCATTGATCGCGCTAATTTTAAAGCCAACCCAGATTATAAAGGTGTCTGCCACGTTGCCTTAGCGCAAGAAGGACACACTCGCCCTGGTGAAGTTTTGTTTGGTACTGACTCTCATACTTGCAATGCTGGCGCTTTCGGTCAGTTCGCAACGGGAATTGGCAACACCGATGCTGGTTTCATCATGGGGACTGGTAAGTTGTTAATTAAAGTCCCGGCAACGATGCGCTTTGTCATGGATGGAGAAATGCCAGATTACTTGCTGGCAAAAGATTTGATTTTGCAAATTATTGGCGATATCGGTGTTGCAGGGGCAACTTATCGGACAATGGAATTTGCAGGCTCAACCGTGCAGCAACTGACAATGGAAGAACGGATGACCCTTTGCAATATGGCGATCGAAGCTGGGGGTAAAAATGGCACGATCGCAGCCGATCAAACCACATTTGATTACGTCCGCGCTCGTACTAACAAGCCATTCGAGCCAGTTTACACTGATGAGTCAGCCCAATTTTATAGCGATCGCCACTACGATGTCTCCCAACTAGAGCCAGTGGTAGCCAAACCCCACTCTCCAGATAATCGGGCTTTGGCGCGGGAATGCAGCGATGTCAAAATTGACCGCGTTTACATCGGCTCTTGCACTGGTGGTAAAACCGAAGACTTTATCCATGCTGCCCGCATTCTCAAAGGGCATCAAGTCAAGGTTCCTACTTATTTAGTGCCAGCAACGCAAAAAGTCTACGAAGATATGTTTACGCTCAAGTATGAGGGGCAAACGCTGTCAGAGATTTTCCTCCAAGCAGGCTGTATTGAACCAGCCGCCCCATCCTGCGCCGCTTGTTTGGGTGGACCCAAAGACACTTTTGGGCGGATGAACGAACCAGAGGTTTGCGTTTCTACTACAAACCGCAACTTTCCCGGTCGTATGGGTGATAAAACAGCACAGATTTATCTAGCTTCACCCTACACAGCAGCAGCATCAGCGCTGACTGGGTATGTAACCGATCCGCGCGAGTTTCTCAGTTAAACCTTGACAAAAACAATTCGCAATTCGCAATTCGCAATTCGCAATTAAAGAAGTAGTAGGGTGGGCATTGCCCACCTTACAGCAGTCCCAATCAGCACATCCCTAAATCCAAAAAAGGCTCAGAGATAGAGGTACTTGCTTGCTGGTTGACATCAAATGCTACAACGCGATTGTTGAAGAAATCAGACGTATAAAGCTTTCCATCTTCGTAATGTGCCCCAATTGACCAAAAATAAGTTGATGGCTCAGCAGGAAACTCGTCAACAAGGGTGAGAAAGTCCCCTTTAGAATTGAATACTTGAATGCGGTTGTTGAGCGTGTCGCTTACGTAGACATTATCAAACTCATCTAATGTTAGATCGACCGGGCCAGAAAGCTGCCCTGGTTGCAGGTCATCAGGTATAGGAATAGACGGATCTACTGCTCTGGGGCGCGGTTCGCCAAAAGTTGCCACTGACTCACCTTCGGGAGTTAGTACCTGAACGCGGCTGTTGAGTTGTTCGCTGACATAGATATTTCCAGTCGTTTCAGAGATTGCTAATGCTGCTGGTCCGCTTAACTGTCCGGGTTCAGTACCAGATTCACCACCAATGATATCGATTCGTTCGCCAGTAATTGAGTCGAAGACGTAGATGTCATCTCCGGCATAATTAGCGACGTAGAATTTTTCAAAGTCCGGGCTGAAAGCTACTCCTGCTGGGCCTTCAAAAGGTCTATCTGTCCCGACAGTAAATTCACCAAAAGAGCGGACATAGGTTCCGTCCGGCTCGAAAACATCGATTTCGTTGCCTTTAACGTCACCAACATAGATTTGACCTGTTATGTTGTTAAATTCGAGGTTGGCAGACTCGTCTATATGGTCTTGCCCAAAGTCAAACAAAAAATTACCTTCTTTATTGAAGACAGCAACACGGTCATTTTGCGAATCACTGACATAGATATTTCCAGTCCCTTCCTGCACATCTATTCCTTGTGGGAGAAGAAGTTTTCCATCTCCACTGCTGTCGCCAATAATTTGCTCAAATTCTAAGGATACCGTCTGAGCTTCGGTCGGAACAAGCAATTCACTAGTAGCAGCGACTGACAAATTTCCTAATTTCATAGTCTGAACTCCAAGTTGTGTGAGTTTGGATGCAAACAGGGATCGAGCGAGCGTTCGCTCGCTCGATAACTTTGTTAAGCAACGCTTACGCAGCACTGATGCGCGTCCCATCCAGAAGTTTTGCAACACCTAACTAATTAGCAAGTGTCCGCTTTTCTTCTGACCGAGACAGTCAGCTTATATGGCATTAACAGAGAAAGCTTTTCGGGTGAGAAACTTATAACCTTGTAATAGTTACTATAAGTTACTTGTTAAAAATGTAAAGTAGGTACTTTAAAGTAACTAAAACACCTACGGAAAACTACTGATGCCCTTATTTAAGGAACCTACAAGTTGCCCCTTGGCGGCGCTGTCAAATTTGTTGACAGGCCCTTGGACGTTATACATCATTTGGATTTTACGTAAAGACGGGCCTACTCGCTTTGGCGCTTTAAAACGTCAGATTGAAGGGATATCGTCGAAAGTTCTGACTGAGAGGCTACGGATGCTTGAGGAGGCAGAGGTGATCTACCGCATTTATAAGCCAACTATTCCGCCTGAAGTAACTTATGGCTTAACCGAACGAGCGCAGGAGGATCTGATCGTACTTCTAGATCAATTTGAAGCGATCGCCCACAAATGGTATGCACGCGAGTACCCAAACAGCGTATCAGCACAAGAGAAATCTCAACTGCTAGCTCCTCGGAACGATTTGCATTACCACTAGTCTCACAGATCAGATATCAATACTGGTTGAATCTAAGGAAGTGTCGCAAGAAAACAGAGGCTTGAAATCACGATCTACTTCCGACTTCCTATAGACGCGAAATTTCGCATTACCAACTGTGCAATTGCTCTTGTCACCCTTTATTAACTTTACCATTTCACGAAATATCTGCAACAGATAAGGCATCTAGAATATATGTCCATCCTGTCAATGATGTAATGACTTCTGGGTCTAAATTCTTCAACAGTTCAGTGACTTGTGATTGCAAGTGTTTGAGGTCTTGAAACACCTCCCACTTCAATTGGCCCTTGAGGTGAACCCAATCGCCTTTCTATTGGGTTAAGCTCTGGACTGTGAGATGGTTGGAACAACAACACAATGTTAGGTGGTAGCTGTAACTTTTTCGCCTTGTGCAACGGTCCATTATCCAACTGTATAATGTGTAAATCGTCTGGATAGCAGCGCGCAAATTCTCGTAAATAGATCTCAAAGCAAGTACTATCCATGTGGGAGAATTCATAAAAAAAGTTCTCGCCACTCTTGGGTTCTACCAGCCCATACAGATAGTATCCAACTGTGTCCCATTGCACACATCCAATTGGTTTGACTCCTGTTGCGGTAATTTTTCTGCCACCAATTGTGTGCAGAGTAAATCGGCTTTCATCTTCACACCAATAACGCACCGATTTATAGGTTTTTGTTGCTGTTTGTCTACTGTAATAGCTTTTGAGCAGTTCTAGGTCGAAGGACAAGTTTTTTTCAATGCTTCTACTTTTGTCGGATTATGCCCCAAGCTTTGAGGTCGCGGTCGCTTCAGTTTAGCCTTGAATCGGTAACGAACTGTATCATGTACAACTTTATAACTTGCACTCACTCCCAACTTCAAATCTAGCCAATCTTTAATTTCTCCATAGCTCTTAAATCCCTCTGGCTCAGAAAGCCTTTTGATTAAAGCTGTTTGTGCCCATGACGGAATATCTGGCTTTCGCCCCAGACGCACTTGACTTTGCAGCAGCCGATCAATCCCTCCCTGACGATATTGACGTAGCCATCTTTGCACAGTTGTACGATCTCTTCCTAGACCAATAGCTAGTTGCTGTATTGTTTTGACTTGACCAAGTTTGAGTAAGTACAATGCTTGCACTCTTTCCTTCCCAAAAACTGTTTTCTGTTCATTAAGAAGGGTTTTGAGTTGGTCTATTGTCTCAGTTATCTCTAGCTTGAAAACCCCAGCCATATCATTGCAATAAGTTCTTCCACCTCAATTTTAATCTGTGGTGTTTTTATAGTGTAACGGTATTGACAATAGCGATATCCCCAACTCTTCTTGCTCGGTAAAGTTGAGAGATTATATATTAAAAAATAAATTGTATTTATTGATACAATTTGTTGTCTATATTTGTAGTAAAGGTTTCTTATCTGTAAATATAAAAATTACGAATTACGAATTACGAATTATTATGAATTTTCGTACTGTAACTAGAACATACAATCGCCTCAGCTTGCCGAAGAAGGTTGCTACTGGTGTAGCGGCGATCGCAGGCGTTGGCGCTTTGATTGGTATTCCTGTACTTACGTTCAATCCCGTGCGCCCCCCGACTGTATTAAATGAAGATGCCTATTATCAGAGTCGGGTATCAAATCCAAGTTCGTTAGAGGGAAATAGCGATCGCGCCCAGGGCAATTTCGACTCGGCAACGCCTGCTGATATTGCCACAGATTCTAGCAAGTCTACAAATATCCCAGGAATTGGTGAGTTTGGTGGCAGTGCAAAAACATTTGACACTTCAGAAACGCCCAGCAATATAGGGGAGAATTCGCCATATTTATCAAATATTGCTGGTAATGCTAGCATCACCAACAACCCTTATAGTAGATCTTCTCCCAGTCGGCTCGGCTCTAGTCGCTACAGCCCACCCGATAGCTTATCAGCAAATGTCTACAATGCTTCCAGCCCCGGTAGTAGCACTTTAAGCACTCCTTACAGTCTACCTGTTCCCAAACCTGCAACTCCTTATAGCCTTCAACCTAGCCAAGGTAACATCTATCCCGATCTCAACAACAAAACCAGCCCTGGTAGTCAGCGAAATTCTGCCACAGGTATTGGCACACCGCCAACCATCCCTAGCCCGTAGCGCGATCACTCTCAATACTCTTTATCATACAGTGACCAGCGATCGCTAGTGAGCCGCTTCGCTCCAGTTATTAGTTCTGAGTTTTAAGTTTTGAGTTAAAGCCATCTCGTAACTTAAAACTCAAAACTCAAAATTTAAAACTATTCACTCCTTACCCCCCAGTGTGTCTAGAAAAGCTTCTACTTCGGTAGCGGTAGGTTGGGCTGCGATCGCTCCTGGTTTTGTAGCGATTAGTGCCCCGACTGCGTTAGCATACGTGACAACTTTTTTAGCCATTTGGGCATCAGCAAGGCTATGAATACCGTTTTGGCATAGTTGATGTATGAATCCAGCTACGAAGCCATCACCTGCGCCAGTTGTATCTACCACTGGAACTGAGAAACTAGGCTGTTTACCTTCGTTTTCAGATAAGCAGTAAGCACAACCATTTTCCCCATCTGTCACTAGTACACCTTCTAATGATTCAAAGCGGTAAGTAATCGCGCCTGGATCGGTGGTGTGAAATAGCAATTCTGCTTCTTCCTTGGAAAGTTTGAGAAAATCAACTTGCTTAATGATTTCTTGAATAATCGGAATCGCCGCGTCGGGGTTAGTCCAGAATACAGGTCGCCAGTTCACATCTAGTAAGATCTTAACGTCGTACTGGTCTGCCAATTCTAAAGCGCGGTGAACAGCGGCATTGCTATCAGGATAAGCAAGTTCCAGCGTCCCCAAAACGAGAAATTCTGCTTCTGCAAACAGCGAGGCTGGTAATTTAGAGCCTTGCAATCGCGTATCGGCAAATTCTGTAGTGTCATAACCAGTAAATCCGGCAAAGATGCGATCGCCTGAATTTGTACGCAAAACATCTACTTGCCGTGTCGGCGCTGTAGGATGACGCTGGATACCAGCCGTGTCAACGCCTTCTGTTTGCAGTAGTTGTACCAGTGCTTCTCCTGATTCATCTTCTCCCACGCAGCCGACAAAGCCAGACGTGGTTCCTAGCTTAACTAACGCACAGGCAACATTGGCAGGTGCGCCCCCTGGATAGGGTGTCCAAGATTCGACTTGTTCGCGCGATCGCCCGATTTGATCGGCTAGGCGATCAAACAAAATTTCACCAAGGCAAAGCACACGTGGATTACTCATCACTAGCTTTTGTTGATTTAAGAGTAGATGACCACAGATGTCAAACAGATCGTGTTTGTAATCTGCTATGAGCCAACAGCTTTATCAAACCTTAAACCTTCAACTGTTGCGATTAAATCTTTATAATTATTTGCTACTGATATAATAACTTGTAAAAAATGACACGTTTAATAACGAAATCATCCTTAAGGCATAAAAACTGCCTTAAGGATGACTTGCAAAGTTAAAATCCGCTTTGACTTCTAGAAGCTGAGAGGTTATCCATCCAAAGAATCTTCTAGAATTGAGAGAATAGAGTAAGTAGATATACTAAGGAAAAAATACCTCATGGCTGGTGGCGAGTCTCAATCCCCTGTTTCCCTTTCAGAAAGAGAACTACAAATTATCGATCTGGTGGCTGCTGGCTTGACTAATCAAGAAATTGCCGAAAAATTGGAAATTAGCAAGCGTACCGTCGATAATCATATCAGTAACGTTCTGACCAAGACAGCAACCGAAAACAGAGTATCCCTGGTGCGGTGGGCTTTGCAATGGGGCAAGGTTTGCTTGAATGATGTCAACTGCTGCACGCTACCGATTAGCGGCGAAGGGACAATTTCCTAAATTGCCTGGAATGGGCGATCGCATCTATGGTTTCAAAAGGTGTGTCAAGGCGCAAAGCGCCGAGATTTTGGAGCCTTGGATTAACCCCATAGTTAAAACTAGGCGGCTCAGAATAAGGAAGATTTCCTTTTTTACCATAAATAATGGTGCTAGTACCAAGTGATGAGCGGATACGCTCCAGATATTCCTAATCCAAAATCTAAAATCTATGGCTCCAAAATCGATGCGGTCAGCTTCACAAAACTACAACCCGTAGAGTTTGCTTCATTGGCAACAAGCCAAAGCAGTAAAAGCTAAAGTAAAGAAAAATCTCTCATCCTAGCTGTTGCTCTTAGCAGTGCTGCTGTCAGCTGCTTCGAGAAACCTCAATAGCTTGCCCATTTCAGTTTGACTGCCTGGGCTAAGTTTTATGCAAACAACAATGGTGCAGAGGATGTGATTGACAGCAGTCTGAGCGTAGGCAAAGGAACTTCTGGCACGGTATACCCTCTTGGGTAATTGTACGCTGGGGTGAGCGACAAACTTCTCGCCTCGATACCCCGACTCCAGTCTAATGCTAAAGTTTTAAGAGCGGGAATTTATGAACAAATCTGCTGCGGTAAACCCGCTTGAGTCTTTCGTTAACTCATTTAACATTGATTTATCCGCATCTTATCCTACACAAGATGCGGACTTAATTAGACAGTTACCCTTCATCGCCGGACTGAAGGAAATTTTGATGCTTCGCCAGGTGCATGGACTCGAACACGCCACTGTTTGGACTTTAAGCGAGTCTCTGGGCGCTCGTTGGGTTGATAACCATCTCTTGGGCGGGCTATCCACCGAACAAGGGTTTTACCTCTATGGTCAGGTGAATAAAACTGATTTACACCGTGCCGTTGCTCATGCCTTACAGCGGCTGAACAATGGCGAATCGGATTTGACAGTACATCCCCGTTGCGGTACAAACTTATCCGTCGAGTTGCTGTTGACATTTGGACTGGCTGTAGGGGCGCATCTGCTTTTGCCGCGAACACCCATTGAGCAAATCTTAGGTTTGGGTATGGCGGTGACGGCGGCGGCAAACCTAGCCCCAGAATTAGGGATGCTGGCTCAGCGCTACATCACAACAGCGATTCCCTTCAACTTGGAAATTGTAGACATTACAGTAAAGCCAGATAGCTGGGGACAAACTGCCCATTTTGTCCAAGTGCGGTGGAGCGATCTTAACTAGGGGCTGGGGACTAGGGAAAGGATGGGGCGATGGGGCAATGAGGCGATGGGGACTTGAATAGTTTTGAGTTTCTCGTAAAGAGTTTTTAGTTAAATGAGCGTTTTTTAACTTAAAACTAAAAACTTAAAACTGGAGCGAAGCGACTCACCCCTGCCCCTAACAATTCAGACAAATAACTTAACACTTAGCAGTTAGATTGCCATCAGGTTGTAGAGTGAAAGCTATTAGCCTCATCTATTGGCAAATAATAACAACCCAAAGGGAAGATAGACATGGTTGAACGTGGTTCCAAAGTACGGATTCTCAGAAAAGAGTCTTACTGGTTTCAAGATACAGGAATCGTTGCTTCT
>DATNQH010000030.1:0-7946 GCA_036704105.1 Leptolyngbyaceae cyanobacterium | reverse complement strand
TGCTCCTGTGCGGCTATTATTTTCTCCACCGATAGTTTATTGTCAATAAGCCCCCTAAGTCTCTCTATTTTTTCAAGAGGGTCTGCGGCTGGAACCTATGAGCCTACCTTGCTTTCATCCTGCTTGTCGCCCCCTCAACTGGCAAGGTTACTAAGTTTGTACGCGCCCAGGTGGAAAGAGACTTCGATTTGGACTTAGATCCAGAAGTGCAACTAGAGTATGAAAATAAACCAGCGATCGTTGCTCAATCAATTGCTCTAGCACCAGAAGCGGGTGAAATTACCAAAAATCCAAACAAATACTATGGTAAGACTATAGCAGTGCCAGCTGAAGTTGAAGAGATTGTTGGCCCTAATGCTTTCACCCTCGATGAAGATCAGTTGATTGGTGGTAGCGATCTGCTAGTTTTGGTTGCAAATCGAAAACAAAAAATAGCACCGCTCAAAGAAGATGAAAAGGTCGTTGCTACTGGTGTACTTCGCCCCTTTGTGGTTGCTGACATCGAAAGAGACTACGATCTAAGTTGGGATTTGAATCTGCAAAGAAAGCTGGAAGCAGAATATAGCAAAAAGCCCGTACTCATCAGTGAATCTGTTTACCCAGTATCAAAGGAAGATACTGCGAAATAAGCTGACACCAACAGAGGAGTTATATCAGTCCCGGATTTTAGATTTTGGATCGGAAAATGCTCAAAAATATAGAGTTCTCGCCATCGAGTCGATCAAAAGCCAAATGCTAAAAATCCGCCGTCAACCGCGATACACTGACCTGTAATGTAAGTAGCACTAGGCATACACAGAAATGCTACCAGACTTGCTACTTCCTCTGGTTCACCAACTCGTTGCATTGGTGTACGCGATTGAATTTCTGTCAGCAGATCTGGGTTGCTCAACAGGGGTTCAGTTAATGGGGTACGAATAAACCAAGGAGCAACAGTATTGACTCTGATGCGATCGCCTGCCCATTCTACAGCCAGCGATCGCGTTAGTTGCACCAGTGCTGCTTTTGTCATCCCGTAAGGCGCACCTGTACGAATCGCGGTCAATCCGGCTACAGAACCGACATTAACAATACTGCTGTTGTCTCCAGTTTTGAGCAGTGGGTAAGCCAGTCGGCACATTTCAAATACTGAGGTCAGGTTGGTTTGAAAAATAGACGTATACTCGTCTTCGGTGTAATCCAACGCCTTTTTGCGAATATTGGTGCCGACATTGTTGACGAGAATATCCAGTCCTCCTAAAGCTTGATTCACTTGCTCTGCGATCGCCTGACGACCTTCGGACGAGGCAACGTCTGCGGCAATCCCGTCAGCTTTCAGCCCTTGCGATCGCCAGATCTCAACCTGTTGTTTGACTGCTTCTGCATTTCGGGCAACGATCGTCACCTCTGCGCCGAGGGAAAGGAACTCTTGGGCGATCGCAAGTCCAATTCCCTTTGTTGCTCCAGTTATCAAAGCTTTTTTTCCCGTCAATGTCCAGCGATTGTTCATGAATGTATCCTTGCAACAGCTTGTCGCTAAGACGAATCTTTTTGCCAACTGCGTTGGCAAGTACAACAGGAGGTAAATCTCCTACTTGAAGCTTGCTTCTAGTTTCCAACTTTTAGGCGATCGCATCTGTCGCACGTTGCATAATCACGGCTTTCTCAGGTGAAAATTTTTCCATAAATTCAGCTTCATCTGATTTTCCTTTGGATTATTTGGACAAAGGGCAAGTAGAATGCCTCTACAAGATATCTCAATTGAGTTAAGTGTTTAAACGCAACGTGCGATTTTTCACACAGTTATTGCAAGGTATAACTACCATCAACAGCTAAAGTGTGGCCTGTGACAAACGAAGCGGCAACAGAATTTTCTTTCAAGAGTTAATGTAAAAAAATAAATGCCACTATCTGCACTCAATTTCTAGCGTCAGGATGATTTTAATATTAAGTTTTTCTAGTAATGTAAGTAGAAAAAAATCATAGTCAAGAAATAATTTATTAAGGCAGAGACACGACCAAAGTTTAAATTAATACCTTCAATTTTTCGATTCAGATGCAGAGTCTATCTTAAGGCTGTACTAAGTGCTTGAGAAATTTTCTAGCCTGATCTTAGAGGTTAGTTAAGCACAGAGAAAAAATTTGTATGACAACGAACGTTTCTAATGATATCAAGAAGAGTACTAATTGGTCGCTGGGAATCGGCGTTCTCTTGATTGTTTTGGGAATTATTGCGATCGCTCAGCCTGCGGTTTCGACGATTTTCGCTGAGACTTGGTTTGCTTTGATTCTATCTAGCGCCGGAGCTGCTAAGCTAGTTTACGCATTTCAAACCCGTGATCGAGGTGGCTTCGTTTGGAAGCTTTTGTTGAGCATCCTCTATATTGCGACGGGCGTAATGCTGTTTGTTAACCCTTTAACAGGTGTCCTCACACTAACTTTGTTGCTGGGCAGCTTTTTGTTAACTGAAGGTGTGTTCGAGCTGATCCTGGCATTTCGGTTACGTCCGCAACAGAACTGGACATCAGTGCTGATTGATGGCATCATTACTCTAGCACTGGGCGGAATGATTTGGTTTCAGTGGCCGTTTGATGCACCTTGGCTGATTGGCACATTAGTTGGTGCTAGCGTTTTATTCACAGGCATTTCGCGCGTAATGCTGTCGTTGAATCCGCGTTCTGACTTGAATAATTCTGGTGCTTCAGCATAAAACAATGCGTTCTCAGCAGCAATGTTTGATCTATATTGGAGCGATCGCTATTTGGGTACGAAATTCGGTGTGAATCGAACGTCGTACCCTAAAAACTCTTCCGATGTGATCGCGCCTCTACACTACCTGACAAACCTCAGCCCCTCAACATTCTTAGTAAACAAATCGGTGAAGATACTCATTACAGAGCGCTCTCGCACTCTAACATTGGCGGTAATAGACATCCCCGACTGCAACTGCACAGTGCGCCCATCAATTGACAATGACTGCTGCTCTAGACGAATTTTAGCTGGGAATCTGTAGTATTGATTAATTTGATCTGGTGGCAGAGCATCCTTTCCAATCGACACTAACTTACCTTTAACATCACCAAACTCACTAAAGGGAAAAGAATCGATCCGGACATCAACATCCATTCCCTCTCTGACAAAACCGATGTCTTTGTTAGTAATGAAAACTTTGGCAGTCAAAACGTCATCTGGGACAATTTTCAGCAGTGGTTCGCTGGCATTGGTAACAAAACCTGGAGTATGAGTTTTTAAATCGAAGACGGTACCGTCAGATGGAGCGGTAACTTCCTGGTAGCGCAAATTCATTTGAGCTTCACTGATTTGACTCTCAACTTCAGCCAGACGCTTGTTATTTTCAACCATTGCCTTGGTCAGGTTAGTGTCAATTTCAGCAATCTGTTTCTCATTATCAGCGATTTTGATCAGCACGTCTTTGCGGTCAAGAGCAAAGGTATTCTGTAATTTAGACTTGGCTCCACCAATTTCTAGCAAAAGACGTTGCTGTTCTTGTTGAAGTTTACTAACTTCTGCAACGCTAGTACGCAATTCCTGTTGTTGCTTCAGGTATTGAATGCGAGACATTGCGCCTTCTTTGGCTAAGGGGCCGAAGTTTTGCAGAATTTCCTGATTCATCGCTACAGTTTCTTTGGCACTGGCTAGTTGAATCCGGGTTTGATTGAGTTGCCGACTTAATTGGTCAACTTCTGACTGAGCCGCCGCCACGCGAGAATCTAATTCTGCTCGATCAGATTGAAGGCGGTCAATTTGCTCTCCACTCAAGCGATTTCTTTGCGACTGACTGCCTATTTGTGCTTTAAACAGTTGATTTTCTGAGGTCAGAGCGGCTCGGCTTTTGACTAAGGACATTAATTCGGCAGGTAGCCCCATCTTTACCATAGCTAGCTCTGATGTTGGAGAGTCTGAATTTGAGCGCATTTGCGCTTGATAAAACTGATTTTCTTGGGCCAGAGCGGTGCGAATTTTCAACAACGAAGCGAGTTGGGCAACAGATTTAGTCGGATCGAGGCTGAGGAGGCGATCGCCTTTTTTGACTCTTTGGCCGTCGTCAACGTAAATAGATTTGACTACTCCACCCACAGGGGCTTGCACTTCTTTAACAGTACCAGTTGGTTCCAGCTTGCCTTGAGAAGGAATTGCTTCTTCAATTTTGGCGACACTTGCCCAAACAACCGCTATGGTAGTTACTCCCATCAATGCCCATAAAATCGCCCGCGACCAATTCGGAGATTGTTCTAGGATGACTGGTTGCTCGAATTCACGCATACTAGCGCGACGGGAGGTTCTCTCACTCTCCCGCTCTTCCGTCCCATCGGAGCTTAATCCACTCTTGTTGCTACTGGGTTGTAAAATTGAAATGGGAGATTGACGTTTCCCCACTCCATTTGTTGAGTAATCTGTCTTGGTGCCGTTGTTAGTACTCATGCTTGTTGCCTCATAGTGGTAATGGCTAATTGCCAACCGCCTCTTGTTGCTGATAAAGGCAGTAGTACCGTCCCCGCAAATTCATCAGTTCTGTATGTGTTGCTTGCTCTACCACAGAGCCTTTATCCATCATCAAAATCACGTCAGCGTGTTTAATTGTAGCCAGACGGTGGGTGATGAAAAAGACGGTACGATCTTTGAAGGCTTCTGCTAAGTTCAAACAAACTTGGCGTTCGGTGTTATAGTCTAGGGCGCTGGTGGCTTCGTCTAACACCAACAGGCGAGGGTTTTGCAGGACTGTTCGAGCGATCGCTATCCTTTGTCTTTGTCCGCCAGATAATGCTGAACCTCTTTCCCCAACACGGGTATTATATCCTTGTGGCAGAGACATAATAAACTCGTGAGCTACTGCAACTTTTGCAGCCGCCACAATTTCCTCTTGGCTAGCATCAGGATTCGTCAGGGCGATATTTTCCTGCACCGTACCGTCAAACAACAGCGTGTCTTGTAGTACTACGCCAATCTGACGGCGTAAGGAATAAAGTTCTACTTTGTTGATGTCGTAACCATCGATCTTAATCCTGCCCGAATCAAGATCGTATAGGCGCGGCAACAGCTTTGTCAACGTACTTTTCCCCGCACCGCTAGAACCCACAACTCCAATGAAGGTACCAGCTTTTAAGTCAAGATTAATATTAATTAGCTGTGGAGAACCAGCGGAGGCAAATCGAAACGACACATTCTCATAACATACAGCCCCTTCAATCTCCGGCATGGAAATATTATTGCTACCAGCAGCTTCAACTTCTTGGGGAGTGTCCAAAATATCGCCCAAGCGTTCCAAAGACAAAGCTGTTTCCTGAAAGTTTTGCCACAGTTGAATCAACCGCAGTAAGGGACTAGTAGTGTAGCCAGCGATGATCCGAAAAGCAATTAACTGTCCTAAAGTTAATTTTCCTTGCAGTACTAAATATGCTCCCACCCACAGCAGTAGTAAACTCGATAGTTTATTCAGGAAGTTGCTAATCGAACTTGCCGTCGTTGAAGTCAAGACACTTTTAAAGCCAGCCGATACGTACCGAGCATAACGCTCTTGCCAAGAATAGCGTGACTTCAGTTCAATGTTTTGAGCTTTAACTGTTTGAATTCCGGAAACAACTTCAACTAAATAAGATTGAGTTTCGGCATTGCGTTCGGCTTTGGTGCGTGACTGAGAGCGAATTACCGGGGCAAATACAAATGTCAAAACACCAAATACTGGAACAGTGGCTAAGGCAACGAGGGTAAGTATCCAATTGTAGAACACCATCACCACGATGTAGATGACGGAGAAGACCGCATCTAACACCACTGTTAAAGCTGTTCCAGTTAGGAATTGACGAATATTTTCTAGTTCATTAACTCTGGTGGCTAACTCTCCGACAGGGCGACGTTCAAAATAACGTAGTGGTAGACGCAACAAATGATCGATCACTTGTGCGCCCAATGCCATATCAATTCTGTTAGTAGTATCGACAAATAAGTTAGTACGTAAGCTGGTAATAACAGCTTCAAATATTGCTACTACTACTAAAATTATCCCCAGAACATTCAGGGTATTAATACTATTTTGAACTAATACTTTATCAATAATAACTTGGGTAATTAAAGGATTGGCTAGACCAAAAAGTTGCACAAAGAAAGAAGCGATTAACACTTCTATCAGTACTTTGCGATGGCGGCGGATCGCAGGTATAAACCAAGAAATTCCAAAGCGGCTTTTGGGGGTGTGCGCAGTTGGTTGCAGCAGCAGAACTTGCCCATCAGTACCCCACATTTCGACCAATTCGGCTGGTTTTAAGCGTCGGATACCAGTTTCTGGTATAGCTAAAACTAGTTCTTTTTCACTAGCTTTGTATAGTATGGCGCACGAATCTTGCCACCTGAGCAGCGCTGGAGTTGGCAGGCGACTAGCAGCAACAGCAGGTACATTTACTAATTGGGAATTCAAACCCATCATTTCGGCAATGGCACCACATAGTTGCAAGGAAATGTTGCCATTACGTTGAAAAGCATTAGTTAATGCGCGCTTGATAATGTCTCGGCGAAAAGGTATTTTCAAGTGCTGGCTGAGCATTTGAAAACAAGCTAGAGTTGCATCTACTGGCCCTCTAGCGTGGACGTAGGGATATTTTGTTTGTTTTGTTTCTGCTTCGCTTTCTAGCGGCTGTGGGCGTTCGGGAGCATAGGGAATTTCTTCTGAAGGCTGAAGGACTGAGGCTGAAGTTTGAGCAGTTTCATGCTTCATACTTCCTGCTTCAGACATTGGGAAGCCGACTAAACGGGCTTTACCTGTACGTTCTACTTCGATATAGCCGCGTTCGTCTTCAGTTGGGAGGCGATCGCCGGAGGTAAAATTAGTTGTGCCACCACTGAGAAACCAGACTAAGTTAGGATCTAGCTGTCGCAATGCAGTTTTACCTGGTGGTAGGTTAAGCATTACTGCTTCTGATGCTAAGAGCGTTATTTCCTTCACATCTATTGCACCACTGGCTCGTCTGTCTACTTCGGCACTTAGCAAGTCAAAGGCTTCAATTGGAGAGCAGCGATTGTGAAAAGCATCGGCTAATACTGGTTCTTGCTGTAATAGCGCTAAGAAATCAGCGGCGCTTAAGGTAAGACAGATTGCTTCAGTAGAGGCTATAGCAGTTTCACAAGCAACGCCACGCAACAGGCTAGCCCATCCTATGACTTCTCCTGGTTTTAGTAATTGCAGCGTTACTGGAGCAATAGCTTTAGGAGGATAGCCTAACAAACGTGCTTGCCCTTCGTAGAGAATGGCTATATGAGCAGGTATGGTTTCTCGCTCTACAATTGCCTGCCCCATGCGGTAGCGCAGCGGTTGCAGTTTAGAAGAAAGTTGCTCTCTAGCAGCAGGTGAGAGTTGAGCAAAAGGCGAAGTGTTAGCCAGAAATTCAGAAATCGGGATTGTGCTGTAGGTCATAATCAGTGACGCTTTGGCTAGGAAATTTTAGATTTTGTCTGCCCGGATTGGGATTTCTCCCCCTGCATCACACTTTTTTGCTCAAACTCCTCCACCCCCGTATGCAAGCTCCCCTGCTGCTCAAGATTTGTTCTCCACTTGTCCATCTCTTGCTTAACTTGCTCAGAAAGCCAAGTTTGAAACAGATTATCGAGTAGTTTCTGCCGCATCGGTTCATCTAAAACAGCCGGGATTAACTTCTCCAGTCGCACAATTACTGTCCATTCTTCTATGCGCGTAGGATGCCAAAGTTGATTTGGTTGAGAAACCGAAAGCATCTTCGCTATGGTTGGGTGTGGTACGCTCAGTTCTACAGGCCCCTGCAATCCACCAGTTTGTGCTTCTGGCCCTTCTGAGTATTCTCGCGCCACTTCAGCAAAGGTTTGTTCTCCTGCTTGAATGCGAAAATAGAGTTCTTTAGCAACTCCTAAATCTTTGGTACGAATTAAAGAATAAATTACTTTGTCTAGATTTGATTTGTAATTAAGAAAATAAGATTCTA
>DATNQH010000029.1:0-21332 GCA_036704105.1 Leptolyngbyaceae cyanobacterium | reverse complement strand
GGCTTTGTTGTTTTTTCTCTACTGATTTTTTCTAATGCGCTCTTTCCTGTTGTGAATCAAATGAGAGGGCTGCAACCTAATGAAAGCGATCCAATAACACAAGGTATTTTTCTTATTATTCGCATTGGAATAATTTTCCTGGCTATTGCTTGGTACAAGAAAATTTTGCGGATTATTATTAAGGAAAAACTTTTATGGTTTGTAGTAGGGATGGCTCTAGTCTCAGTATTTTGGTCTGCCGCACCATTGGAGACACTCCGCAATAGCATAGTTCTGTTAGCTTCAACTTTATTCGGGATTTATTTAGCTGCGCGCTATAAGTTGAACGAGCAGTTGCGTCTTTTGGCTTGGACTTTGGGTATTGGTGCGATCCTTAGCCTCATATTAGCCATAGCGCTGCCAAGCTATGGAGTGATGGGAACAAGTGACTTTTATACTTCGCAAGAAGTAGCTCACTCAGGAGTTTGGAAGGGTATCTATGGGCATAAAAACATTCTTGGTCATTTTATGAGCTTGGGGGCTTTAGTCTTCTTTTTCTTGACTACAAGTAGCCGTAAGTATCTTTGGGTTAAATGGGTTGGCTTTTGCCTTTGTGTAAGCTTACTACTGTTATCAACTGCAAAAACCGCTCTAATTGTTTTTCTTATAACTATAGCTGTAATACCTCTTTACAAAGCTTTCCGGTGGAACCAAACCTTCGCTTTAGCCTTCTTCATCGTTTTAATACTGGTAGGTGGAGCTATGGCTACGTTGTTTTTAAATAACGCAGAAACCATTTTAGGTGCTTTTGGACGGGATACTACTCTGACTGGCCGTACATTGCTTTGGCCTGCTGTACTTTATAAAATTTGGCAGCGCCCTTGGCTGGGCTATGGATATGGTGGATTCTGGTTGGGCTGGGATGGTGAGTCAGCAGATGTCTGGCGTATAGTTCGGTGGGAAGTTCCCCATGCTCACAATGGTTTTTTAGATGTGTGGCTCAACATAGGTTTATTAGGATTATTAGCTTTCGCACTTAGTTTTCTAGCGACATGGCTACAAGCACTTAGCTGGGCACGCCGAACTAAGACAGCAGAAGGTCTTTGGCCTTTTGCTTATTTGACCTTTTTGATACTGACAAACCTCGGTGAAAGTACGTTCTTCAGACTGCAATCGATATGGGTACTGTACGTAGCATTAACCCTCTCGATGCAAAACATGAATGAAAATCTAGCTGCATCTAGACCATCCTCACAGCAGAAAGTTAAGAAAGGAACGAGCAAGCAAATAAAGCAAAGTTCCCAAGGAGGAAAAGCGTAATGCAAATTCTCGCTCGACCAGCTTTTAAGAATAAAGCCGACAATCCATATAACTGGTTACTTTACACTTATATGAAAGATTTGGGAGTTGATATAGATGAATCATCACCGCAAAAATTGATATCTAATAGGTATGCAATTTGGCATATACATTGGCCTGATTTACTACTGAATAATCAAAATCAAGTCAAGGCATTTATCAAAATACAAGCTTTGTTAGCCCAGATGGATTGGGCTAGAGCCCAGGGTGTAAAGACTGTGTGGACAATACACAATCTCGCAACTCACGAACAATTCTATCCGAAACTAGAAGCTTGGTTCTGGCAAGCTTTCATTCGCCGATTAGATGGTTATATAAGCCTGAGCAAAGCTGGGATGGAAGCAGCTCAGAAACGCTTTTTTGATTTAAGAAACATTCCTGGCTTTGTAGTCCCTCATGGTCATTATCGAGGGGAGTATCTGGATAATATAAGTTCTCAAGAAGCTCGTGCTTTGCTAGAAATTCCTGATTCTGCTAAGATGTTGCTTTTCTTTGGTAAGATTAGACCCTACAAGAACGCACCTCAGTTAATTCGAGCTTTTAGACAGTTTCCCGACCCAAATACGATACTCTACATTGCGGGTCGTCCTGAATTCCCAGTACTAGAACAAGAGATTAAAACAGAAGCAGCTTTAGATTATCGGGTGCGACTTCATTTGGATTTTGTCCCCAAGGAAAAGGCGCAAGTGTTTTTTCGCGCGGCCGACTTGGTAGTTCTGCCTTATCGTGACATTTTGAACTCTGGTAGCGCCCTACTAGCACTTTCTTTTAATTGCCCTATCTTAGTGCCTTTGCAGGGAGCGTTGGGGGAGTTACAAACTCAGGTGGGTAAGGAGTGGGTGCATACATATACAGGAGATATTCTTCCCTTACAAATTGAGGCAGCCTTGGACTGGGCATTAAACATACCACGCGCTAAACAAGCTCCACTCGACGCTTGGGACTGGAAAGAACTAGCGCAGCAAACGATTCATGCCTACAAAGCAATTGCACAAATTCAGTAATTCAGTAAACCATCAGAAGGTAATTCAGATGCAACCCCGTGTAAGTGTAGTTATTCCAACACGAAATAGACCTCTATTAGTTGGACGAGCTATTCAAAGTGCGCTAACACAAACTTTCAAAGATATTGAAGTTCTTGTTGTGATTGATGGCCCCGATGAGGCTTCCAGTATAGAACTTGCACAAATAAACGATCCTCGACTAAGGGTGATAGAACTTCTAAATAGTAGGGGTGGTTCCGGCGCTCGTAATGCTGGAGTGACAGAAGCAAAGGGAGAGTGGATCGCTTTTTTAGATGATGATGATGAATGGCTTCCAGAGAAGCTGGAGCTTCAATTACAAGTAAGCAAAAATTCAAATTATCTTTTTCCAGTTATTACCTGTTCCCTCATTGCTCGTACACCTAGAGGTGATTACGTATGGCCAAGAAGACTACCATCGCCAACTGAGTCAATCAGTGAATATCTCTTAACTCGTAATTCTTTATTTAGAGGAGAAGGCTCTATTCAAACTTCCACATTCTTCGCCAAAAGAAATTTTTTACTAAATAATCCATTCAATGAAAACTTAATAAAACATCAAGATACAGAATGGGTTTTGCGTGCCAGTACTTTAGAAGATGTTAAGTTTGAGTTTTTAGAGCAGCCTTTAGCGATTCACTACATAGAAGATAGGCAAATTACAGTAAGTAGTAAAAATAATTGGCGTTACTCACTCAACTGGATACAAAACAACAAATATTTGGTAACACCAAGAGCATATGCTGGGTTTATTTTGACTCATATAAGTCCAGAAGCTTCCGAACAAGGTGATTGGAAGGCCTTCGCATTTCTTTTAAATGAAGCTATAAAGTTTGGACAGCCCAAGCCAATTGATTTTTTAATCTATATAGCAATGTGGTTAATACCTCGTGGAACAAGACGTAGTCTTAGGGACTTTCTCAAATTAAAACTAAACTTATTTACTCAACCTGTCTCAAATATTTAATTTAAAATAGTACATGAAAATCTTACAAATAAGTCGCCAATTTTTGCCATCAACAGGTGGAATTGAGAATGTAATGTACGGATTGAGTAAAGCTTTACAAAAAAAAGATTACTCTAGCAATACACTCACTTTGCGCTCTACTCTGAAGGCGGGAAAAATATTAGAAAACGAATCATTGATAGATGGTTTAAGAGTTTATCGCTTGCCCTATTTTGGAAGTATTCGCTATCCTATAGCTCCTGCTGTGCTGTCATTCGTGCATCCTTATGATATTTTGCACGTTCATGCAGTAGATTTTTTCATAGATTTTTTGAGCCTTACACGGCCATTGCACCGCAAGCCAATAATAATTAATACTCATGGCGGTATTTTTCACACACAATGGCTATTGCCTTTGAAGCAGCTTTATTTTAAGACTTTTACCCGTTTATCCCTATGTAATGCTGATGCTGTTATATGCGTGAGTAAGCATGACTACGATTTGTTCCGGACAATTGTTCCAGAACATAAATTGCATATTATTGGTAATGGCGTAAATGTAGAACCTTTTCTAGCGATTGAAAAGAAAATTGTCCCAGGACTATTATTAGGAATTGGGCGGATTGTTGAAAATAAACAAATTGATAAAATAATTAGTCTGCTTCCAGCTTTAGAAAAAGATTTTCCCAACATACGCCTGGTGTGGATTGGAAACGATCCTCAAAAACGTATACCAAAACTTTTGGCACTTGCACAGGAACTAGGTGTTGCATCAAGAGTTCGTTTTATGGGAGAAATTCCTGACGAGCAAGTTCGAGATTTGTTGTCTCAAGCCCATTTATTTGTCTCGGCTGCGTCTTATGAAGCATTTGGAATTTCAACCATTGAAGCCATGAGTAGCGCAACTGTTCCAGTAGTTACTCCAGTAGGTATTCATCCAGAGGTCATCAAAGAAGGACAGACGGGGTTCAGTTTTACCTTTGAAGGTGAAACAGCAATAGACTGTTTTCGCTCTGCTTTATTGCTTGATTTTAACCAAATTATTCAAATAGGATTGAATGCAAGAAAAGCTGCATTGCAGTTTTCTTGGAATAAAGTTGTTGATTCTTATCTTGATATCTACCAATCTGTTTTAGCTAAGAAATAAATCAGTAAATGTACTGTTGGCAAAGTTAATTAATAAAATACAGGGTATAAATATCAGTGAAATTTTCCTGGTAACTGAAGCAGATGTTGGGATTAGCCTTATTTTACAATTTTACCAGTCTAGGTTAATTGCTAGTTACGCAAAGCTACCTGAAAATGTCATTGTTTCAGGCAATATTGATAGTTTCGTTTTGTAGTAGTCATAAAGCAAAATTAAACTTTTATCGATATTTGAGTGAACAGCTTTACTACTACACAGCCGCAGTTGTTGAAGAAACTTTTCTTTTAGCAACTTTAAACAAATAATTGAACTGCCATTTCACATAGAGCTTGCAATACTTTTCGTTGTAATTGGAGTGTAATTTGTAAATGTTAATTGAATCACCTTTATCTGAATATAATATCTTTCAGCCATTGAAGATGTTGGGCATTACTGTTAATGCTGTGTCTATTCCTCAACTTAACGCCCTGATTGCTGAAGCTATTGAACGCAACCAACGTTGGATTATTGCCAATCACAACTTGCACAGTGTCTACCTTTATCATCACGATGCCAAAATGCGTGGCTTTTATGCAAAGGCAGATTATACTCACGTTGATGGTATGGCTTTAGTCTTTCTAGGGCGGCTTTTGGGTCTTCCTTTAAGACGAGAACACCGAGTTACATATGCTGATTGGCTAGATCCCCTCATAGCAGAAGCTGCCCAGCAAGGATGGCGTGTATTTTACCTTGGTTCCAAGCCGGGAGTGGCTGAAAAGGGAGCAAGGATACTTCAGCAAAGGTTCCCTAGCTTACAGATAGCTACGGCACATGGCTACTTCGATCCGCACCCAGATAGCAAAGAAAATCAAGCAGCCTTAGCAGCGATTGAGGCTTATCAACCTCATGTGCTGATGGTAGGTATGAGTATGCCCCGCCAAGAACATTGGGTGTTAGACAACCTCAACTCTCTCTCTGCTAACGTTATCTTGCCTTCAGGAGCAGCAATAGACTACATAGCGGGTGCAGTTCCAACTCCACCCAGGTGGGCAGGAAGATGGGGGTTAGAGTGGCTGTTTCGTCTAATAGCTGAGCCTAAAAGACTTTGGAGGCGCTATCTTGTTGAACCTTGGTTTTTATTGAGGTTGTTATTAGCCGATCGCCTAACGCAGCACAACGAGGTTGATTCAACGATACTTTGCGATTCCAATAAACAGTCTTTATGACTAAGAAACGGATACTAACTAGACGGCGTACCTTTCTGTTGGGCGTAGGTGCTTTCACTCTGATAAGTGGAGCCAGGTATCTGAACGATCGAGTAGGTGCGACCGCTAACGAGAAAAGAGACTTTAAAGTAGCCGGAGCTAAATCTTTACGCGATCGCGCAGCAGCCAAAGGATTAATCTATGGGGCAGCTAGTTCAAAACGTCCACTATCCTTGGATGCCAAATTCAAAGCTGGTTTCATTCAAAATTGCGCCATCCTGGTGCCGGAATGGGAACTGAACTGGGATGTTATCCACCCCACCCCAGATCGCTTCGATTTTTCCAGAGTTGACTGGCTGTCCGAGTTTACCCGCGCTCATAAAATGCTGTTTCGCGGAATCCCTCTAGTCTGGCACGTAAGGTTGCCGCAATGGTTTGCAGATAAAGTTGATAGCCGCAACGCTGAACAGATACTACGACAGCACGTTAGTACAGTTGTTAGTCGCTATGCTGGGAAAGTGCATTCCTGGGATGTGGTCAACGAGGCATTCAAACTTGCCGACGGACGGTCTGATGGTCTAAGAAATACACCTTGGCTGCAATTTTTAGGACCAGATTACATAGAAATTGCCTTTCGTACCGCAGCAGAGGCAGACCCGAAGGCATTGTTAGTGTACAACGATTACGGATTCGACTATGACACCCGCGAGGATGAAGCTAAACGAACCACTGTACTCAAGTTCCTAGAACGGCTTCTGTCACGCAAACTCCCGATACAGGCTCTCGGTATACAAGCTCACTTACGCGGTGAGGATAGAGATAAATTTAACTCTAGAAAGCTAAGGGCTTTTCTGCACGATGTAGCAAGCATGGGCCTGAAAATTCTAATTACCGAAATGGATGTAACAGATCAAAACCTGCCAAAAGATATTAATGAGCGCGATCGCATAGTTGCTGGAATGTATGAGGATTACCTCAGTGTTGTACTAGATGAGCCAGCAGTCATTGCTGTATTGACTTGGGGATTGAGCGATCGCTACTCTTGGCTTTCTAGTTATAAACCACGACCCGACAAAGCCCCAGTTCGTCCCCTACCATTTGATGCACAGATGCAACGCAAGTTGGCGTGGAATGCGATCGCTCGTGCTTTTGACAAAGCGCCGAAGCGGTAACTTCAATTTGAATATTAAAGGACACTTCTTTTCAAGAAATGTCCTCAATAGCTGTATAGGTGAGAAAATTAAGATTGGGGATGCTATTTGATTTTGCACTCGAAGCACCCCTAATTTTGTTTGTGGTGTTGCTTGCCATCAACGTTTGAGCTAAAGTTATTTAGTGTCCCACCCTCCATACACTGTAAAAGACTTAGTTAAACCGAAAAATTTTTCTTCAAAAAGATTTGCGTTGGGGAACAGAGCAAGCACCTCCTTTTTCCGTAGCAATCTAACTGAACTTACTAATTCCATTGCTGCTTGTTTATCAGCAATTCTCTTGTGCCATCCGAGATCGAAGTGATTCATCAGCCACGCCCTTAACGTTAGGGGAAGAAATTGAAAACAGGGAAAAACGAAATGAGGCTCAATTGGAAAGTAGAGATTAGGGGTTTGAACGAAATATCTTTTTCCTACTCTCATTACTTCCTGTGCCATCTGAAGCTGAGCGTTATAATTCCCTACGTGTTCAATTACAGAATTTGAAAAAACAACATCAAATTCGTTGTCTTCAAATTTCATTTTTGTAGCATCACCCACCACACTTTTAACGTTTGGATGAGTTGCTTGAGCTTCTCGCGGATTTATATTGATTAAAGTAATTTTTATATCTCTCATCTCTCGGTCTAAAAAACCTGCACTCTGCCAGAAACGCTCCCTTCCACCTACATCGAGAATTTTCAATGGTTGGGGAATTGATGTCATGAGTTCTCTAAACAAAGCCAACCGCTTTTTTCTTAGATTTGCTGCTAATGAATCAGAGCGTTGATGGTCGTAAATTTTCCCTAGAATTGCAGTCATTTTGAACCTATTAAAGTTGCAGTTAAAAGAGTATGGGTTAATTTAAAAGTAACTTAACGCTACTTTTAGTATGATTCAAACTGCAATTTCACTGAAAATTCGCCGACTCCTAATCTTTAATAATCTTTATTTTAAGTGAATATACGGTTATAGTTTACCGTATGGAACAAAGTGATCGCTATACCTGGCTTTCAAGTTTCAAACCGCGACTAGAACTTGATGCACAGATGCAAGACAAATTTTCATGGAATGCGATCGCTTATTGCTAAAATTTATTTTTTAATGTCACTCTACTTACCTTAATCCATCTTTCTCATAGAAAGTAGATAGCTCGGTTGTAACAATCTCAACTCTTGTTGATTCTCCGTATAACTAATACAATATTTACCGTATATTCACTGCCCTTATTTCTTACAGTCATAAAAACACAGATATTTTTCCGTATAACTCCCCTGCTTGATCTAGAGCAGCAGAGCTACATTTATTGTATTACTTGGTTAGACAAAGCTAACTGGAGAGCCTTAACCGCGACAGCTTAGCTTCAGAAGCAAGTATTTCATCGGTAATGTAAAAAAAGTTTTAACTCTTTGTTAGCCAAGTTAAAGGCTGAAAGTGTCTTTCAGTAAACACTTGCATAACCTAGTAAGCGCCGTTTACTAGAAATATTGCTGTGTATTTACTTCAGCCTATATCACCAAACAAAACATTATAAGAATTCAAATGTAGGATGACTAGAATATGACATCTACTACCTCTTTATCGCTCAACTCTAAACTTGACTTACGCGCGCCCCTACTAACACAGCTAAGCAAGCGTATTGGTGGACACTGGCGGCGATTAGTTACACTATTTTTACTCGATGCCATTGTTTTGTATCTAGCATGGCATTTGACTACAATTTATAGTAATACCTTAAATATTTCTTGGTACAAGCAATACGATTTACTTTCAATCGGCTCGATTATTGCTTGTCAAATTAGTTTAATAGCAGCAAAAGGGCTATATCAAGCTGGAGAAAAGCGTCGAGATTATTTTAGTTTAATTAAAACTCTGACATTTTCTCATTTGCTATTGCTACTAATTCCCTTCTTCTCTGAACCAGGAGAATTGATTTCACGACAAACTTTTATTTTTTCCTGGTTTTTAAGCGTATCTTTTATTTGTATTGCCAGATTTAGTGTTGATATTGCTATTGAACGTCTCCGCGAACAAGGAGCCGTTCGTCATCCTATATATTTAATTTGTTGCCCAGAAGATAGACTAAAAGCTACAAGATTGCTAGAGAAAGAAAACCGATATAATCTCTTGGGCTGGACAGATGCTAATTCATTTGCCACCGACAATAACAATTTAGATGATACTTTAAGACATATTTATCGTTCAGGAGTAACAGAAGTTTTCATTTGTTCGTGGGAACAGATAAAAAATCGAATGTTACTTTACTGGAAGTTAAGGAATGCCGGAATAACATTACACATTCTACCTATTCATTTAGAAACTGTTGAACAAAACATAGAACTGAACATGGTAGGTAAAATTCCCACGCTCAAACTAGCTACATCCCTATTTACAAACAGTGATTTTTTAATTAAGCGATGCTTTGATTTTGGGTTTGCCAGTTTATTTCTTACCTTAGCATCGCCAATATATTTATTCCTCGCCTTGCTAATCAAAATAGATTCTCCAGGAGCAATTTTTTACCAGCAGACTCGAATTGGTCTTCACGGGCGAGAGTTTAAAGTTTGGAAGTTCCGCACCATGATTACTAATGCAGAACAACTACAAAAGAATTTGGAAGCAAGTAATGAAATGAAAGATGGTGTCCTGTTTAAAATGAAGGACGACCCTCGCATTACTCGTATTGGTAAATTTCTTCGACGCTATAGTTTGGACGAACTACCGCAACTGTTCAATGTGATTCGGGGAGAAATGAGTCTGGTTGGGCCTCGCCCGTTACCCGTGAGAGATGTTGAGAGATTTTCCGCACACCACTTCATTCGTCACGAAGTTTTACCAGGTGTAACAGGTTTTTGGCAAGTTTCCGGACGATCTGATATCACCGATTTTGAAAAAGTTGTCAACCTGGATGTACAGTACATGGAAAGCTGGTCACTTTGGTTAGATTTACAAATCTTACTGAAAACAGTTGCAGTGGTTTTTGGCAAGAAAGGTGCATACTAGATGAATCACTAAGTCTAAGTTAGCAAGCGATCGGCTGCTAACTTAGATGAAATAAAGTAAATATTATGAGAAAATCCTCCCAGTACCTTCTTTCTCAAAAGAAGAATCAACGGGGGGATCTGTTTTATATTTTTCAATCTCGCAATAGCTTCCGATCTAATCCTTAAACATGATCTAAACTCAGTTAAGCTAGGTTAATTGTGCGATAACATCCAATTGTAGTCAGCATCACATCTGTTGTGAGTTATGGAACCAGACTCTCTACCAACGGAGGTAATTTTGACGCATCCGTGTCAGAACCTCGGCAAAGTCCTTCTCGATTGGACACCACAACCTGGTAACTATTTAGATCTCGAAGGAAAAACCTACGCTGTTTTAGAACGCCGCCACCGCTATCAGTTGAAAGCGGGGCGGTATCGTTTAAATAAAATTGCCCTTTACGTTCAATCTGCCAAAAGACCAGTTGAAAGAAGTTTGGTCAATGGTAGGTGGATAATTGGAGATGCAACCTGTCGTTTTAATGGTCATTCGGAACTGATTCGCTGTGCGGTGAATCCTGAAGGGCCTTGCGATCGCTGTCGCTTTTATGAAAAGAATGAATAGTGAGTCGTAAATGATGAATTATGAATGATGAATTATTAGTACAAAATTCAGCATTCAGCATTTAACATTCATCATTTAGTTTTTCTCCCGCTGCTAAGCGACTACCGTTAACAAAATCCCAGCCCGAACCCGCGCGTTTGCCAGCCTGTTGCACTTCTCGCAGTAGCAACAGTCCCTCACCTGTTTGAATCACTGGCCCTATCCCCTTGATCGTGTCTACCACTTCACCAGGACAGAACGATTTGCTTGACAAAATAGACAAACTATGGATTAGTTCTTGCAAATCTGGCGGCAGTTGTTGAGAGTAGGCATCAACAAGGGGAGCAGTGGCAATGATTTTCAAGGGCTGTTGGCGAAAAGTCGCCATACAGTTGGGGAAAAAACCTCGGACTTGGTTGTGTAAAGCGATCGCACTTCTATTCCAATCAAGTTGATAATCCTGCTTTTTAATCAGCGGCGCATAAGTTGCTTGCGTGTCATCTTGAGGAAAGAGTTCAATTTCCTGGCGTTCTAGCTTGAACAAAGTTTCTACCAATAAATCTGCCCCCAACAGAGATAGTTTCTGTGCTAAATCCTGGGCATTGTCTAGCAGTCGAATCGGCGTGTAAGCTTTTAGCAGCATTGCCCCGGTATCCATCCCTGCATCCATCAACATGGTTGTAATGCCTGTTTGCGATTCACCGTTGTAAAGACACCACTGAATTGGGGCTGCACCTCGGTATTTAGGTAGAATTGAGCCGTGTACATTAATACAACCAAGCCGGGGCATATCTAGTATTTCCTGGGAAAGAATTTGCCCATAAGCAACAACAACAAACACATCTGCCTCACTTTGCTGCAACTGAGTCAAAGAAGAAGCATCCTTTTTCACCCTTTGGGGTTGCCAAACAGGTATCTGATGTGCTGTAGCAACAGATTTAACAGGTGAAGGTGTTAATTGATTGCCACGACCCCGGCGTTTGTCTGGTTGAGTGACAACTGCCAACACTTCAAACTCAGGATGACTCAGCAGGCGTTCCAAGGTAGGTACGGCAAACTGGGGAGTACCAAAAAATACAACTCTCATCAAAGGGGTTAGGGGTGAGGTAAAAGGCTAAAGGCTGAAGGCTGAAGGCTGAAATTCAAACTCTCACACTTTACACTTCATCCTTCATCCTTCACACTTCATACTTCTTTAGCCCCTGTTCATTATCGACGGAAATGACGACTAGCTAACTGAATTGCGTCAGAAATATCGACATCGCCATCGCGATCGGCATCTAAGAAAGCATTCAGGACTGGGTTCGCTCCGCTTTGAGGATTTCGCGTCTGGCTACCAGTTTGCAGCAGATTTAGTACCAAAGGTACTAGTATCGGTAGCATTTGTTGAATTGTACCCATATTCAAACCAGTTTGCTGGGCAGCAAATTGTGCCAGGTTTTCCTGCTGATTCGGAGAAAACAGTGTGTGAACGGCTTGGGGGTTAGGATAAGTGCCACTATTGTGATTCACAAAGGCTTGTGCTTGTTCATAACCATCAGTGTCGCGTTTTTGCTGCAAAGACGATCGCACTTGATTGCCGACAATTGATAAAAGCGATTGCACTGTTGAAGAATCGGCACCATAGCTATCACTCACTTGTTGGATGGTGCCCAAAATAGTAGCTAGCTGGCCTGAACTACCTTCCTGGTTCGAGCTATTCATGGCGTTGAGAACTTGGTCAAAAAGTCCCATTACTCTGATTTCTCCGTTTTCATTCACCACTAGTGTCTCTTAGCACGAATGTTAAAATCCTCTAGCTATTGACATCCTCCCCCGGCTAAAAGCGCGGGGGATTCCAAAGATCACTCTTTGGGTTTCCTCTTTCCACGAGTTGATTTGCTTGAAGGAGTTGCCTCACTCAAGTATTGATCGGTCTCTCCAGAGGCGTTTTCTAGTTCAAGACTAGACGTTCCTGTATGCCCTACAGTACGAAGCCCTAGTTCTAAAATATTACGTGCAGCGTTCCAGTCTCGGTCTTGAGTATGCCCGCAATGAGTACAAATATGCGTTCTCACGCTCAAAGACTTTTTGACAACTTCCCCGCAAGAGGAGCAATTAAGACTTGTGTAGTGAGGTGGTACAGCAACTGTCACCACACCAAATATTTTGCCAAAATACTCAATCCATTGGCGAAAAGTTGTCCATGCTGCATCACTAATCGATTTAGCGAGGCGAGAGTTTCTCACCAGATTACGCACTCTCAAATCCTCATACGCCACGAGGTCGTTAGACATCACTACGCACTTTGCCAACTTCACAGCAAAGTCTTTACGCTGGCGACTTACTTTGAGGTGTTTACGGGCAAGTTTATTTCTAAACTTAGCTCGGTTTTTAGAACCGAGTTCTGTTTTAGACAAACGACGAGAGAGACGCTTTAAAGATTTTTCGGACTTTCGTAAATGTCGCGGATTTTCAACTGTTTGTCCATTGCTGTCGGTCACGAAGTGGCTTAATCCAACGTCTAATCCAACAGTTTTAAATGTCGGAACTCGTTTTTCTATTCGTTCCACATTAACGCAAAACTGTGAGTAGTATCCGTCGGCACGACGTACTACCCGCACTCGTTTAATCTGCTCTATTTGATAGAAATGCAGATCGCGAGTTCCCCATAATTTGAATTTTCCAGCTTCAAATCCATCTGTAAAGCTAATCTCTCTCCTATCCTCTGATAGCTTCCACCCAGTCGTTTTGTACTCAACGCTTTCATGGGTCTGATGTTTTTTGAAACGAGGATATCCTTTTTTCCCAGGCAAGTGCTTCTTGCAATTATCAAAGAACCTTGCAATTGCACTCCAGGCTCTTTCTGCCATTGACTGACGCGCCATTGAGTTGAGCTTCTTTACCCAAGGGAAGTCTGGATTGTCTGCTAGAACTTTGCAATACTTGTTTAGGTCATACCTCCCTACACCAATATTATCCATCCAGTATCTAAGGCAGCTATTACGAACAAAACGAGCAGTTCGCAACGCTTCATCTAAAGCGCGGTACTGCTCGTCTGTCCCTTTTAATTTTGCCTCGAATACTAACATATTATGCCGTGTTACTTGACATAAGTATATCATCCTTTACTCGTTTGATACACAGCAAATTGGGTATTATAGGACACCCTCGTTCCTATAATACCCCCGCCTTATATCCCCGTCTTAAAAGAGCGGGGTTTTACGGCGGTTCTCGATAATTAGAACAATAAAGTTTTATAACTATACCAAGGGAATGACAGATAATTCTATTCAACTCGCGCCTACATTAAATTAGTTAGATTGGGGCGATCGCTTGTTTACACCATTTTGAATTGTTGCCGATCATAGATAGCAGCAGGCAGACTAAGATCGGAATCATCACCCCGCCAAGAAAGCGATCGCCTTTAATGCGTCTATCACGCCTCATCCCCCTGATTGTTGGAATCATCGTAGTCTTGGGGCTAATGCTGTGGCTAATTGATTCCTTCTCACGCATTGTCCAGTATTGCTACTATTCGGCCCTGCTATGCAATCTGCTGCTGTTATTGCTGATAGCGCTGGTAGTAGTTTTGATTGCCGCAATTGTTTATTATGTGCTAAAGATTCAGCGTGGCGAAAAGCGATCGCGGCAACAACAGCGAATTTCTCAGCAACCGCAAATTCCAGAAGCTAAAACCGAAGCAGCAGAAGAAACTCTACGTGCCATCAGGCAACAAGTAGCACAAATTCAAGATGAAGTAGCACGACAAGCTTTACTCACTCGTTCGCGGGAAATTGAAGCTTATTTAGCCCAAGGCGAGATCCAAGTAGTTGTTTTTGGTACTGGTAGCGCTGGCAAAACTTCCTTAATCAATGCAATTTTCGGGCGCATAGTGGGTAAAGTCGATGCCCCAATGGGAACAACTGAAGTAGGAGAAACTTATAGTCTAAAGCTAAAAGGAATGGAACGGAGAATTTTGATTACCGATACCCCAGGAATTTTAGAAGCGGGCGTGGCGGGAACTCAACGCGAACAATTGGCTCGTCAGCTAGCGACAGAAGCAAATTTGCTGTTATTTGTGGTGGATAACGATTTGCGCCGTTCGGAATATGAGCCACTTAGAGCCTTGGTGGAAATCGGCAAGCGATCGCTAATCGTTTTAAATAAAACAGATCTCTATACAGAAGAAGACACTGAACAAATTCTTGCTCGTTTAAGGGAACGAGTGCGGGGATTTATTGCCCCAACAGATGTAATTGCGATCGCAGCCAACCCCCAAACAGTCACGCTTGAAAACGGCGAAATCTTCCAGCCTGAGCCAGATATTACCCCATTGCTTCGTCGCATGGCTGCTGTTCTTCGAGCAGAGGGAGAAGACTTAGTTGCCGATAATATTCTGCTGCAATCTCAACGACTGGGAGAAGAAGCCCGCCTCCTGCTCGATACCCAGCGTCGCCGTCAAGCCGAGAAAGTGGTAGATCGCTATCAATGGATTGGTGCTGGTGTAGTTTTGTTGACACCTTTACCTATGGTAGATCTACTGGCGACAGCAGCTGTGAATGCCCAAATGGTGGTAGAAATTGGCAAAATTTACGGCTGTGAATTGAATTTAGAACGAGGACGCGAACTAGCGCTATCTTTAGGTAAGACTTTGGCAAGTCTGGGAATTGTCAAAGGAGCATTTCAATTACTCTCCACTGCACTTCAGGTGAGTGTCCCCACGTTTATAATTGGCAGAGCAATTCAAGCAGTAACGGCGGCTTATCTAACGCGCATTGCTGGAAAAAGTTTTATAGAGTACTTTCGCCACAATCAACAATGGGGTGATGGCGGAATTACCGAAGTGGTGCAACAGCAGTTTCAGCTAAATCGCCGGGATGAATTTATGCAGGAGTTTGTCAAGCAAGCGATCGCCCGCGTAATTAAGCCGTTGACAGATAAAGCCGAAGCCAACTCAGAATTTGACGAGCATCAGCAGCAAGAGCGATCACGCGATCGCTTTTGATAGTAGAGCTTAATCCACAAACTTTCTCAAATATCAATAGCAAGACAATTGGTATTACCTTTGACTGTCTCCCCATTGCTAAAGCAAGGGGATTCTTTCACTGTGCATCGCTTCGCTCGCAGGAACGCGCGCACACAGAGCTACACTTAGAATGAGGGCGGAACCTCAAACCAGTGGGCGCAGCCATAACGCCGACTACTGGGATATCAAAGCATCCCAGATACTTTCTACGAATATTGATGGAACCGACACCATCACGATGGAACTCAAAACCGCATTTACACTTGTAGGTGCGGTTTTTGGGTTTATAGCGTTGACCGCATGATGGGCAAGTCTGGCTAGTATATTTCTCGCACTGAATCTCAACTTTCATACCCATCCTTTGAGCTTTGTAGGTGAGAAAGGCGCGAGTTTCGCCATGTGACCATTGATGCAGCTTTTGATTAGATTTAGTTCCAAAATCAATTCGTTGCCTAATATCTCTGACATCACCTATAGCCAGGGTTTGTACGCCTCTAGACTTGAGCGTAGAAACAAGTTTGCTGGTTTGTTTGTGCAGGATATCTTTAATCTGATTCTTGATTTTAATTAGTTGGCGCTGTTTAGATCTGATTAATCTCTTTCTATTCTTGGAACCTCGCTTTTTTGGATCAATTAATGACGCTAACTTGGCTTTTAACTTGTTTTGGTATTGGCGTTTAGAACGCAGCAACCGACCATTTAAGATGAAGGTCTGCTCTCCATCGTGGGCAACAGCAAGGTGAATTTCTACGGGGTCGATACCCGCAACAGTTCCAGTCTCAACAGATTGAGTTTGGGTAATAGCGTAACAAGCTCGAATCTCGTATTGTTTACTGTCCCATCCCATTTCTACTAACTTGGGCGTTTCCCAACACCAATCAATAATCAAAGGTGTATTGCCCTTGCCGTTGGATAAATGCAGTTTCGCATTTTTCACCTTGATCGCCGACGACTTCCATTGAACTTTGAAAAACCACTTGCGTCGCCTTGGTGGATGAGCATTAGGGTCTGTTTTACGCCTTGCCCTCCATGACTTTAGACTGGCATAAAAACTTTGAACAACTGCGTCTGCACTGTGGGCGTGTAAGTGGTTGGAGTTATGCCATCGCATCATGGAGGATGGACCCAGCCACAGACCTTTATTACGAACTGTGCGCCAGAAACTAACCACTGTCCGAGAGTACAACTCACCAGCAGCCAAAGCCAGTTCACTCATTTGCTGAGTGTTGCCAATTTTCAGTTTCCTTACTGTGTATTCACTCATAAGAATAGTATATAGCATAAAGCTATATACTGATGACATGAGGCGAAAATATAAATCTAATAACAATGTTGTTTATTCGTGCAAGTACCATATAGTTTGGACTCCCAAGTACAGACGGAAGGTATTAAAAGATGGCGTAGACACCCGATTAAAAGAACTACTGCAACAAATAGCAGTAGAAATTCAGGTTGAGATTATCGAGATGGAAGTAGTAGAAGACCACGTTCACCTACTCATTGAGGTCGATCCTCAATTTGGTGTCCACAAGGCAGTTAAGCGGTTTAAAGGCGCAACATCCCGATACTTGCGGCTGGAGTTTCCGCATCTCAGACAAAAACTGCCTACTTTGTGGACTAATTCTTACTTTGTATCGACAGTAGGAGGCGCACCACTAGAAGCAGTTAAGGAGTATATTCAAAATCAGAAAAATACTTGACGGCGATTAAAATCGCCTAGCAGCTTACCCCATGTCTAAAGCCAGGGGCTTGCGCTGCATGGATTATCGGTCAAAATGCACAGATGTATCAAGAGCGATCGCATCTGGGAATAATTACATCATCTGGCTAGCGATGGTTTTGCTATTCAAGCCAAACCATTGAAATCAAATTATTCAGGAGAATTTTATGGCAGGTGAGCTGGAATCTTCTCTAAAAGCGGCAAGGGAGGCACTCCAGCAAGGGGATTACCCAACTGCGATTTCTTACCTAAAAGCTGTTTACCAGAACGAAATTAATGATTTATCACAAGTGAGGGTGCAGGGCGAGTTTTTGGCAAGAACTGAAAACAGTGAAATCAGCCGCGAGTTAGCGCAGTTTAACGAAGTTATCACCCTTTGTCAGATCCTCAGTCATAGTAGCAATCCCCAAGTTAAAGAGTGGGCAGTTTGCGCCTGTGCTGAATTGAGCGATCGAGATCGAACTAAGTCAGTAGCTGATGCCACTCTAACAGAAAGTGATTTAACTGGCTTTATTGCCTTTGATAACAAGGAGCCAAAAGGCAATGAGGGAGCTGAGGGACAAGGGGACAAGGACGACGGGCGTGGGGACAACGGCAATTCAGAATTATCTCACTCCTTCGTCGCCACTGGCCACTCCTTCGTCGCCACTCACCACTCACTACTCGCTACTGACCACTCCTTCGTCGCCACTCACCACTCACCACTCAATTGGCGACAAGCAGAAAGAGCGAAACGGTGGCAAGCTCTACCAGTTGTTAACTTAATTCCATTTTGCCTGCTACAAGGGGGTAGCGCGATCGCACTATTTTGGCTAGTGCGGGCATTGATCGAGTTCGCAATGGCATTTACCAACGATTTATTAGTTAAACTCCCATATCTAGAGCCGTTTCAGCCCTTTTACCACGATTCAACTCAGTGGATTGTGCTAATACTTTTGCTGCTGCTGGGTCTATCACCTTGGTTATTAGATCTAATACTACGGCTATTTTATGGTTTAAAACCGCTATCCCTTGACACTCTTTCCACCCATAGTCCAGAAGCTATCCGCGTGTTACAACGCTTTAGCCGACAGCGAAAGATTCCTTTACCTCAGTTGGCTATTTTGCCAACATCAGCGCCTCTAGCCTTAACCTATGGCAATCTACGCCGCACAGCCAGAATTGTAGTTAGTCAGGGACTTTTAGAACAGTTGGCAGATGATGAAATTGCCACAATTTACGCAGCGCAGTTAGGGCATATTAGCCATTGGGATTTTGTCATCATGTCCCTAAATATGATGATCGCTCAGCTGCCTTACATCGTCTATCGGCTAGTGTCCCAGTGGGGAGACAAAACCAACTCTTTTTTGCGGGTAATTGCAGTTGTCTTGGCGCACTTTGCCTATGGAATTTGGTTTCTCCTGAGTTTACCCGCTTTCTGGTTATCTCAACTGCGAATTTATTTGGGCGATCGCGTTTCATCTGAAATTACTGGTAATCCCAATGCTCTAATTCGTGCTATAATCAAAGTCTGTCAAGGCATTGCTGATGATATTCAGCAACAAAAACAAACGAGTTGGCTACTAGAAAGCTGGAGCTTGTTGTCAGTAGTCAGTTATCAACAAGCGATCGCAGTTAGCAATTTGCACTCGTGCGATGAAATTGAAGCCGCGTTAGCGTGGGACTGCTTAAATCCTGGGAGCTACTGGCTAAACATTAATAATGCCCATCCCTTAATTGGTGATCGCCTCCAACGTCTTACCCGCATCGCCTACTACTGGCGTTTAGAAACTGAACTGAATCTACCCAGAAGTCAAAAGTCAAAAGTCGTAGGGGCGGGTTTAACAAACAAGCCAGTAGGAAGACGAATAATCTGGATAACCCCGCCCGTACCTCAGTCGCAAGTCGGAAGTCAGGATTCAAAAATCAAAAATCCCTTGGTCTCTCGCCCCTTTTTACTACAAACCGCTCCCTATTTAGGAATCTTCCTCGGTCTTGCTCTTAGTGGTTTGCTTTGGCTAATTGGAGGAATTGGCTTAATGTTTGGAATTGCTCAACTCACTTGGATGTGGGGCGACTGGGCGATTGTGATTGGATGTTTACCTATTGGCTTCAGTATTGGTACTTTCATCCGCATTAATGCCTTTTTTCCAGATATCAAACCTACTACCGGACTAAATAACCCCAGCCTCAGCGACCTCTTAGCCAACTCGACTACAATACCTGTTAACAGCCAGCCGCTACGTCTACAAGCTAAGCTGTTAGGTCGGACTGGAATTAGCAATTGGCTAGGGCAAGACTTGATTGTGCAATTGCCGACTGGTTTAGTTAAATTACATCACTTCTCTTGGTTAGGTTCTGTTAGCCATCTGTGGCGTGGAACATCTTTCAATTTTACAGATTTGTTAGGTCGATATATCTTTATTACTGGTTGGTTCCGTCGTGGTGCTACTGTTTGGATTGACAGTGATACTTTGCGGACTAGTGCAGGCAAAATCAGCCGAAGCGAACATCCGCTCTGGTCTACCCTAGTAGCGATCGCCGCTGCAGCTTGGGGATTATATGCGATCGCTATTAGTCGCTAAATGTAAAGATTATTTGCGAATTTCGACTCGATATGTTACATTATTTAATAAAGGAAGAATACTTCAGATCTAACACAGCGCTCTGAGTTAGTAATATATAAAGTTTAAACAGCTTAAATATCAGTTTCTCTCCTTCCAACACAGCAAAAGCTACACCAGCCCTAGGCTGGTTTTTATTTCATCTCTTAGTTAGGGTAAAGTTCTCTATCTAAAGTGATGTATTAACAGCTATAGCGAAATAAAAAATAATACTATAGGTGCAAGTCTATAGTAAAAGAATTTATATACTGTAAGCCGTGATATTTTAGAGAATGGTGTCCACTTGTGTCGGTAATCAAAGGCATTATCAGGAATTAAAAAGCTGCTAACTGGGAGATCATGCCTAAAAGTCAGGTTTTTAGAGAGCATCTTAGGATGATATTATTAACCACCTTTGTTTAAACGATGAATTGGATTATAGAGGTTGGCAGTTTAAAAAAAAATTGGTTTGTGGCAGCGTGCTTCAATACCTTTTATTATCAGCCAAGCTCAGATTAGTAGTTTTGTTACCAACCGTTATTTGCACCCAAGTCTGGAGGTCAAGATTTCATGTCAATTCGTCTATACATTGGTAATTTGCCTAAAGAAGAAGTAGATCGTCAGGAGCTACAAGCAGTTTTTGCTGATGAGGGAAATGTCACTACCAAAGTGATTAAAGATCGCAAAACCGGGAAGTGTCGCGGTTTCGGTTTCGTTACTGTCAACAGCGACGAACAAGCAGATCAAATCATTGAAAAGTTCAATGGCTATCTGTTCAAAGAGACTCCACTTAAAATTGAGAAGGCATTGCCTCGCTCTAAAGGTCAGGAAGACGAAGATCAATCTACCCCTAACGCTGATTCTGCCAGCCCAAGTAGCAGCAATGTCGAAAAGAGCAGTAACAAACGTAGTGGTAATAAAAAGTCTCGTCGCCCTGCTACCGCTACTAGTAGCAGCAGCACAACAGACACGGATGGAATTAGGCCCGATCCACGTTGGGCTTCAGAACTCGAAAAGCTGAAGCAGATGTTGGCAACTCAAACCACCAATGGATAGAAAAACTAAAGGGTCAACGGTAATTATTACCGAACCCCACACGTTTTTCTAAACTGCATCGCCACCAGTTCTAGCCACTCAAATTAAGGGTACTTGCACCTGCTCGATCAGGTGCAATTGCACCCAATCAAAATTCCGAGCCTTGGTTGAAACACTAGTCACAACTTAGGCATAACGTGTTTTGCCAATCTGCCATAGAAACTTGGAGTTTAGCGTATAACTTATTGTCATAGGCGCGAACCAACGTAGTTGAATGTATTTTGTTTAGCAGCAAAGATTGAAGGTTGATCGCATTCTTGCTCATGATGCGATCGCACGAAGATGATTATCTCTGGGTTTTCTAGATCTGATAATAGGTGAACCGCAAGTGTGAGAGCAAAGTAAAAATATTCAACTTAAATAAATTCTTGTTGCATAAGAATATTTTATCAGCAGTTGAAACCTGGAACTCTTAAACTTAGATTTTCCTTTTCAACCTAAATCTCTGCTGCAATTAAATTACTTTTTAGTTATTAAGTTATCTCATCTAATATTATTTTTTCGATAAATTGTCA
>DATNQH010000028.1:0-3481 GCA_036704105.1 Leptolyngbyaceae cyanobacterium | reverse complement strand
ATGAGAGTACCTTGCACCTGCACTTGCCTAGCAGTAACTTCTATCGGTTTATATTTAGTATTTGCAGGCTTGAGAGTGACGCGATCGCCTCGGCGATAAAATCGCTTTAAAGTTGTACCGTGTCCATCTACTCTTGCTGCTACAATTGTGCCATTTTTTACTAATTTTGGATCTGGTACTGGACGCATGATTACTACATCACCTTCAGTAATCAAGTCTTCGATCATGCTGTCACCTATCACCCGTAAGGCAAAAGTTTTAGGTGGTAAAAATAAACTAGTAAAATCCAGTTGTTCTACTGCTTCAGTAAAAGGTTCAACTAAACCACCAGCTGCTATAGCACCTAAAACCGGAATACCTTGTTTAACTTGTGGTTGCAGAACTCGAATTGTTCTTGCTTTACCTTCTGTCCACTCAATGTATCCTTTCGTGCGTAAATGTTCTAAGCGACTTTGAACTGGCGCAGGCGACTTCAGATTCATCGCTTGCATCATCTGTCTAATTGATGGTGAATGCTGATGCTGCTGAATATAATCTGCTAGCCAGTCATAAAGTTCTTGTTGAGCTGCTGTTAGGGGTTCCATAATTTGTAGCAATCCGAATTTACAAACCTATATAGAACATTCGTACTACATAATTACCCCTAATGGCAAAAAAAATTATTAATGCTGAATTATAAATGCTGAATGTCCAAAACCAAGCAAATTCATAATTCATCATTTATAATTCATAATTCAACCTTCTCCTAGTAAACTTGCTAGCAAAGCTTTTTGTGCGTGCATTCTATTTTCTGCTTGATCCCAAACTCTTGATTGGGAACCTTCAATGACAGCATTAGTGATTTCTTCACCGCGATGGGCTGGTAAACAGTGTAAAACAATTGCCTCTGAGTCTGCAATACTTAAAAGTTGCTCGTTAACTTGGTAGGGTTGAAACACGGGAATACGGGAATTCGCTTCTGCTTCTTGTCCCATACTTGCCCAAACATCGGTATAAATTACATGAGATCCTTTCGTTGCTGCTTCAGCATCTTCAGTGACGATTACTTCGGTTTTTCCAGATGCGATCGCATCTGCTTTCTCGACAATTTCCGCATTCGGTTTAAACTCAGGTGGAGTAGCAATTTTGACATTCATGCCAACCAAAGCACAACCTATAAGTAGAGAGTGGGCGACATTATTACCATCACCCAAATAAGTTAATGTCAAACCAGCAAGATTGCCAAAACACTCTTGAATTGTGAGTAAATCTGCCAAAATTTGACAAGGATGCTCTAAATCTGTCAAAGCATTAATCACGGGGATTTTGGCGTAGTGAGCAAAGGTTTCTAATTGCTCTTGCTCAAACGTCCGAATCGCTAAAATATCCAAATATCGATCTAAAACTCTTGCTGTGTCTTCCACAGGTTCGCCGCGACTTACTTGGGTGGTACTGGTATTAAGATCGATCACCTGTCCACCTAGTTGGTACATTGCTACAGAGAAACTCACTCGCGTCCGCGTGGAAGCCTTGTAAAACAGCAGCCCTAAAACTTTATTGCATTGTGGTTTCAACTGTCCAGATTTCAACTGCGCTGCCAATTGCAGCAGTTCTTGAACTTCCTCTGCATTCAGATCTGCCAGACTTAATAAATCTCTTCCCTTCAACGCTGCCATGCTTATTAGTATGTAAAGAATGATTACAAAAACAGAAAATTTACACAGCTTGCTTGACTTCTATCCAACTAGCTGTGTTAGGAATATACCAATCTTAAAAACGTAGCAGATTTTTTCTGGTTAGCACAGTCAGGAAATGTGGGTTTTATGACTTACGGCTAAACCTTGCTAAGGCATTTCTCCGATCGCACTAACCGCTAAATTACCCCTTGCTAAATCATTCCCATATTTGATATAGTTGTTTATCGTGCTGGTGTAGCTCAGTGGTAGAGCAGCGGTTTTGTAAACCGCCGGTCGCAGGTTCAAATCCCGTCACCAGCTTTATAAAAGATATAGAGGCGATCGCGCGTGCTGTTGGTGCTGGGGAGAGGCGCGATCAAGCTAATAAAAATGAATGTGCCCAGAAGTTGAAGGCGATCGCAGTCAAAGCTGATGGTAGCTCTGAAGTAATTGGGCTTTTGTTGGGCAACTTCCAAACCAATTTCCCCTTAGCACAGATCTCAAGGCAATGCAGAGTAGATATGTATAGCACTCAACGAGTGAGGAATTCTAGCAATACTGCTCCAACAGAGCTAGAACAAATACTTACCGTGTTTGATGTAGTAAAAGAGACTTCTCATCGATGATATAGTAGTTAATATTTTACTAATAGCTGCTGTTGAACTAATTTCCCATCGTTCCATAGATTTAGCTTCCATACCATGACCTGCCATGTTACGGATAGAACCAATTGCTTGTGAGATGTCACGTTGTTTCGTGTGAATAAAGCTATGAGAGGCTCCTGAATCATCCCTATAAGCGTATAGAATACCGTTAGCTAATTCTGAAATCCCGGATTTTGTTGCAATTTTTCTTGTATCAATAATTCCAATATCAGTAGAAAGTCTTCTTAAAAAATCCTCATAAGCTCTTCCAGAGCATTCTATAGCACTTCTTGGATTTGTTCTATAACTAAGAAGTCCAACCACTAATTCCTCTAGCTCACTATATGTTAGCCACTTGAAAACCTCATCACCAAGTACTTTATTTATGTATAGCCTAGCTCCTACATCGTCACATAAATTACTAGAGAAATCATCAGATAGTTCTTTTACCTCTAATTCAAATTCCTTGACAGTTAAATACCCTTTAGCATCAATCAGATCACAAGTCTTACCCCAAAGACTTAGTAACTCAGAAATTGCTTGAACTTCCTTGTTAAATAAGTAAAAAGAACTTAATCTCCTAGCTGATACTTCTGGAGTATCCCCAAGTGATAAATAGCGAAGAAAAAGAATGAAAGGTTCCCATGCTTGAAGCCACTTTCTGAAAACAGCGATCTTTAAATCTTCAGACGGTTTATCAGTAAGGAGTTCAGAGCATTCCTTAACTGCTACAAAACAGCCATCAGCTTTGCTTTCAATCATACCAAGTAAGCTAGCTGCATCAATGGCACTCTTGACATAAGACTTACTTTTTCCTGTGTACCTGGCCAAAGAGTCTAAGTTAGCTCCGTTGTTCCAGCTACGTATTACTATATCCATCACTAGGCTCACAGAAACCTTGTGAGCTGGGAGTTGATGAATTTGTTTCTCGGTCATTGTCAAAAATTCCATAAGTTGCTTTGAAAAAGGTGATAATTTTGTCAGTATCCCACTCACTCATATCAACATTGATTGCAATGCTAGGTATCACCTTGGGTGTTGCCAGGGCTATTTCATTCTCTAAGTTAGAATAGCCCTGTAGTGAGTAGCTGATATTGAACCCATGCAGCAACCAGCAATTCTGGAAGCCTTTGCAGAATTATCAGATTCTCGGCAGGCATCAGGTAGAAGACATTCACTACC
>DATNQH010000027.1:0-3379 GCA_036704105.1 Leptolyngbyaceae cyanobacterium | reverse complement strand
CTTACCAGAGGTTCCATTCTTTACTCCTATACTTTTTCAGGCTAAAATAATTGTTTAAATTAAGTATTTTTTTACTTTAACAAGCCTTGCAAGCCTCGTAAAAGTTTTGAGTAATATAAAAATTAAATAGTATTAGCTAATGCCTATATATTTGTTGTTATAGGTTCTCTTGACAAGAAAGCAGATAAATTCAAGCTTGGCTACAAAAACTTATTTGTATGCGATCGCAGTTTTTTCTGAACTGAAACATTTGAATTTTCATATACTTTATATACACTAAGAGGTGTCTGTATAAATAGGTAATGAAACACCAAACCAATAACAGCCATAGTTCCAAATGTTAATAAGAGAGTGCCTGAGTCATAACCACAAAGCCATATAGCTGCAAGCCTTGTTGGAACAACCAAAGATGGCATACGCGATGACAATCTATCTAAAAAACCCATGCACATTCCATATACTAACAATACTGGAAAACACCACCAAAAACCAACGTTCAATAAGATTTCCTCTATTGCACCAACGCCAAATCCCCAGCTAGTATCCTCAACAGGTGTCCTAACTACGTCAGCCGTAAAGTATTGTCCTGTACCCCAGCCCTTAAATGGTGCTATTGAACGTGGAACGTAGAATAATAAGCAATAAACATAGCCAGCTAAGGGATAGGGCAATGTTTTTGTTCCCACTGGCTCAGTCATTTCTAACGCAGTTATCAGAACACCACTTCTAGATAGATCGCCATTAACAGTTTCCGCTACCAAACTTGCTACATTAGAATTAGTATTGGAATACTGAAACTTAAAAATCGGTAAAAGAGCGGCAGATGCTATTACTGCTATACTGACAAATATTACTATCTTTTTTAAACTAAGTTGTTTTCTAAATAATACAAAGATTAAAATAGGTAATAAAACATTTGTTCTTTGACCTATAGCAAATGTAGCTACTATACTAGCAAACATTAATCCTAGAGAAAATAATAATCCCTTTTTTGTCTTAGCATCGGATGTTCTTATATAAAAACCTAGAAAATGTAAAGGAAAATATAAAATAATAATTAACGGCCCCATTGCAGCGCCAATTCCTTCCCTGGCTGCCCAAATTGAGTCAGCTTGAACAACTTGTCTGGAACCTGAAAATGCTAATACTAGTGAAAGTACTGTAGTGAATAAATAAAAAATTTTTCTCCTATGTTTATTTAGGGGTGCAAAATGTTCTTGGTAAGTTAGCTTACTTTCTTTGTTGATAATTTGAGAGCCTAGCTGAAATAGCCAGGGAGCCATCAACAAAAGCATAAATGCTTGTAATAATATGTTTTCTTTAGCTGGAAAGAATGCTGGAAAATACTTATTCTCAGTAGGAAAACCAAGTAATTCTATTGCCAGCCCAATGTCGTAATAGAGAATTAGAGAAATAGCAGCGAAATGAGCCGTGTCAGGCATTTTATGTTGACGCATTTCTGAAAAAAAAGGACGCGCTGCCATTAAATGGGAAAATAATATAATGATGAAAATCATTAAGTTCATTTCAAATTGTCCTGATTTTGGCTGGTTTTAAAGCCTGTAAAAGCAATGCTTGCTAACTAACGAAGGCTTGTAAATTTTTTCAGTTATTTTAACTTAGGTAATTGCAAAAGCACTTTGGACAACAGCTAGTTTTTCATGTCTTGCTGTTATAAGCTCATTAGGATAGCGCTAAAGTATAGAGTTCAGTAAGATTAGCAAGTCCTATTTGAATGTTGAATGGACTTTGCTCCATCTTATTTAGCGCTTCAAACTTTCCCATAGCTAATTTATTGCTTTGCGTTGCTAAAACCGAATCAGCCCAAGCAGATGCCGATCGTGACAAGCACATTCTCTGCATAAGAGGCTTAACTACATCAACTTCTTCAGTAATGACATCTGAGAAAACACAGGGTAGGGATGCTGCCTGTGCTTCTAGTAGCACAAGAGGCAGACCCTCGTGAAGAGACGGAAAGAGAAACACATCCATCACGTTCAGCATTAGTTGGGGTATATCATGCCGAACACCTGCAAAGATAACGCGGTCATTCAAACCTAAATCGGCAACCTTCTGCTCAATATTCGATCGCAATGGTCCATCACCTACTAACAACAGGTGCATTTTCGGCTCTTGTTTGGCAAGTTCTGATGCAATTTCTAGGAGAAATTCATGGTTCTTTTGTGTTTCAAATCTGCCTATATGCCCAACGACAAAAGCATCAGCAGCAATTCCAAATTCAGCAAGAACATCGACAGAAGCAACTAAATTCTGAAACGGAGCTAGGTCAACGCTACAGTATAGTATCTGGCGAGTTGGGTCAGAACTCCAAGTTGAACCGAATAGAGACACTGCTGCTTTTCGACTTGCAGCCAAACCAATTGTGGCATAGCGGGCAATCCACTGTTTCATCAATTTAAGATACCAACGCCTGAGAAACCCAGCTTCAGCATCAAGTTGTAAAGTATCGAGATGGCTATGGGTAATGCGAACAGGTACACCAGCTAGCTGCGCTAAGCGCATTATGTAACCACTGAAGTGATGAATATGGCTATGGATAATGTCATATGGGCCATATTCGCGCAAAATTCGATTAAAGTTGGATGCATACTGCCAAGGTTTTGATGCATCAAGGCATGGGATAATTTTGCTACCAAGAGCTAGAATTTCATCACTATAAGGGTAAGACTGGGTTGTATGAACTAAGAAATCCATTTGGAAGCGATCGCGGTCTATGTGTCGCAGCAGATGCATTAACCAGGTTTCAGTACCAGCTCTTTTCATCCCACCTACGACTTGCAAAATCCGAATTGGGCGCTGTTGTGCTAATTTCATAGTTCTTATTCTTTCTCTTTGCACATATTTATGGCATCTTTGCAGTGTTAGTGGAATAAATGCTGTAAGTGATTATTTGAATAATTACCGCAACTACAAATAGCATTATTTTATTTTCTTTGCTCTCATTTATAGAGTAGATAATACTTGCGATATATTCTTAGCTATGCTATTCCAGTTCAATTTAGTTTTTACCTTTTCACGTGCTTTGTCAGACATGGATTTTAATAGAGGAATGTCACCTAGTAGATGTATGATTTTTTGAGCAATAACATCAGGCGTTGGTTGCTCAATTACTATCCCATTCACGCCGTTATCGATAATTTCTGGCATACCATCACTTGCTGATACTATACAAGGAACGCCATAGTTCATAGCTTCTATTACAAAGGTCGGGAATGGATCGCAAAGGGCGGGTGCAACAACTAAATCTGCTTTTAAAAAAAGATTCTGCATTTCAGAAAGTGATGAAATCCGCCCAGGATTATCAACACCCTCTTCAGCTATAGACAATTTTTTGCCAATTATAATTAATCTTGCTTCA
>DATNQH010000026.1:0-46684 GCA_036704105.1 Leptolyngbyaceae cyanobacterium | reverse complement strand
AGGAACCTCCAAGCCTGTCTCACAACTCAAAAAATGGTGAGGAGATAATGACTAATTACTCTTGACATTGATTTAACTTGATGAGGTCGGTTGCCCATCTGGCATCATACATTTATCAGAGTCACAACCTGCGGGGCCTGCTTCTATTGATTCACCTGCATCATAGCGACTGAGTGCGGCACAGAAATCATTTGTTTTGCGTCGCGCTTGCACATCTTGAACTAAACGTTCGTAAGTTGATTTATCTATAGGTTCAAACGGAAGGCGCGGGAAGGTTTGGAGATCGTCAAAGCGCGCTAAAAGAGCAGCTGATATATACCCTTCATCATTTTGGATCGCTTCATAGATGCGAGTACCCAAAGGTTCAATTTCCCCAGAGCGAAGTTCTAGGGTTGAAGATGTATTGTGAGTGACATAGTAACGCTGCACTTGGAGAGCAAAATCGAATTGCGCCAAGGCTGAAAACTGATTAATATCAATTTCATCAGCACCGGGCAAGTCCGCCCAAGGAACGGCTACGGGAATTTCTACCAACCACTCGGTGCAACGAGGATCGAATGGATCGTTTAACAGATTTCCGTTTTCATCCTTATCTGATTGAGAAGGAACTACGTTATGTCCGTAGTCAATGCAAGCTAGTGCTACGGGATCGTTTTTGCGGAAGGTGATGCGGCGAATGAAACGTTGTGCTTTGGGAGGATGCCAACCGGGGCTTGCTCCCGTAAGGAGCGATTTTGTGCCACTTGGTTGGACTGTGGTGCAGCGGTTAGGGCGTTTGATATTGTGGCGATCGCAATAATCCCAAACTACGCGATGCACAATTTCTTTCCACCTTGTTAAGTATTCCTTTTCCGCGCGACTAAATTGTATTCCTGCTGCTGTTTCCGGTCGTCCAGCCTCCCACCAACGCAGCCAATCAACACCAAAAGCATGAACAAAAAAGTCAAATAAACCTGTAAAAGATACGCCCACAATTGGATCTAATTCTCGACTATATTGATAGCGTTCTTCCTCAAATTTATGATTCAACAAAGCAGCAACAGATAGCGCCCCTGCTGTGAAAGCTTCTTCTTGTTCTTTGTAGTTTTTAGGATCTATTTGATTGAGATGGATCTCTGAAAGGTTGCAGTTTCCGGTTAGTGTATTACCAAAAACACCTTTATGAAATTCTGGTTCATTGAAACAATAAGTATCGTGCTGTCCTGGTAACTCTTCAACACTTTGGATATTTTGCCATTTACCCTTTGTTGTTGGCTTGTGTCCTTTGCTAGTATCTAGACGTTGACAGGGAATATCAGCACAATCAGTAATTTGTAGATAATACAGGTCTTTAGACCTTTTACCTAAATTTGTCACACCTGCCTTACGTGCCATTACATTTACTGATGACTGAATTGCACATTTAGCTAAAAGCAGTTGCAAACGGTATGCTCTTTCGTAGTCAGAAACATAAATTCGGATACCATAGCTGCTAGTATTGGAACCATCTGTATCAGCCAGTCCAGCAATAAAAGCTAGAATAGCTTGTCTGTTCCAAGTCCCGATTATATTTAACGAATCTGCTTGTGTTTTCAACCGATACAACAACTCTCCTGAAAAACCCAAATCTGTAACATCTACAAAAGACGGTAAATATTCATAGCTTCTTATTGGAGATTTTTTTCCTGAAACTAAAAGTTCAGCCTTTTTGTTGTAAAGTCTAATTTTTGCATTACCGTTTTGGTCCAAAGTTCCATCACCTACAGCCACTCCTAATGTGTAGGCGTAGGATTTTTCAACCACCTTCCCATCTTGATAGTCAATTACAAACGGTTCAGTATGAATTGTATATTTGCTGTATGTTAATAAATCCTTGGCCTGCACTTCTTGATAGTTTTTACCAAACCTATCTTTGACGAAGAAACGATGATACTCGGTCACGTCTAAATACGAACCATCACCAAACCGAACTCTATAAAGCTTCTGTCCAGAATTTGTTTGAAATGGTATTACTTTACTCCATCTTTTACCGTTCCAAATCTCGATTTCTTCACCTAAAACATCCTGAATTTTGTGAATGCCATCACGGGTGATTAATAGAGTTTCACCAGATACACAATGAAAATTTGCGCCGACGATCTCACCACATGGATTCAGGGCATATCTTGCAAGTCTATGTTCTACCTCTTCATTTGATATTTTAGGTAGGTGATTTTGTAACCAGAAACGAGCTTTTTCTTTTGATGTTGCATAAGTGAGGATAAACTCTTTCTTGAGTTCAGGACTAATTAAAACATCTGCATTAGCCCTCGCTATTGCTTCACCAGCCCATTGAATAGCACCTTCGCCAGAATAATATTGCGTGCGAACTGCCTCAATACATTCTTCTAAAGTAGGTTTGTGATGAAAGACGCGAGTATGATTTGCCATCCTTAGCGCATCTCTTTCGGGATCTATGCGCCAGTTGCCATTTTCATCTTGTTGCCAAAGGTTGCCTTTAGCCCCAGCAAATAGCTCATCTTCACTGGTACTTTGACGCATACCTGCACTGCGACGAACATTACCTGCGACAACCACTACAGCAGCTTCATCAATTAACAGACAACATTCTACAGAATTGAGTTGTCTTCCCACAGCTTTATTCAGAATAGCTGCACAACGAGTATAGAGTTCTGGTAATTTAACTGGGTTGGCAACGCCACCAAATCCTTTCAGGGTTTCCCCAACCGGACGCACATCCCGCAAATCGATTTGAACTGTCACTTCGCCTGTAAAGCGATCGCTAGTCGATAATTCCAGTAGAGTTTGATAAGACTTTACCCAACCGCGACGACTGTCACCGACATAAATTGTGACATTATTACCTTCTATATTAATTTCTGTTACTTCACGGCGAAATTCAGCAGGGGTAATACCAATTTCACCCTGTATACTCACATTTAAGCGATTGCGAATCGGTGGTAGCTGGCCCGTGTATTGTGGTTCGAGGACTGCGCCCGTACCACAGCCCATCATGGCTAAGTCCATCATCAAGCCAAAGGCACGCCAGTCTACTACATTGGTACTGGTGCAATTGTATGCCCCGGAAAAATTCTCTTTCCTCTTGATCCACTCAGTTCCTCCCACCCACAACCAACGTCCGCTGGGTAGGGACTTCAACGAGTGCTGCATTTTTTCTATGATGACTGCTTCTTCATGAGTGAGGAAGCCAAGCTCAATCAATCCCCGCAGGGTGCGATCGCACACCTCCTCCCAAGTCTCCCGCCGCCCTGACATCCGACGGCTGTAAGTCCTAAAAAACACTGGATTGGCAGCTGGGGCAGTTTCAGGAAACTGAATGGTCTGGCGTACTCGCTCTAGATCTCGCACCATAGATTAAACTTTCGCCGGAGATAATATCTCTGTGGTTGGGGACAGATTAAGACTATAAGCCCTGCTCCCAGATATATCAAGATCGACCATATATCAAGATCGACCATATGGTGGAAAAGTTTGCTTTTTTAGAAAAAATACGCTATATGTGAGGTTATGATAGTTCAACTCAATTGCTGGCGGAACTGGCGGATACTCAAACTCATCAGTACTGTAGCAAAAATCAGTAAAATTAATACTTGATGCCAAAGTGCCTCTAAACCCACTCCTTTAAGCAACACCCCGCGACAGACTTCGATAAAATAGCGCATGGGATCGAGATAGGTCAGCCATTGCACGAAGGTAGGCATAGAGGTAATCGGGGTAGTGGCTCCTGATAATAGAACTAAGGGAGGATTGACAAAAAAAGCTGTTAGTTGTGTTTGCTGTTCGCTTTTGGAGTAGGTAGCAATGAGAATGCCGATACTGATACCCACCCAGAAATAAAGCACGGAAATAATTAGCAGTAGCAGTAAATTCCCGCGTAGCGGTAGGCTAAACACCAGCCTTGCTAAAATCAAAGCAATGAAGACATCGCAGGTAAGCAGCACTAGTAATGGACAGACCTTTGCTAGGATAGCTTCTGTATTTGAAGCTGGAGTCATCATCAACTGCTCGATTGTCCCTGCTTCTTTTTCCCGTACTACTAATGAAGCAGCTGCTTGAGAGCCGATTACCGTCAGCAGAATTCCAATGGTTCCCGATACAATAAACCAAGAGGTTTCCAGCCCAGGATTATAGAACACGGAGGTTTGAGAAGAGACGCGATCGCGTTGTCCTGCCGTGCTAGCATTACTGCTACGGGTGTTGAGTTGACGCAAGTTGTAATCGCTGACTAATTGGTTGAGATAGTTTGAAGCAATGCTGGCCGTGTTAGCATCTACTGCGTCATACAGTGCTTGCACTTGGGCTGTGCGCCTGCGGGCAATATCATCAGCAAATTTTGGTGGAATAGTAATTCCGACTGTCAGCTTACCCGTAGCCAAATCGGAAACCATATCTTGCTGGTCAGCATAGTAGCGACTAACTACAAAAGCATCAGTCTGTTTGAATATTTCAATAAACTCACGTGCAGCCCTGCTATTGCTGTAGTCAGTGATGCCAACTTTCAAATTTTGAAAATCAGGCGACAGAGCAAAGCCAAATATAATCAAAAAGACAGTAGGCGGCACCAGCAATTGAATTACTAGCTGGCGATTACGAAATATTTGGGCAAATTCTTTTTTAAATAACGCCCAAAATCGACTGGACAAAATCGTGTTGATTAGTTGCATAAATTGTGTTTTTAAGCAAGTGGTAGAGACGTAGCACTGCTACGTCTGTACTGGTAGTTGGTATTTTTCTCTACACCCCACACCTCACATCCTCAAAATTACGAATTAACCTGCATTTTCTGCATTTTTCGCCAAGCTAAAAAGAAAAATAATCCTGTCAGTATTGTCAAAGCCAATACCTGAAGCCAAACTCCAAACCAACCCACACCACGAACATAGGCATCACGAGTTAACTCAATGTAGTATCGAGCTGGAACCAGGTAGGAAACCCAACGGATGGCAATGGGGATATTAGCAACTGGGTAGATGAAGCCGGATAACTGAAGCGATAACAAAAAGGCGGTGAAGGAAATTGCTTGAATTGCAGCACTTTGGACTTTGGTATTGCTGCCCAGAAATATTCCCCAAAAGACACCACACGCGATGTAAAGACAAGAACCCAAGATTATAGGTGTGGAGTCGCCAGCAAACCACAAGCCGAAGAACAGCCACGCCTCCAGGTTCACTAAAAACACTTCTGCCATGCCTACTAGCCAAAAGGCAGCAGCTTTACCAAGCAAGTATTCAGTACCGGAAAGGCTTGAGGCGTAAACTTGAAGGATGGTTAAGTGTTCGTATTCTCTGGCTGTAGCCAAGCCAGCCAGAAGCGCGGGAAACAGAGTGACAGTAAGTGCTAAAGCCCCTGGGGCGACGTATTTTAAGGTTTCTAAGCCTGGGTTATACCATAGGCGGGACTGGAGACTGACGGGAAGTGTCTTACTGCCTTGCAAATTTTCCACAAATGTGTTATTAGTTGCTTTGGCATAGCCTCGGACAATATTGGCAGTGTTGGCATCGGTGCCGTCTACTAAGATTTGTATTTCGGCTGAGCGTCCAGAACGCTGTATGTCCCGCGAAAATTTTGGTGGGATAATTAAGCCTGCAGAAATTCTACCGTGATCGAGCAGTCGGGGTACGTTCACGTCTGCACCTTCAGTAACTATGTTGAATTTGTTGGTACGCTCAAAGGTAGCTATGTACTCGCGGCTGGTGGGGGTGCGATCGAGATCTTGAATCGCAATGTTAATGAGGTTTACTTCTAGGGACACGGCAAAGCCAAATAGCAGCAGTAGGATTAATGGCAAGCCTAGTGCTAGGGTGAGGGTGAGGCGATCGCGTCCTAGTTGGGTTAGTTCTTTGATGGTTTGGGCTATGATGCGTTTTGGTCGCATTGTCACAGTTCCTCCTATGTTGTCAGGGTGTGATGTGAACCAACCACAGAGGCACAGAGAACACAGAGAAAGAGAAGGAAGAGAGTAGCTTTAGATATGCGAAAGTTAATCTTTTAGCACTTCTAGCCCGCGTTGTCTTGCTTTGTCTACTACGCTGATAAATACGTCTTCTAGGGAAAATTCAATTTCTCGGTGGGTTTCAATTTTGATTTGGTCGAGAAGCAGAAGAGTCTGAATTTGCGGGATTTGGGTGCGTGGATGTTCTAAAATGGTGTGCAGGCGAGAACCGAAGATGGAAACTCGCCAGGGATCAAATTTTTGTTTGAGAAGATCGGATGCTTTTTGTAGTGGGTTACACTCCCATTCAATTAATTGTCCGGGTTGTTGTTGTTTGACCTCGCGTGGTGTTCCTTGTGCTACTAGTTCTCCGGCTACCATGAAGCCTAAGCGGTGGCACTGTTCGGCTTCTTCTAGGTAATGGGTTGTTACTAAAATAGCCATGCCTTCTTGGGCAAAGGTGTTAATCCAGCGCCAAAATTGTCTTCTGGCTAAGGGATCGACTCCTGATGTCGGTTCGTCGAGAAACACAACTTTCGGTTCGTGCATTACTGCTGCACCAAATGCTACTCGTTGTTTCCAGCCTCCAGGTAAGTCGCCTGTTAGTCGATCTTCTTGTCCGACTAAATCGCTCATTTGCAATACCCAGTTTTTCTTGGCGCGGCGATCGCGGCGTGGTATGCTATAAACACCGCAGTAAAATTCTAGGTTTTGTCCGATTGTTAGGTCATCATACAGGGTGAATTTTTGCGACATATAGCCGATTTTCTGTCGCACTGCTGCACTACGTAATTGTCCTGTTTCTCCTACTAAGCTAACAGTGCCGGAACTTCCACTCAGTAAGCCACAGAGTATTTTGATTATGGTAGTTTTTCCGGCTCCGTTTGCTCCTAAAAGTCCAAATATTTCGCCATATTTAATCTCTAAGTTGATGTTCTTGACGGCGTGAAAGTTACCGAAAACTTTATTTAAATTTTGCGCCTTGATCGCTATTCCTTCAGTTTGTTCTATCTGGGAAATTCGCGGATAGTTACTTACAGTGCTTTCTCCTTTGAGTTCTCGCAACCGGGCAACGAAGGTATTTTCCAGCGTTGGGGTGTCGGTAGCAAATTCGACTTGGATCTGTTGTTGTTGCAATATATGGCGAATGCGATCGCTCGTTTCTTTGGGTTGTGCTGTCAGCACGTCCAAGCGATCGCCAAAGCGTTGCACGTCGGATACTTCTTGCAAATCTGCATTACTTTTAAGCATATCTGCAACTGAATCTAGCTCAGTTACGGGCAGATAAACTTCTAACCGTTGTACCCCTAAGCTGGCTTTCACTTTCGCCGGGGTATCGCACTGCTGAATTTTGCCTTCATACATCAAAGCAATCCGCGCACAGCGTTCTGCTTCATCTAGGTAAGGAGTGGCGACTACTGTTGTCACTCCTTCAATTATAGCCAGTTGTGCCAAAATGTCCCAAAATTCCCGCCGCGACACTGGATCTACACCTGTAGTCGGTTCGTCTAACAGCAAGATTTGCGGTTGATGGATTAGCGCGCAACACAGGGCAAGTTTCTGTTTCATTCCCCCTGACAGCTTTCCGGCTAGACGGTGTTTGAATTGTGCTAAATCTAGTAAGTTGAGGTAGCGATCGCTGCGGGTTTTGAATGCATTGTCACTGACTTCGCGCAAACCTGCGGCATAGCGCAAATTTTCCCAAATGCTCATATCTAAATAAAGACTGAAGCGCTGGGTAAGGTAGCCCATTTGTAGGCGTACATCTTTGGGATTGCTACCCAGGACTTCGACAACGCCACTTTTTTGCGGCATCACACCGGAAAGAATCTGAAAAGTTGTAGTTTTTCCGGCTCCATCAGGCCCAATTAGCCCAAAAATCTCACCCGGATAGATGTCTAAGTTAATTCCAGCTACGGCTTCAAGCTTTTGCTTACCGTAGGAGTGCCGCAGATCCCGGATAGAGATTACGGGGGCATGGGGGCGTTGGGTTTGATTAGCTGCTGGCAGAGTTGCAGTCATAAGTTTAAATTATGAATTATGAATTATGAATTATGAATTTTTAGCATTCAGCATTGAGCATTCATCATTTCTTTGTTTCTGGTAAGAGAATTCGACCGTCGGCTGGCATTCCTGGTTTTGCAAAGCCTTGCGGATTTTTTAGCGTCAGTTCGACACCAAACACCTGAGTTACTCGATCTTTTTTGAAATAGGTGTTTTCTGGGGTGAAGCTAGCTTTGGGATCTACTCGCGTGACTGTTGCTTGTAGTGGGCGATCTGGAAATGTATCTAAATAAACAAACCCCGGTTGACCGACTCTGACCATCCCGATCTCTCCTTCCGGGATGAAGCCACGTAGGTAAAGGTTATTGAGATTTACTATTGTCAACAAAGGCGCGCCAGCTGCAACGACCTCTCCTGGTTCTACAGAACGGGTGATGACGTTACCTGTCAAAGGGCTGTTAATTGCTAAATAATTCAAATTTGCTTGAATTTCTGCTTGCGTCGCCTTAGCATCGCCGACTTCTTGCTGCGATACTGCAATATCAGTACGGGCTTGAGCAATCTGTGCCTGAATTTGTAATTCAGCAGCTGCGCGAATTGGTTGGTTGCGCCGGGTAGCCTGTGCCTGGGTTAGCCTTCCCTGGCTGGACTTAACTTGTTCTTGGGCAGCTGCAACTCTGGCTTTGGCAGCGCCTAATGCTGCATTATCCTCGTCTCGTTGCTGTGCGGATACAGCCCCTTGAGCAAATAACTGACTGGTGCGGCGTTGTCTTGCCGCAGCCAAGGTTAAATTTTCTTGAGCTTCTGCCAGTTGGAAACGAGCCGCAGCCAAAGCATTCTCTGCTTCTAATACTCTTCCTTGGCTCTCTTGACCTGCCTGCTGGGTGGTCAGTTTGGCTTGCTGTAGCTGCGCTTGCAGGACTGGCATCTGTTGCCGCGCTTTCTCCAATCGTTCTTGTGCTGCCCTTACTCGTGCAGCAGATCCCCGCAGTTGCGCGCGTACTTCAGCATCGTTAATTTGCACTAAAAGCTGATTAGGCTTAACCACATCTCCTTCTCGAACGTATACATCAGCGATGCGTCCGCCAATCTTCGCCGAAATGTCTGTTTCATAACCTTCAATTCGACCGCTTAAAAATAATCCTTCCGGCTCCGGTTGATAAAAGAACAGACGGTATACTCCATACCCTACCCCAGCAAAAAGCGCGATCGCTCCCAGAATTAACAAGAGTTTGGGAATGCGTTTCTTCGGCTTCGGGGGAGGTGGTTGCGGCTCGGAAGTGGGCTGTGGGGTTAGAATTTGCTCCTCTTTAACGGGAATGCTAGGAGCCTGTTTAGAGTTATTGCCGGGATCGGTCTGCGTTTGTGACATGATGACTCCTGATTGATAAAATATATAATTTGATTGATTGATTAATCAACAATAATGGACAAAAAAAGTAGAGATGTTTCATGTAACGTCTCTACATACATCTAATGACATACCTTGAAGGAAAACTTCAACAGCAGTTGCTACCATCGTATCGGGACTGATTTTTTGAGCATCAGGCTGTAAAAATACTTCGCGCGTGAGCAGATAAGCAACGAAAGAACCAGCGAAACAACGCGCTGCGGCTCCTGGGTGCATCGGTTTGAGTACTCCGGCTGACATCTGCTGTTCCAAATAGCGAGTTAAGAAATCTACCGAACGGCTTGGGCCAATTTTGTTGACCATCTCAGCAACGTGGGGTTGCCTAATGGCTTCGCCTAATATCAGCTTAAATAGCGCCAGCGATGTTGGATTCTCCGCAATTTTGAGAAACGCATGACCAAAGATTGTTAGTACATCTTGTGGCGGTTTAGTCATGATTTCATCACTATGGTTCAGCAGTTGCAGCAAAGGTAGCCGTTGCTCAACTACTTGCACAAACAAGTCGCCTTTATCTTTGAAGTAGTGGTAAATCAAGCCAGGCGATCCAATGTTTGCCGCCGCCGCAATATCCTTGTTAGTCGCCTTCTCAAAGCCTTTACTAGCAAAGACTTGCAACGCACCATCTATAATTTGCTGGCGCTTAACTTCAAAGTCTTGCTCGTCGCGCTTAGGCATAATCTCGTTCCAAGTTGAAGAATTCTCTTGATGGCTGCTGAGGGATCTGAGAAATCTGAAAAAAATTGATTGATTGGTTAATCAACCAAGTAACATAGTTTTTGTGGTTGGTTTCAACTAAAAGAAATAATTCGTAATTCTCTCCTTTGTCCTCTTCAGTGCTAACTCAATTGATGGAAGTCATTTAATCGGACAGCGATCGCTTCGGTGCGGTAGTACTTCCACGCGCTCAATTATACTGGGATTGATTCCTCTCAATCTAGCTACGGGTGCGCCGTCAATCAACACAGTAGGACGACTTGCGCGTAAACGAGACGAAAATCCATAACTGGGAACAAGTCTGTTGAGAATTTGATTCAAATCTCTGGATAATACTGCTTGTTGCTCGATTTGCGATCGCGTCACAATCGTCACTGAACGCGGTTGTTTGTCGAAAAATCCAGTAATACAGCTATTATTAGCCGATGCTTGCACAGGCTCAACCTTAAACAGCATCACAATTGCTAATAGACAAAAAGCAGGAAATAATCTCGTCACAACAAATATTAAGAGCCAGAAATCATTTTCTGCTTCTAGAGTAACTTAAATTTGTTAGTCTCAGGGGAAATCAAAACTCAAGCGTCAATGTTCCCAAAACAGTAAAAGGTGCTGCGGGAGTAATATAGAAACCTTGAGTATTATAATACTTGGTGTCGAAAAGATTTTTGAAGTTGAGAGCGAATCTGTAATTATCTCGTCTATAAAAGATGCTGGCATCTGCTCTGACGTAAGACGGTAATTCAATTGTATTAGGCAATTGTACCTGGCGATCGCCTGCAAAAACTAATCCTGCACCAAACCCTAATCCTTGCAAATTACCAGTTTGAATTTCATAGGTTGTCCAAAGACTAGCACTGTGTTCCGGTATTCCCTGCAATCTGTCACCAACTGGAATATCTTCGTCTTCGCTGACAAATGCATCTGTGTAAGCGTAAGTGGCGATAATTTTCCATCCAGGTAGAATTTCACCAGCTACATCTAGTTCGACACCACGACTTTTTTGTTCGCCTGTTTGAATGCTGAAGTCTCGATCTTCTGGATCGGATGTCAGTACGTTCTGCCTAGTAAGCTGATAAAGTGCTAACGTTGCCGAAAGTCGGTTATCAAAAAATTCTTGCTTAACTCCAATCTCAAATTGTTCGCCTGTTGTCGGATTAAACGGTTGATTTGTCCGACTTCTACTGAAGAATTGGGGACTAAAAGAATTTGACCAACTGGCATAAAGTGAAGTTGTTTCGCTTGGCTGGTAAACAATTCCCACTCGCGGCGAGAACTCCGATTCAGATTGCTCGTAGTCAAAAGTTTCGGCTAAAGTATCTTTGTAAAAGATGTCACTTGAGTCAAAGCGACCACCAGCTAGAAATTTGAGATTGGGTAGGATTTCGATCAGATCTTGTACGTAAATTCCAATATTGTCTGAGCCATATTCCTCAGCCGAAGATGGTACAAATTCTCCAGGTTCAGCACCATAAACCGGATCGAAGATATCAAGTGGAGCGATCGAGGCATCTTCAAAATCGTAGGCGAATTTGTAGCGGGATAACTCAACTCCAAACAGAACATTATGGCGGATAGAGCCGGTATTAAACTTACCAAAAATTTCATTTTGCAGCGCGTAGTTTTCCGACGACTCATCTGTCCTTTGTACATCACGCGGTAGCAGCCGTCCATCTTCTAAAAAAGGTGGCTCGAAATTAGCGGTACTGACGTATTGGGTGTTACCAGTGATGTTAATTGCATTAAAACCCTGGCGAAATTTCCAGTTGTCGCTGAATTCGTGTTCAAAGTTATAAGTACCAGAAAACGAATCAAAATTGGCATCGTTGACATCTGGTTCTCCCAGAAATCTACTAATAGGAACGTCAAAAAATTCTTGAGATGGTAACAAACCGCGATCAAAGACATAATCGTAGTTTTGATACTCAAATTCAGCAGTGAGAGTTGTGCGCGGGCCAATTTGCCATGTCAGCGCTGGAGCGATAAATATATTCTCGTTTTGATTGAAGTCGCGGTAACTATCAGCATTTTCATAGGCAACATTGAGGCGGTAAAGTAATGACTTATTCTCTGTCAGCGGGGCGGTGAAATCGAGCGTGGAGCGGTAAAAGTCGTAATTGCCGATAGTTCCATCAACTCGTTAGCGTGGCTCGGCTTGGGGTTTTTTCGTCACCGTATTGACAAGACCGCTAAAGCCAGACCCCCCGCCATAAAGCACTGATGCTGGGCCTTTGAGAAAGTCAACGCGCTCAACGTTGGCGACATCACGAGGACTGATGAAACCGAAATCTCGAAAACCGTTACGGAAGCTTTCAAACTCCAAGGGAAAACCACGAAGATAATAACCTTGTGAGGAAAGACCGCCATAACCGGATTGTGCTTGGACACCGCTGACGTTTTCGGCTAACTCAGAAAAACGCACTACCTGCCGATCTTCGATTACCTGACGCGGAATCGATTGAATTGATTGAGGAATATCTCTTAGAGGTGTATCTGTTTTAGTCGCAGTGGTGGTATTTGGGACTTTGTATTCTCCTTCTTGTTCTCCCGTAACGACAACTTCAATGTCCTCGTTTCCATCGCCTGGCGAAGTTGTCTGTTCTGTTTCCACTGGTTTTTGAGTAAGATCGTCTGACTGTTGTGGTAGTATTTCCTCTGGCTTTGTAGGGCTTTGTTGCGGTTGTTGTGGTGTTGACCCAGTTGCTGACACTACAGCAACTGGGGTGAGGCTGAGGACGAGGGAACGTTGGCGAAGCCCGCCGGAGGCATCGCGTTGCACCATCTGTGCTGTAGAAACATCTGTTCCCGTTACTCTAACTCGAATGCTATTAACACTTAACTGGGTAACGGTGACGAAAGCAATTCCCTTGACTGGATTGGCTTGACTAAAAGAGTTACCTTGTGGTACGGCTAGCTGGGTATTGATTACATCTATTACCAAGGTGTCACCATAACGAGTGGTAAACACCTGTATTTTCTGCTCAGAAGCAGTTTGCCAGATCAGTTCCAGACCTTGATCAGTTGGTTTCAACTGTACAGATGTGACTTGCACAACTTCGGCTAGTACAGGTTGAGAAATTAATGCAGGTACAATGCTTACTAGCCAAAAACTAGAATTGGGCAATTGCTTTATTATATTTTTCATGGAAAGACTAACCGCTGTAGTGTTTTAATTAGCGGGTATGGGCAAGAGATAAATATTTTTAAAGCCGATGCTTTGCAGTATCGTTAGTATCAATTGGGCTAGAGACTTTTCCCCGATAGCGATACCACCAGAGCGCATAACCCGTAATAGCTAAAATCAAAGGTGAAATTCCTACAAATATATACAAAATTCTTGTTGGGAGTCCCCAAAACGTTCCATAGTGCAGCGGTGAAAACGAGTTTAAAACTTTGTCTCCCAAAGATAAATTCGAGCCATCTTGTAGTTTTAAGATTTTGCCGCTGTATCGATCTAAATAAACGGCGCTATCGCCGTACTCGTTCAATTCTTGCGGACGTTTTTTATAAACAGCGATCGCATCTTCTGGTTTACGCCCCAAATTGATATATGTAGTTTCCGCACCAGGTAAAGCAGCATCGGCTGTTTGTATAATTTGGCTAATTCCTAACGGGGATTTACCAGCAACTGGCATAGAAACTGGTTTGGCTGGATTTGGCGTAAGAGTAATAGCATAAATCGCGGGTTCAGCTACATCATAAAAATTCCAACAGAAGCCTGTAAAAGCAGTGAAAGCGAGAAAAATGGCGGTAATAATACCTGCGACTTTATGGATGTCAAAGTTGACTCGTTTTGGATGCGATCGCCATTTGATTCTGAAGCCACTAATTAGCTTTCGCCAACCAGACCAGAGGACAATACCTGTAATACTGAGGATGAGCAAAAGTAAGGCAGCGATCCCAACAATTATTTCTCCAGTTCTGCCTGCTAAAAGGGCATAGTGTAATTTATATGTGACACCAATAAGGGCATTGTCCCAAATGCGATCGCCTAAAATTTTTCCAGTGTATGAGTTGACGAAAACTTCAGTTCGTTTGTCATCGCTTGCAAAGAACCGTACTTTGTAAACGTTGTTTTCTGAGTGTGTGTCGATAGAATTGAGTTTGAGATCGGGGCGATCGCTATAAGCTGTTTTGACTGTGTTTAATACAGACTCAATCGAGACACGCTGCTGTTGAGGAATCACCTGTCCAAATTGACGCTGCACCAGAAATTGATCTATTTCGTGCTGAAAGACTAATAGGCTACCAGTCAAGCCAACAATAATTAGAAGCAGTCCAACGACTAAACCAATATATTGGTGTAGATTAAATGCAACTTGGCGTATTTTCCTAGACTTCATCGTAGATGCTCCTTGCTTGAAAGAAATTTTCCTCTTGCTCCCTCCCCTCACTAAGGGGAGGGAAAAGGCGGTCAAAACTCAAGTGAAAATGTCCCTAAAATTGTAAACGGCGCACCTGGTTGAATTTGGGTTCTGCTACCGTCTGAACCTGCAAAGTACTCTATATCAAAAAGATTTCTGATATTCAGCGCGGCTCTCCAATTATTACGGCGATAATAAATAGCAGCATCAGTGCGGAAATAACTTGGTAATTCATAACTGTTATCAAGATCGCCCTGCCTGTCTCCAACATAATATAAGCCTAAGCCGAAGCCTAATCCCTGCAAATTCCCTTTTTGAATTTCATAAGTTGTCCACAAACTGCTACTAAATTCTGGTGCATTATCTAAACGATTTCCCACTTCATAAGTTTCATCTTCGCTGATATAAGCATTGACATAGCCAGCAGAAGCGATAATATTCCAACCTGGCAGAATTTCACCAGCGACATCAAACTCTATGCCTCTGCTAGTTTGTTCACCTGTTTGAATTGAGAAGCCTTCATTGCTTGGATCTTCTGTGGATACATTCTGTTTCTTGATATCAAAGGCAGCTAAAGTAGCACTGAGTTTGCCGTCTAAGAAATCAGTTTTAATACCGACTTCGTATTGTCTGCCCGTTTCCGGTTCAAAGGTGGAATCATCAGGATTGCGATTAGTACCAGAGCTTGGTCTAAAAGATGAAGTATACGAAGCATAAAGGGAAACTGTATCGCTTGGTTGATATACAACGCCAACGCGGGGACTAAATTTACTATCCGATTGCTCAAATTCTTGCCTTTCCTCACCTAAATTTCTTGTAGTGCGTGTTTGGTCGAAGCTGTCCAAACGACCACCTACAAGGAATTTGAGATTAGCAGTTAAATCAATCTGATCTTGCAAGTAAAATCCTAGAGTTTTTGTAGTGTCATCGCGGAAGAAGTTTGGCTCTATCGGGTAACGTTGTCTCACATAAACTGGGTCAAAAATATTGATAAAGGGATAGGGAATACCGATTTGAAAGTTAGGATTTTCGGTAGTTTTACCGTACTCGAATCCAAACAGAAGTTGATGTTGAATTGAACCAGTAGTAAATTTTCCGATTAAATCAGTCTGTGTAGAATAGTTGGCATATTCACCACCTGCCCAGTAAGCACTTCGACTCAACTCTCCTGTATCTTCGTCTAAAGAATCAGAAAGAGGATAATAGCGCTCAGGATAAAGCCACTGCGCTCGGAAAGCATTTTTAATAAACAAATTATCGTTGAAACGGTGATTGAATACGTAGCCAACGCTGTATTCTTGTTTCTTAAACTCGCTAAAAGGTTCGCTTACGAATCGGCTCAGGGGAATATCAGCAGGGCGATCGCCTATGGCTGGAATGCCATCATCCATCGTGCGCGAATCGTCTGTAAATTCTGCATCAATTGTCAAGGAAGTGTTGGGACCAATCGCCCAAGTTATAACCGGAGCAATAAATAAACGTTCGCCCTCAACAAAATCTCGAAAACTACCTGCATTCTCGTAGAACGCATTGAGGCGATACAGTAAAGTTCCACTGTCATTTAAAGGGCCAGATAGATCGAACGCCCCTATGTAAGTGTCGAAGTTACCAACAGTTCCTTCTAAAAAGTAATAAGGCTCTTTCAATGGCTTTTTCGTGACGAGGTTGACGATCCCTCCTGGTTGCGCCTGACCAAAAAGAATTGAAGCTGGTCCCTTCAAAACTTCAATCCCTTCTAAATTAGCGCTTTCGGGAAAGCCGAAGGTAAACAGACGAATTCCGTCTCGGAAGTAACCGCCTTGGAATGTATCAACCTCAAATCCTCGAATCCTAATTTCTTCTTCATAGCCGCTGTAGCTTCCTACGTTATTAACACCACTGACATTTTGCAGCGCATCACCGATGCGAATAATTTGCTGGTCTTCTAACACTTGTCGGGGGACAACTTGAATTGACTGGGGAATGTCGCGTAGGGGTGTGTCTGTTCTGGTTCCAGTTGTGGCGTTGGGTACGCTGTATCGAGTTTCTTGCTCTCCCGTCACCACGATTTCAATGTCCTCGTCTCCATCAGCAGCTGACTGTTGCGTTTTCACTGGTTGAGTAACATTATCTGTTTCTTCTAGCGCTGTTTCCTCTGGTTTCGGCGCTCCCCCTGCTTCTCCTCTTGGTAAGGGTGGACTGAGTTCTGTTGTATCTGTTGTTGGTGTTGGCTTTTGGGCTGTAGTGTCAGCAGGTGGAGTGAGGTTGAGGACGAGGGAGCCTTGGCGAAGCCCGCCGGAGGCATCGCTTCTTCCCACATTTACTTTTGGTAAACCACTAGTTCCAGTTATGATCGCCCGAAGACTATTTGCGCCCTGCTGAGTCAAACTGATAGCTGCAATTCCCGGTATGGGGTTTTCCTGACGAAAATTCTTACCCTGTGGTAAAGCTAGCTGAGTATTGGGAATATTAGCGACAAATGTTTTGCCAAAGCTAGATGTGAAAACTTGCGGCAATTGACCATCTCTTGTTTCTAAAATGATTTCCAGACCTTTGGCTGTCTGTTGAAGCCGAATGGCACTCACTTGGATCGCATCTGCCCACACTGGTGGCGCGACTAATACAGTTACTGGAATTGCAAGCAACAAGGAACTAACAAGATGTAGTCTCATACAAATTAACTGACGCAAAAATTGATAATGTTTGGTTGGTTTTAAAGGGCGATCGCATCGGGAATTAGCCTCACTTATCCAATAAAAAAGTTTATTATCAAACTTCTTTTATTTTGGTATTCATGGAGGATATATAAACCAAAAAAATCAAAATTCCACTGATAATGTCCCCACTACAGTAAAAGGCGCGCCTGGATAGACAATATTTCTGAACTGTGAAGTTTCGTAGTATTCAGTATCGAAAAGATTTCTGATGTTAATTGCTGCTCTCCAGTTGTCTCGCCGATAAAAAATTGCGGCATCAGTACGGAAGTAGCTAGGTAGTTCAGCGTTACTATTGGGCAGTTCAGTTTCTCTTTCTCCGACGTAAAACAACCCCAACCCAAAGCCTATTCCTTGTAAATTACCAGTTTGAATTTCATAGGTTGTCCATAAATTGGCTGTGTTTTCTGCGACATTAGTGAGGCGATCGCCTACGGGAATATTAAGATCTTCCGAAACTTCAGCATCGGTGTAAGCATAACCCGCGATAATTTTCCAGCCAGGGAGAATCTCACCTGCCACATTCAACTCAATTCCTTGACTGCGCTGTTCGCCCACCTGAATGGAGAATTCATCGTCAATAGGATCGGTGGTAAGTACGTTCGATTTCGTGATGTGGTATGCTGCTAGAGTTCCCGAAAGTCTGCTATCAAGAAAGTCGCCTTTGATTCCGATTTCATATTGCGTACCACGCTCAGGATTAAAGGGAGAATTATCAGCCGATCGACTATATACATCAGCAGGAAAGAAAGAGCGGGTGTAGCTACCATAGAGCGAAATTGTCTCATTTGGTTGATAGACAATACCAATCCGAGGACTAAAAGCATTGTCAGATTGATTATTTTCTGTATCATCGGCAGGAAATTCAGCATCCTGCTCGAAAGAATCGAAGCGTCCTCCTACTAATAGCTTGAGATTATCCAGTAAGGTAATTTGATCTTGTAGGTAAATGCCAATAGAATCTAGAAAAATTCTTTGATTAAATCCTTGCTCGAATTCAGTTGGACGAGAGATGTCATAAACTGGATCGAAAATGTCGATGGGTGGTAATTCGGCAATTTGTGAGTTGTAGTAGGATGTCTGACGGTCTAACTCCAAACCAAATAGGATTTGATGGGCAATAGAACCAGTATTAAACTTGCCAGTCAAATCTGTTTGGAGCGTGTAGCTCTCATCTATAGATGAATCATCCCTTAATTCCTTGGGGAAGAATCGATCGTCAATTAGATCGCCATTATTATTAACGTTGTCTCCTCCATATTTTCTAGATGTCAGGGCGAAACCATTACGAAGTTGCCAGTTATCGCTAAATCGATGTTCAAAAGTGTAACCGCCGCGATAAAATTTTTGCTTGTAATCATCTAGGGATGGATAACCCAGAAATCGATCAATGGGTAGTGGTAAAGAACCATCATCCAGTGCTGTCAGCCCGCGATCGTATAAAGGATCGTTATATAAATACTCGAAGTTAAGGCTTAACGTTGTGCGATCGCCGATCTCCCAACTCAGAACAGGTGCAATAAAGAAGCGTTCTGTATTGACAAAATCACGAAAGCTATCAGAATTTTGATAAGCAATATTCAAACGATATAGTAAATTTTTATCTGCATTGAGTGGCCCCGAAATATCAAGGGTGGGGCGATAAAAATCATAACTTCCTGCCTCAAAACTGAGATTATAGTAAGGTTCCCGTAATGGCTTTTTGGTGGTAAAATTGACAATTCCACCAGGCTGTGCTTGTCCAAATAGTACTGAGGCAGGACCTCTCAGCACTTCTATTTGCTCGATGTTCGCCGTCTCAGGAAAATTGTAGAAATTGCTATTGCGGAAACCGTCCCGAAAAATTGCATCCTGCTGAAAACCTCGAATAACAAAACCTCCTCCCTCTGTACCGCCAAAATTACCCCATTTCGTGATTCCACTAACGTTTTGCAGTGCATCCTGTAACCGAGTAACCCCTTGGTCTTCTAAAACTTGTCGCGGGATAACTTGAATTGATTGGGGAATGTCACGCAGAGGTGTATCTGTCTTAGTTGCAGTGATGGCGTTGGGTGGGTTATATCCGGTTTCTTGTTTGCCTGTAACGACAATTTCAATTTTTTCGTCTTGTTCCGGCGATGCTGGTTTTTCTTGAGTAAAATCTTCCTCTGGTGCTGTCTCGTTTTGGGGTGCTGCTGGTAGTTGTGGCTTGGATATAGGCTGTTGTGCTGTCGTACCAGATGGAGAAGTTAAGCTGATGACGAGGGAGCGTTGGCGAAGCCCAGCGGAGGTATCGCTCTTTTCTACCTTTGCCGTTGGTAAACTATTCGTGCCAGTTACTATCACCCGAATACTATTTACTCCCTGCTGGGTGACACTGATAGATGCAATTCCCTCTGTTGGATTTACTTGACGAAAGTTTTTGTTATCTGGTAGTTGCAGCTGCGTATTCAGAACATTGGCAACAAATGTTTTGCCGTAACTTGATGTAAAGACTTGCAGAGGTTTGTTATCTGTTGTTTTTACAACAATCTCAATCCCTGTTGCTGTTGAGATAACTTCAACTGCGGTTACTTTATTTACATCAGCTTGAACTGGCTGAGCGATCGCAAGCATGACAAATCCAGCTAGCCCCCAAGTACTAGCTAATTGCAGTTTATTCACAAATATTCCTCACAACAAAACTACACCAAGCAAATGAAACCTCGATGGCTGCAATCAGTTTGCCCACGAGTTGCTTTTATACTTAGTAAGAAATATTAGCATTATAAATGCTAATTATTGTCATTAAAATTACAATATTTCATCGGTATTAATAAGAAGTTGAGTAAAATTTATACAATTTAAAGAAAAAACTCACTGAGCCGCAGAGGACGAGTGAGGGGAAAAATATGAATGATGAATATTAATTCATCATTCAGCACTATTAGGTTGAGATTCTCCCTGTGGAAGACTTAAAGCTCGTTGTAATCTACTTGGGCTATTAGATACTGCTGGTTGTGAAGCGCTGGGAGGCTGAGCTTGTTCAGGCTGCTGTCTAGGTGTTGCTTGGGAAGGACGGGAGGATGAAGCAGCCTCTTGTTGGCGTTTTTTACGCGCTGCTTCTCTTTCTCGACGTTCGCGGTTGCGGCGCGATTGCTCTGACTTCTCTAGCTCAAAATCAACTTTAGCGACAATGCCTTGGCTACCGCCTTTTGGATTCTTTAACTTCCAACGCCTTGCAGCTCTGACTGCTTCTTTATCTAGAGCGTCATTACCGCTAGATTGTGCGATTTTGACATTGGTGACATTACCTCGATCATCAACCTCTAATTTGACTTTGGCGGTACCTTCTATACCTTTGCGTCTAGCGCTCTCTGGATACTTGGGTTTACTACAGTCGCGGCAAGCTAAACGACCAGATCCCGTACCTTCTGCATCGCCTTCGCCTCTACCTCGTCCTTGAGCAGTTCCTTGGCTAGAATTTCCCGATCCAGTGCCATTACCAGTACCAGTACCAGAGCCAGTACCAGTACCAGAGCCAGTGCCAGTACCAGTAACAGAACCGCTACTTGTACCGCTACCCGTACCAAAGGTGTTGCCCGTATTGACACCAGAACCAGTAGCAACGCTCTGCGATCCTTGAGTGTTACCAACAGATGGGGCTGAGGGCGCTGTGGTTGTTGGTGGCGCTTGACTTTCCCTGGCGGCTCTTGCTTCTGCCAAGGTATTTCTTAACTGTTGATTAATTACTGCTGGGGGTGGTGTTTGAACTGGCTTCGGTGTGGCAGCTATTTCTGGAACCGGAGCAGGTTTTTGTACTGGTGCAGGTTCAGGCTTCACACTCTGAGCAGGTTTTTCTATGGGTGGCGGTGCTTTGGGTTGAGGCTTTTCTGCCACAATTGGCTTGGATGGTGCAATGCGTGGTGGAGGCGAGGGTGTTTTAGTGGCAGTGGGGGGAGACGGACGCGATCGCACTACTTCTACGTCTCTTGGCGCTGCGGATTGGCCACCAAGTCTACCAGATCCAGGCGATGCAACTACTGGTGCTTTTGATGGTTGCGTCTGCTGTCGTTGAGGCTCTGGTTCTGGTTTGACTTCTTCTACTTTGGGAGGCTCGACAACGACCACTTCCATTGGCTCATCTTCTAGATCCGGTGTTCTAGACAAAAAATTACCAATACCCGAAGCCAGTAAACCAATATGCAACGCTAGTGAGCCAAGTAGACTAAAAGCAAGAAAAGACTTGAGGGTCTTAGCTTCTTTTTCTCGCTGCTGCACTGCGATGCTAGACAAGCTCATACTCTAATGCCACTAATTTTCACTAATTCTCATTTAGACTAAAACGAGGTATGAGCGAAAGTCAAGCGCACCCAGCAAAAAAATATTTGTGGCGATCAACAACGGTAAAATATCTACAACGCTTATTATTTCTCGTCTTTAGCTGACAAATCCTTTCAATAAATATTTAAAGATTTGATTTATTTGCGCCTGATCGCTTGACATAAATTTGCATTAGGTTTACTCTCACTTGAGAAGTAATATCAACTTGTAAACAGCGGAGTTAGAAAGCACACTACTCTGACTGTTAGTTTATTGTTGAACAAGTACATGGGAATTAATAATTTGTTTGTAGCAGGCGGCGTGGTTATGTGGCCCCTGCTGGGATTTTCAATTTTAGCGATCGCGCTGATTATCGAGCGCGTAGCATTTTGGGTGCGGGTTACAAAACGACAGCGCCGTGTCGTGCGAGAAGTGTTAAATCTATATAGACACGATAATGTTGTTTCAGCAATAGATTTGTTGAAGCTCAATGCAGATTTGCCAATGGCGCGAATTTTTTTGGCAGCTTTAGAACTGGAGCAACCCACTCCAGAAGAATTTCGCCTGGCCTTAGAAAGTGAAGCTCAAGCAGAAATTCCACTGCTGAAGCGGTTTAACAACATTTTTGAGACAATTATTAGCCTTGCTCCCCTGTTAGGCTTGCTTGGGACTGTTTTAGGATTGATTACATCTTTTGCCTCTCTGAATATTGGTGATGTGGGAGGTAGCAAAACGGCTGGAGTGACATCGGGAATTAGCGAGGCGTTAGTATCCACAGCATCAGGCTTGGTAGTGGCAATTTTCACCCTCATGTTTGCCAATACATTTAGGGGGCTATATATTCGTGAGATAGCACAGATTCAAGAATTCGGTGGTCAACTAGAATTGCTTTATCGTCGTCGCTATGAACGAGGGGAAAAGAGCTATGCGTCTACAAGATGAGCCAGAAATTCCAGCCCAGATTAACATCGTGCCGATGATCGATGTGATCTTCGCCATTTTGACCTTTTTTATCATGTCAACGTTATTCCTGACTCGTTCTGAGGGACTGTCGGTAAACTTGCCTCAAGCAAATTCAGCTAAAGCTCAGCCTTCAGCTCCGATTACGATTACAATCGATCCCCAAGGGAAACTAGCGCTGAATCGCAATCCAGTTCAATTAGGGGCGCTTGATAGTGAATTGCGGCAGATGATTAAGCCGAATCAGGAATCATTAGTGGTGGTGAATGCAGATAAAACTGTGACTCACGGCCAAGTCGTGAGTGTAATGGATATATTACGGCAAGTGCCAGGGGCAAAATTAGCGATCGCTACGCAGAGACAATGATAGAGGCTAGGGGCTAGGGGCTGGGGACTAGGGGGTTTTGAATGCGCGAATGAGCGAATGCGCGAATTTTTCGGCGTTGCAGCAATTGAGGTATGAATACCCATGTAGAGACGTAGCAGTGCTACGTCTCTACTGGTTTTTGATATTACGTAAAATTCAGGCATCATACATATAGTCAGCAACTCCATTTTTCTAGCCCCAAGCCCCTCGTTCAATTCCCCCAAGTCCGCTTCTAGCCCCTAGCCCCTAGTCCCTAGCTCCTCCTTATGTGTGAAACGGTACAGTTGCTAGGGGTAGAAATGCCAAGAGCAACCACAGTAATGACCACTTGAGTGGTGGTTGGGGGGGAGATTCAGATTCACTCAGCAGTGCTTCAATCCTCTCGGTTAGACGATCTTGTTGAGAAACAGCACTGAATGCAGCACAGAAGCTGGTCATGGGCATTATCGAGGAACGCACCACTAACACTAGAGATTCCGCCAACAGCAACGGATCTACTTGTTGCGCCGCCCAACGATCTGCCCGTACTTCCCGTAACAGCAAGAGTTCTTGCCATAAGGCTTCTGTATTAGGCAACCAAGCAGTAAAAGTTCGTATCCAGCCAAGCCAGAAAAACCAGAAAGTGTCTCGATAATAATAATGCGCTTGTTCGTGAGCAATGACAGCATCTAACTGCGCAGGTGTGAGGGTGTGAAGCATTCCCTTGCTAACAACTAATTCTGGCTGCCAAAAGCCAATTAAGGCACTAAACAAGGCGGGAGTTTCTAGTACTCGACCAAATTTATTACCCAAGTCTTGTAAGGGATAAGTGCGGGTTTGTTTGACAGAACGCCATCCTTCCCAAGCGAGTTTCAATCCTAGAATGCCGACTACTCCAAACAAGGTTATGGTTAGCCAGTAGCTGAAGCGTCCTACTTGCAGTCCGATCATAGTTCCCTGCGTTCCCATGCAAAGCACTGCTAAGCCCGTAAAGATTAATAGCAGTGGTGGGAATAGAAAGAAAAATAGCGATCGCACCCAGCGTCTTGTCCAAGTTACTTTAGTATCCTGTGACCAACTGACTCTCACAGTCCAAGCTAAAGTTAATGTTGCCAAAATCATGAATAAATGCATTATTGCTTCTCCCTGGCGCGACGTGCGGCTTGAATGCGTTGAGCGATCGCTTCCAATTGTTCGCAGCTGGCATAATCGAGGCTATCTGCAAATGCAGCCACTACATCTGGGTTGCCTACTGCTAAAAATCGATGTAACTTTTCATGTGCTTCGATCGCCTGCGCTTGTTCCTTCGTTACCATTGGTTGCCAATAAAAAGCACGTTCTTGCTTATCACACTTGAGCCAACCTTTTTCGGTGAGGCGACGTAAGACAGTCGTTACGGAAGTATAAGCTAACTCCCGGTCTGGATCGGAGAGAATGCGATCGTGTACATCCTTAACTGTAACAGTGCTGAGTTCCCAGACAATATGCAAAATCTCTGTTTCTAACGGGCCTAAAGATAGTTGTTTGGGGCGGTAGTCGGGCAGAGGAGCCATATAAATTTTACCATGTACGGATATATTCTGTTCAGATTATCCCCTGACAGATTTATAGGAACAAGTATGACAGCTTGTCTTTTGACGCTAACAGCATTTTTCCTCATAATTGTGGGTGCTATGTCGGCAAAATGCCCGATTTAAAACACAGAAGAACTATGTTGAAAAATATTTTCTCAGTCCTACTACTGAGTTTAGTCTTCTTCACTTTTACGTTCAGTCGTCCTGCTTTAGCAGCAGATGCAGCCAATGGAGCCAAAATTTTCAGTGCTAACTGTGCGGCTTGTCACATGGGTGGACGCAATGTGGTTATGGCAACAAAAACATTGCAGAAAGACGCTTTAGAGAAATACAACATGAACTCTTTAGAGGCAATTGTCAACCAAGTACACAACGGCAAAAATGCTATGCCTGCGTTCAAGGCTAAATTAAACGACCAGCAAATTGAAGATGTAGCTACTTACGTATTGGAACAATCGGAAAAAGGCTGGAGCTAAATACTGAATGCTTCATTCATCATTCATTATGAATTTCATATACCGAATTATTCTCATTCTTAGCCTTGCGACAGTAATCATATTTTTACCGCAGCCAGTTCAAGCTGAGCAACTCTCATTTATGAATGCTGACGAATTGTTCAAACGCGGAGTCTACCAGGCGCTGATGGGCAACTACAAGTTAGCGATCGCCGACTTCACCCAAGTGATTCAACTTCGTCCTGACGATGCTACAGCCTACGCTAACGAAGGTTTAGCACGGGCGGCGATGGGGGATTCTAAAGGAGCGATCGCAGACTTTAACTCAGCACTGCGGCTCGATCCCAATTTAGAAGTAGCTCACTACAACCGAGGATATGTTCGCTTTCAGCTAAAAGACTATCAAGGCGCATTATCAGACTTCAATCGGGCAATTGCGATCGATCCCGAAAATGCCGAGGCTTATCACTGTCGTTGTCTAGTTCGCCACCAACTTGGAGATATGCGGGGAGTGGCTGAGGATTTACATACAACCGCAGATCTCTATCTCAAAACAGGAAAACTAGATGAATACAAAGGTTTACTAAATGTTATTAAAGATATTTATTCACTCAATAACGCGACAATTTAAAAATATTAAATCTTTTAATTTTATTACCTTATAAAGTAGGGTGGGCACTGCCCACCTTACTATAATTTATCCTTTCCAAGCAAGAGCGTAGCATCAAGTCTTGATCATACAGGATTGCTCTTTAATTCTCAAGCCTAATCAGTCTATTTGTCTAATTTTGTGTGTGAGGACTCAAATTGAAAACACAGCATTTAATCAATCATTTTTGGCTATTTGGAGCTATAGGATTATTCATAGCACAGCCAGTTAGAGCCGATGGAACGCAAGTAACTGAAGTTCAAGTTAATCGAAATAAAAGTAGTATTGAGTTAATCTTAAAGACGGTAAATAGTAAATCTGTACAAGTTTTTACATCCAAGTCTGGTAATAAATTTGTCGCCGATATAACTAATACCCAATTACTTCTATCAACACAAAATAATTCTTTTTATCAAGAAAACCCCACTGAGGAAATTGCATCCATATCCGTTACTCCTTTAGCTGCTAACAGTATCCGAGTAATTGTTATCGCTAAGGCTAGTTCACCCATAGGAAAAGTGACGCAGACTGAAAATAGTCTTGTTCTCAACCTGACTACTGCTGCTGCGAATGCTGAGCGACTAAATCTAATTTCAAAGCTGCGAAGAACTGCACCCCCTAACAGCGAAATAACTTCAGCAACGACAACAGAGGAGATAGCACAAGAATCACAACCAAAAGTTGAGGATGAGAAAATCGCGCCCAGCAGCGAGACATCACCCGATACTACAACAGAGGATGTGGTGCAAGCAAATCAGCCACAAAATGAGGATGAGCAAGATGCAGATATTAAGGTAAAGGTGACAGCAGAGAGAGAACCATTCTCTCAAACTTCTTCTCCAGAATACGTAATTGAGCGAGAAGAAATTCAACAACAAGGTGACAAGAGTTTAGCTGAAGTATTAAGAAATTTACCCGGATTTGCGATCAACAATGCAGGCTTTGGCGCAGATATTCACACAGGTACATATTACCGAGGTAGCTCAATTAATCAGTCTGTATTTTTACTCAATGGTAGACCAATAAATACTAATATTAATACTTATCACGGTGGTACCGATCTAAACAGCATTCCTGTAGAGTCAATCGAAAAAGTTGAGTTATCAAGCGGGACGAGTTCCACTCTTTATGGTTCAGAAGCCTTTGGTGGAGTTGTTAATATTACTACCAAACAAGGTTCAGAAATTACCCAATTGAATGGTTTAGCGGAATATGGCTCTTATAACCAAGAGAATTATCGTGCTAGTTATGGAGGTACTGCTGGTAATTTAAAGTATAACTTGGGCTACGAACAATACAAAGCAGATAACGATTATCGCGTTCCAAGAGGCGCAGCAAACCGCGATCCGGAAGGGCGTTTATTCAATGGAGATACAGAGACTAGTAACTACTTTGGTAGTCTCGCCCTCGATTTAAATTCCCGCAATAGCCTCAGTTTAGATGCTTATAAAATTAGTAGTCGTCGCGGGTTACTTTATTTTGGTTTTCCTCTGCAACGCGATCGCTTAAATCACGATGTTTTCAATGTAGGATTATCTTGGAAAACCATGCTCGGACAAGGTGAAGACTCTGTTCTCAGAACTACTTTAGCATATAACCAAGATTACTTTAACACCTATGGCCCCACTCAAAATATTTATTATCGTACAGGTACGCTAAATTCTCAAGCAGTAACTGCCAGAATAGAACACGATTGGCAACTCAATGCCAGCAATAATTTGCGTTGGGGATTAGATTTAAAAAACAACTTTTTAGACGGCGATGTATTCAGTAATTCACCTACAAGTATTGCTTTTAATGAAAAAGAAAATCGAGATAGATTTGAAACAGCAATATTTGCATTAAATACTTGGAAAATAACTGATGCATTTCAGGCAGATTTGGGGTTGAGGCAAAATTTTAATAGTGATTTTGGCGGCTATTTAAACCCCAGTGTAGGATTGCGATGGGCTGTCAGTCCCAAAGTTGCATTACGTGGAAGTTGGGCTTCAGTGCAACGTAATCCCGGTATAGACCAATTATATGTTTATGACACAGTGCATGGTTGGTTGCCCAACGCAGATTTAGAACCAGAAACAGGTTCTACTTGGACAGCAGGAGTGGATGTAAATTTTACTGAAAATTTGGCAGGACAATTTACTTATTTTGGTAATAGTTTATCTGACAGCCTCGGAGTCCAAAGAGGACAGTGGACTAATATTGGTTTGGTAAATACCAATGGTTTAGAAGCAGCATTGAAGTGGCAAATTAGCCCTCAATGGTCAACTTTCCTTAACTACACTTATACAGATGCAAAAATCGAGTCGGGACAAGAAAAGGGATTGCAGTTAGGCTTAGTTCCCTACTCAGTAGGACAACTAGGTATAGGCTATCAATCAGGAGGATGGCAAGTTAATTTATTTACCAGTTACTATAGTGGGTCGCGCCGAGCTTTGTTTAACACCCCTAATGATAGTAATACAGATTTTTCCCCCTCTTGGTTAAGTTTAGATTTACGGACGCGAATTCCCATAACCAGGAATCTAGGTTTGACACTTTTTCTCGAAAACTTAACAGATAGAGCTTACGAGAAAGCTAATCGGATTTATCAACCTGGTTTGACTTTTCGGTTCGGGATATCTTCAGATTTTTAAATTTGCATACTTGTCACCAGTAGGGTGGGCAATGCCCACCTTACTCAAAAGCAAAACTTCAGATTTTTGAGCCTAATCTGCATACCCACCCGTTATCAAGCCAGCGTAGGTGGGTATTGCCCACCCTACACAGAGGCAAAACTGAGTTTACCATACCTGCATCTTTCGCTATAACCTAAAATCACATTGACAAGGCAAGCTTGAGGAAATGCAAGTGCGAAAGCTTTACTTTTTAGTTCCAGGCACACATGGTAAATTCGCCTGTGGTGGCCTTTGGGCAGAATTAAAAACCCTTCAACTGGCGAAGCAGGTTTGCGATGCCTCTGTGGTAACTTACCGTCAACGGGAAAAAGACAAGCTGTTTTTAGACGACTTGCTCCAAAAGGGAAGATTAAACGATGTAATTTTTGTTATAAGCTGGGGATTTGATGTTGCCAAACTCGTTCCCAAGCTTGAGCAATATCATGTCATTTACCACGCTCACAGTGCGGGTTATAAATTTAGGCTGCCCGCAAGTATTCCAATTATCGCCGTTAGCCGCAATACGATGGGATACTGGGGTCAACATTCCCCAAATTCACTCGTATATTATTTACCCAATCACATTTCTGAGGAGTTCAAGCGTTTATCCCTAGAGCGGGATATTGACGTTTTAGTCCAAGCGCGTAAATCATCTGAATATTTGCTGCAAGAATTGATTCCAGCATTGCAAAAGCAATGTAAGGTAAGAGTTGTTAATAACTATGTTGAGGATCTTGCAGAGCTTTTCAATCGCGCCAAGGTTTACCTTTATGACTCTGCTGAATACTGGGCTTTACAAAGAGTAAGCGAAGGATTTGGACTGCAACCTATGGAAGCTTTAGCCTGTGGTTGTCAGGTATTCTCTAGTATTAATGGTGGATTGTCGGATTATCTCGACCCTGGATTCAATTGTCACAAAATTGCTGGCTATTCTAAAGAGTATGACGTTGAGCGTATCCTCAAGGTAATTAATTCTTCAGGATCAACTGCTTTACCTGATGACTTTTTTGCTGAATATCGGGCTGACAATATTACAAATCGCCTTCGGGTAATACTGGGTGAACTTAACGAGTTTTTTGACCACAAAACTCATCACGCTTCCAATATTAAGCGCTTGACAAAAACGCGAGTTACACAGTTGCTAGCACAGAAAGTCTTCAGTAAACTGAGGCAGAAATTTTTGAGCGGCAAAAATTGAAACTAGATTTAATCTATTTGCGATCGCCAGTTACAACAAATCTCTCTTCTAGTTTACCTCTTTGGGTGCTTGACTAACGTACGCGCTACTAATTAACTATTTCGACGCAACATCGAATAACCCCCCGACGATTTGGGGGGTTCGTCTTCGGCACATATTTGACGAAATGGTATCAATACTATACTCTATTCTATTTGGATAAACCCCGGAAAAAATTGATCCCCATACTTTTAACTTTTGTTTCTAAGTATATTTCCTAGGACGTTTAGCTCTAAAGTGTAATATATAAACATTTTAGGCAATTCAAATGACTCACTTTAATAAGACGTTTAAAAATGTGTCACAGCAGTTAGCAGATCATTATGTTAGTTGGGGTTCACTAACTGTCTGGGTTGTTGGGGTCAGTGTAGTAATAATGATGATGTCCAATTTCTCCCAAAGCTAATTACTAGCACTAATAATGATATTGGTAGCTGTGGGGTGGGCAATGCCCACCCTACTTTAATATGAAGTTACTAATAATTCAGTAATCTTTCCTCGTTTCTTAGCGTTAGAATTAATTGCCCTTGCTGCTGAAATTTCATGAATATTGAACTCTTGGTAAAGTTCTCGAATCAAGGGACAATCAGAATTAGATAACATCACCTTCACTCCCCGCTTAGCTAATTCTGCAAATGTGTCTCTTAGTCTAATTTGGTCGTGTTCATTAAAAGCAAAGCGGCTATAAGCGGTAAAATTACTCGTATTGCTTAAGGGATAATAAGGCGGGTCGAAGTAAACAAAGTCCTGCTCAGTCTTGGCATCATTCAAAATAGCATTAAAAGGTCTGACTTTAATCAGAGTTGTTTGTAATGCTAGGGAAACTGAACGCAATCCTTCGGGATTACATATCGGCGGATTTTTATATCTTCCTATCGGTACGTTAAATTCACCTTTCGAGTTTTCTCGATATAAACCATTAAAACAAGTTTTATTTAAATAAATTAGACGAGCAGCGTTTTCTACAAAAGTTCCTTTGCTAAGACGCACATGATAGTAATAGTCTTTACTATGTCTTTTTTGATGCTCTTCTAACAGACAAATTAATTCTTCAACTCGATCTTTAACACAGCAATAAGCATTAATTAATTCAAAATTAATATCCGAGAGAATGGCACTAAATGCTGGAGAATTGTTAACTAAATAGAAAAAAACCGCACCTCCGCCCAAAAATGGCTCATAGTAAGTAGCAAATTTAGCTGGAAAATAGGGAATGTATTGTGAAATTAGTTTGCTTTTACCACCAGCCCATTTAAGAAATGGACGAGGATAAACTAGCTGTAAATTTTGATTCAACATTATTTATATAAATTTTAATATTAGCCAGAGGTAGGGGCAAGTTATCCTAAATCCATATGTTTTTATACAGATAATATCTGGAGAGACATCAACTAAACGAAAATAAATATATTACAATGAACATAATTCAAAACAGCAAAAAAATATCAAAGATAGAAAAGGTTTATCATTAAGATGTTTGACGGCTTGTGGGCATACATCTCTCGCTACCTCCGCTACTTCGTAACGATTATTCTGGGGATATTCTTGAACGCCTTCGGGTATCTTACCCCTCTATATAAAAGCCGAATAGGGGCGATCGCTCTCGTTGGCTTGTTTACAGGGTTGATTTTCTTCGTATTTTTCACCCTCCGAGCCATGCTAGGTTTGAGTCCACTCTTCTAGACTAGATTATCTTGGTAGATGCATTGCAGACACCTTCTGGCTCTACCAATGCAATTTTTTTGTATCAGGAAGGAAAGTTGTCATGGCTACAAGTCGTCGCGTTGCCCGCGTTGCCGAATCAATTAAACGCGAAGTTAGCCAAATGCTACTAAACGGCATCAAAGATGATCGGGTAGGATCGGGCATGGTCAGTGTCACTGATGTGGATGTTTCGGGCGATTTACAACACGCCAAAATCTATGTCAGTATTTACGGCTCAGACGATGCTAGGGCGCAAACAATGGCTGGACTGAAGTCAGCAACAGGTTACGTCCGCAGCGAACTAGGTCATCGAATGCGCCTGCGTCGCACACCAGAAGTAGTGTTTCAGGAAGATCGTTCCATAGAACGGGGTACGAGGGTACTGTCGCTAATCAATCAGCTAAGTCGCGATCGCCCAATAGATGCTCCCGAAGGCGATCGCAAACCCGATGCTGAGAACGGCGCAGATGAATTTGATGATGCTGACATTTGGGCGGAGGAATAAAAAATTGTGAATGATGAGTGTCCAATGCTGAATTAATAATTCATAATTCATCATTCATCATTCATTATTTCATATGCGATCGCTACCCGATCTAGACTCTCTCACGCTGGCGCAACAAGTAGCTCAAATGGTGGTAGTGCGAGCCTCTGGCTACCTGTTCGACCACCAAATTCAATATCCAGCTTGGGAACCACCAGCCGCCAATCTCCAGTATTTCATCGAAGATCTGGGTGTTGGCGGTGTAATTTTTTTGGGGGGTAGTGCTGGGGAACTAGCGCACCGTTCGCAACAAGTACAAAATTGGGCAAAAATTCCCCTATTTGTCGCAGCAGATATCGAGGAAGGTGTCGGACAGAGGTTTTCCGGAGCCACATGGTTTCCACCACCGATGGCTATAGGTGCGTTAGCGAAGCACAACCCCAAAGGAGCTTCAGAATATGCCGCCCAAATGGGAGCCATTATCGCCTCTGAAGCTTTAGCTATTGGCATTAACTGGTTATTTGCCCCCGTTGTAGACGTTAACAATAATCCTGATAACCCCGTAATTAACGTCCGTGCCTTCGGGGAAACCCCAGAGGTGGTGAGCCAGCTAGCAACCGCCTTTATTCAGGGGGCGCAAGCCTATCCCGTCTTGACTACTGCCAAACATTTTCCCGGTCATGGTGACACTGCGACTGATTCCCATTTAGATTTACCCGTCTTACCCCACTTGCCAGACAGATTAGCTGAAATTGAACTCCCACCGTTTCAAGCAGCGATCGCAGCTGGTGTGGATGCAGTCATGAGCGCGCATTTACTCATACCCAGTTGGGATGACAAATTCCCAGCTACGCTGTCACAGCGAATTTTAACCGAGCAGTTGCGTCAAAAACTCGCTTTTCCCGGATTAATTGTCACAGATGCTTTGGTAATGGGAGCGATCGCCAATCATTATGGCGTTAGGGAAGCAGCTGTGTTAGCAGTGGAAGCAGGAGCAGATATTCTCCTCATGCCAGTCGATCCTGAAGGCGCAATTGCGGCTGTTTGTGCAGCAGTAGAAAGCGATCGCATTTCTCCAGAACGAATTCGTACCTCGGTTGAGCGGATCTGGAACGCTAAGCGTAAATTGAGCAGTAACAACCCCTCCGGCTGGGGGGTTAGGTACAGGGGAGACGCAGATTTTATTTCTCAAATAGCTCAGCCGAATGCCTTTGCGACTGTTAATAATATTTTGCGCGAATCGCTGGTGGTTCGTGGTGTAGTGCCGAGGAGCAGCAACAAGCAACAGGATTTACATAATTTGATTGTGGTGGATGAGCTACTGGGATGCGATTTTTTGAGTCAACAAGCCCCAGCGATCGCATTACCTAGACTTGCTGGCTATACTACTATGCTTTGCGATTTGCACACACCGATCGCTACTATAGACGATGGCGATCGACCTACCCTGCTTCAGTTATTCATTCGCGGTAATCCCTTCCGGGGTAGTGCTGGTCTAACACAAGTAGCACAAGCTTGGACTAAGAAATTATTAAATTCTGGCAATTTGCAAGCTTTAGTAATTTACGGTAGTCCATATGCCCTAGATCGATTGCTGCCAACTTTACCAGTAGAAGTGCCTTGTGTTTTTTCCTACGGACAGATGCCAGCCGCCCAGGAAATTGTTATGCACAAACTGCTAGGCATCGAAATTTCTCTGTCCTAAGCACGGTTTTTGTCTCACATTTACCTATCTAAAGGTAGAAACAGCCAAACCTTAACCCGCTCCTAAACTAAGAGAATTAAAATGGAAGTAACTGCAATCCTTATCTATAGCAAGTTCTACGCGATACCATTGAATATAACAAATGTCAAGATTTGTTGATTTGCTTAATATTTATTAATATATATATGGGATTTGTAGCGTCAAAATGAAAACAATTCAGTATATCCAACTACAAAATTAACGCAGCAAAAGCCGAATCTTTGAGCGTCTGCTATCCTTGTGAGCGTTGAAAGCTATATAAACAAACATTTTTAGGTTAAAACTATGAGCGTGAATACGGTGCAACCAATCTACTATTCTCTGGATATGATCCAAGATGAAGCGCGTCAACTAGTGCAAAAAGGAGTGGTTAGCCGACAACAGCCAATCTACAATCTTTGTCAGTACATTCCAGCGCGTGAGTGGGTTGGCATTGAATCCGAACTAGAAAAATGTGACTTCTTGTTGCGCGATCGCATCGGCGATCTGATTGGCAGAGAAGATTGGGAAAACGACTAATCGATGCCGAAATGTCCGTTAAGTCGTAAGTGATAAGTCGTAAGTCCTAAGTCAAACAGCTGTTATTTATAAATTGCAGGTTTTATAAATAGTCTTGAAACCACCTTCTAACTTACGACTTACGACTTATTTTAGGTTGCTCTCTCGATTTTTTTATTACTTACGACAAAAGATTTACGAGTTACGGCTATTTTGTCAAAACATAAGTATTTAACTCCAGACGATATCGCTATACCTGTTCTAGAAATTGATTCACATCTTCGATCAGGCGGGTGAGTTCAGCTTCTGTAGTTAGGCGAATGTTAGCATCCCGTACTGTCAACAGAACTTTAGCTGCAAAAGGGCTAGGCCAGATATTGGGGTTGCAGAACACTTCTAGAAATACCTCGCCAGTGTGGCGATACTCCAAAGGTGGCTGAGGACTAGCTTTCCCCCCTGGTGTTGTCTTAGCAGCAACAGCTTTGAGGCGATCCATTAATTGTGAAATTGCTGCTTGTAATTCTCGTGCTGCTTGGGCTGAAAAGTTAAACGAGACAGAACCTTCAACTAGGTTTAGCTTTAGATGAGTGGGAGACATGGAGTATTAAATTGTTTTCTAACATTCTCCTAATAATGCTAAAAGATATAGTTGCACAAGCAAAGAAATTAACTATATTTGTCATTTGTTCTTTGTCCTACCGTGCGGGAAGTCGAGAAAGACGCGTCTATGTCGTTTGTCTTGTGTAATTAAACTAATGACTAATGACCAATGACTTATGACTATGACGTTAGATAACCGCTCGGCAGTACGCAAGGTTTTGCTCATCACCCTACTGCTTAACCTATTCGTGATGGTATTGAAAGCAGTATTGGGTTGGTCTACGGGTTCTCTCAGTTTAATCGCTGATGCCTTGCATAGCGTCACAGATAGCGCCAATAATATTTTGGGATTAATTACCAGTCGGTTTTCTTCCCCTATTCCCGATCGCGATCATCCCTACGGACATCAGAAATTTGAAGCTGTGGGAGCATTGGGAATTGCGGCGTTTTTAGGCATAGCCTGCTTTGAGATTTTACAAGGGGCGATAGAGGGAATTCTCCAGGGCGGCAAACCAGTCAATATCTCTGCATCAGAGTTGTGGTTGCTGCTAATTGTGTTAGGGGTAAATATTTTCGTTGCTTTTTACGAACGCAGCGTAGGACGACGGGTGGGTAGTGCAATTTTGATTGCAGATGCTAAACATACCATGAGTGATGTTTGGGTGACAATTACTGTCCTGGCTGGGTTGATTGGTGTTTGGCAGGGACGAGTTTTAAATTTACCCCAACTTGGGTGGCTGGATGTGATTTTGGCTTTTCCTGTCGCCTTGCTAGTGTTTCGCAGCGGTTGGGAAGTGTTGAAGGAAAATTTGCCTTGGTTGGTGGATGAAATGGCGATCGCTCCGGAAGCCATTCACGCGATCGCATTATCTGTACCAGGGGTAATTAACTGTCATGATATTGCCTCTCGCGGTTTACTCGGTCGCCAAGTCTTTATTGAAATGCATTTAATCGTAGATGCTAAAGATGTAGACACGGCTCACAGTATTACTGAGGCAGTTGAATCTCTTCTAGAAGAAAGATTCAGCCCTGCCAGGATTTTAATTCATGTCGAGCCGCCTGAATACAAATCAGATCGAATCAGCTACAATTCCCGGCTAGTTGATAAGAGTTATTAAGAATATATAGACAAAAACAGCTTTATGATGTTTTAGCAACTGGGTAATAAGCAATTGCCACTCAGCGCCTTATACCATTTTGGATGAGCGGATTTTAGATTTTGGATTATAAAGCCCTTACTAGCAGACAGTTTTAGGAATTCAAATGTTGCACCAATAAAACAAAACGGTATTAATTACTTTAATTTAATCATCTTCCTTGGACGAAAAGAAAGACTTATCCCAGCCAAGCGATCGCTTTGTAGTTCAGGTTATTCGTCGTTGCTAATTAAGAATTATTCTCAACACTCTAGAGATATCTTTGAATTCGACACTTGATCGCAGGTAAAAGTGTGAAAAATCTTATTCAGATTCTGGGATAAAAATATATTGTTATGGGATAAGAAATAATAATTTGAGTTAACTAACACATTCACAAAACAACCTGTTTTCTGTGCAACCTTGTCTCAACCACTGACAGGTAAATTTAGATGACCATTAACCCCATGCTTTATGTCGAATTAAGTAGAAATATATGGCAATAATAGATAATCGCGTAGCAGTGCGAAAAGTTTTGCTTATCACCCTAATGTTTAACCTGCTGGTAACGGCATTGAAAGCATTATTGGGTTTATGGACGGGTTCGCTCAGCTTGATAGCTGATGCTTTGCATGGAGTTATAGATAGCGGCAATAATATTTTGGGACTAATTGCTAGTGGGCTTTCTTCTCCCTTACCTGATCGCGATCACCCCTACGGACACCAAAAATTTGAAGCAGTAGGAGCATTGGGAATTGCTGCTTTTATCGGTGTAACAGGATTTGAAATTTTAAAAGGAGCAGTAGAGCGAATTGTCAAAGGTGGAGAGCCAATAAATATAACAGCAATAGAGTTGTGGTTACTGCTAATTTTACTTGGGGTGAATATTTTCGTCGCCCTTTATGAAGACGAAGTAGGACAGCGAGTGGGTAGTCGGATTTTGATTGCTGATGCCAAACATACCATGAGTGATGGTTGGGTAACGTTCACGGTTTTGGCTGGATTGATTGGTGTATGGCAGGGACAGATTTTTAATGTACCACTACTTCAATGGCTGGATGTGCTGCTAGCGTTTCCAATTGGTTTTATGGTATTTCGGAGTGGTTGGGAGGTGTTAAAGGAAAATTTGCCTTGGTTGGTAGATGAAGTGGCGATCGCCCCGGAAGAAATTCATGAAATCGCCCTATCTGTACCAGGTGTAATCAACTGCCATGATATTGCTTCTCGTGGTGTAGTTGGACGGCAAGTCTTTATTGAAATGCATTTGATCGTTTATGCTCCTGATGTAGAAACTGCACACTACATCACCACAGAAGTAGAAGCACGGCTGAAAGAAAAATTTGGTCCAGCCAGAGTTGTAATTCACATCGAACCACCAAATTACCATTCTGACCAAATTAGCTATGCGTCTGAACCATAATTAGGGGCAAGGAGCAATGAAATGATGAATGATGAATTTTTTTACATCAGCATTTAGCATTTATCATTATTCCCAAGTGGCAACAGGTCTTAGCACTTGTGGAATTTCTAGTTGCGATCGCGGAAATTCTAGTATGGTTTCTTTCAAGCCGAGATAGCCAGATTCACTAAAAGATAACAGCATTCGACAAAGCGCTAACCAAACTTCTGATTCATATTCCCAGTCGCCATTGCGAGGCGCGCAACCAGCGATCGAGCGTAATGCCCAAAAATAGCTGTTTCTGACAGACGAGCCGCCTTTTTTGAAACTTGGCACATCCTCTTTGTGGAGCAAAACGATCTCATTTTCGATTCTGGCTCTCATACGATTTTGGAATTTAGATTTTAGGTTTTGGACTGGGGTATAGAGATTTTTGACTTTTGAATGCGCGACTTTTGAATTCTGTTAAACTGTTGCAACCCAAGGCAGATTACAAAGACAAGTGAGTTTATATGCAAAAACCCATGCCTGTAAATTGGGGAGAGCTTCAACAGCGACTAACCCCATACCTGTTTTTGCTACCAGCCCTGCTTGTTTTGGGGCTAACAGTCTTTTATCCTGCATTCCAAGCGTTTTATCTCAGCTTTACTCGCTATGAATACGACCTGACGCAACCGCCGCAATGGGTAGGTTTTGTCAACTTCCGCCGTTTATGGGTCGATCCGCTGTTTTGGCAGACAATGGGGAACACCCTGATTTATCTGGTGGGAGTAGTGCCGATTTTGGCGATCGTACCTTTGGCCCTGGCAATTTTAGTTAACCAGAAGCTACGCGGAATTCAATGGTTTCGCGCTGCTTACTATACCCCAGTTGTAATTTCAATGGTAGTAGCAGGAATAGCTTGGAGATGGCTATATGCTCAAAATGGTTTACTCAATCAGTTATTGAAACAATTAGGGATAGCAGATGGTATACCTTGGCTGACTAGTCCTAAATTCGCCATTTTCAGCCTGATGGCGGTAACGGTATGGAAAGGATTGGGCTATTACATGGTGATTTACCTAGCCGGGTTGCAGTCTATTCCAGATGAATTGTATGAAGCAGCAGCGATCGACGGCTCGGATGGTATGCGCAAACACTGGGACATCACAGTCCCGTTGATGCGACCCTATTTAGTCTTGGTAGCAGTGATTTCTGCTATTTCTGCGACTAAGGTGTTTGAAGAAATTTATATCATGACTCAAGGAGGGCCGCGCAATAGTTCCAAAACAATTGTTTATTACCTCTACGAGCAAGGATTTCGTGAATTAGAAATGAGCTATGCCTGTACGATTGGCTTAGTACTGTTCTTAGCGATCTTGGTTTTATCGATTTTAAATCTCAAGCTGACACAAGGAACTAGAAAAGGATGAATTATGAATACTGAATGCTGAATGCTGAATGCTGAATGTTGAATGTTGAATGTTGAATGCTTAATTCATAATTCATAATTCATAATTCATAATTCATAATTCATCCTTTAAAACTGAGCCTCATATTCAACCACCGCCCTCGTGTCCTCAGTGAAATCTGAAGAAGCACGGACGCGAATTCTGTCATTCAGGCGATAGCTGAAACCAAATTGGGTGGGCTGATCTGCTGTTAAATAGCTCAGTGCAGAGAAATAAACACTACGAGAAATATTAATGCCAGCCTCAGCTGCTAAACCTAGTGTAGAAGAGGTACGCGATTTCTCTTCGTTAGTAATCACTGCGGGGAATAAACGCAATTCTGACAAACCGAAAGCATTGCCAATATTAGTAAAGGTTCCCTGATAGCTACCAAGTAGAGCTGAACCTGCAATATTAGCTATTCCCGCCGCAGTGTCAGCGCGTCCCAGTGTTTGCACAAAACCACCTCCAATCAAAGCAATGATTTCTGACTGACTGCGAGAAGGCGTGCTTGTCAGTTCTAAGTTATCGAATAACTCGCTAGCGGGTGCTTTGACTGCGGCTTGAACGCGCACCGTTTGTAAAGATCCTGCATCAGAAGAGAGCGTATCAGCAATCTCGCTAGATATTGAGGAGGAAGGAATTCTGTTACGGGTTACTTCTGGTACTGACGCTATTAGCTGAACATCTAAATTTGGATCGATTTCTTGCCTGCGGGTAAAAGTTGCTGTATTTTCATAACCTTTGTCAAGGTTAAATTGCGTTGTGAATAAGTTGACGTTGCCACCAGTAAGGCGGATGGTGCCAGTGGGGCGCAGGTCATTCAAACTACCATTGACAGTAAGAGTGCCTTTTGCTTGAAAATTCAGAATTGGTTGCAGCACAATTGCAATTCCATCATCCAGTGTCAGCCGCAGATTGTTAAAATCCACCATGTTTCCGCCGCTAGTTGAGGAAGTTGAGGGATTTTGGATTTTGGATTTTGGATTTTGGATTTTGGATTGAACTTCTTTGTCCCTTTGTCCCCCCACATCTGCAGATCCTGCAGATCCCGCAGTGGGATCGGCAGTAGTTGGGAGGAAAACTTGACCTTGAGACAGTAGCACTTCACCACTAATAATAGGGTTGAGTGCTGAACCTGCGATCGCAACGTTACCGTTTACGCCCCCTTGATACCGCTGTTCCAGATTCAGCGTCAAATTGTCTAGTTTAACTGTGAGGGGATTAGTTGCGTCTAGGTCATTTAGTGCCAAGCTATTAAAGATGGGAATTACACCTTGAGCTACTACCTGGCCTCTAGAGAAATTCCCCCGGACACCTTCAACTGCAATTCGGTCAGTATTGAATCGTGCCGTTCCCGTCACGTTGGTTAGTCGTTCTTTTAAAGCTGAGGCGCTAATAATAGCATTGTTGATTTGGGCAATTCCTGTTGCTACTGGCTGGGCTGTAGTCCCCCGCACTTGTAACTCTACTTGTCCTTCTCCTCCTTCCCAAGCCACCTGGTCTGTGAACAGGTTTATTAACCCTAGTCCCTCATTTCTGACACTTACATCCAAGCTAATGCGATCGCTATCTGGTTGCACCTTAGCAAAAGGCAAAGGCAAGGGAACGCTACCTGCGATCTCGATTGGTTCTGGGCCTGAAATTACCACAGTACTGCCAAAACTAAAGCGGGCATTGGCATAGCTAAAACTGGCTGATGCTGACTCTACAGGATTTCGATTCAAAGTGCCTTGTTCTAGCTGCAATTCCCCTACTGCTTGTGGATTTTCACGGCTACCTGCTAAAGTTGCCGCACCGTTTAAATTACCTGTAACAGAAACTGGTAGCTGGACAAAATTATTCAATTCACCTACAGGAAAATTTCTCACTCGCAGCTGAGCGGATTGTTCTTTACTGCCAACGCTACCAGTAAGAGCTAGTAAAGTTCGATCTGACTCAATCCTTAAAGGTAATAACGTCAAGACGCTATTTTCAAAGCTGCCAGAGGCAATGATCCGGTCGGCTTTGTATGAACCCCAATTGAACCTTTCGCCTCTGAGAGCGAAGTTTGCCGCTACTCCAGTTTGTGGAGAACCATTTACAGCTATTTCCCCACCGAAAGTCCCTTGTAGCTCTGTCAAAGGTGGTATGGAGGGAGTATTCCCGCGCTGTTGACGCTGCTGTTGTAGCAACGTGTCTATTTCCGCAAAGCGACGGATTTGAGTCAGCAGGGGTGCATTTGGCAGACCTACTTGCAGGGTTCCTAAGTTTTTCGCCCCAACGGCCGTGGCTGGTTGCGCTCCGCGTTGCAAGTCTTGAAGGTCTTCAATATTAGAAAATGGAAGTGCAGCTACTAGATCTTGGATCTTGCCTTGGGTAATGTTGACTTTTCCTTGGAATTCAGGACCCTTGGGAGAGGGGTTAAAGCTACCAGCAAGGGCGTAGCGACTCTCTCCCTTGACAAATTCACTGCTTGTGAGTGTCCCGCCACCATTGGCATAGCGAAAATCAGCCACCAAGCGATCGCCTTGCAATCGACCAATTGCGGGAGAGGCGATCTCTGTGTTCCCTGCTACTGCCAATTTATCTAAATTAACTTCCAAATCTGCTGATACAATCCCACCAATCGGCCCCACACCAAAGGCAGTGTTAGGCGGAACCAAGTTCAAGATCTGCAAGGGAAAGTTGTTAACATTTACCAGCAGATTCTCTCCTTGAGTTCTCCCAGTTGCTACGGCTTGATTGACCCGCACTAAGAAAGAGTTGGGGCGATAATTGGGATTAAGATTGACAGCAATGCGATCGCTTTGATTTCCCGTTAAGTCTACATTTACACCGCGTCCGGGCTGTAGCTGTACGTTCCCAGCCAAGACTGGATCGAAAGCTAGATTATTGACTACCAAATTTTCTAGCTGCAACGAACCCGCCACATTTGGTGTTGGCAAGTTTCCGGTAATTTGTCCAGTAAAATTCGCTCTACCGGAAACACTAGCGAAACTTGGCAACTGCACGGGAATGTTGCGCAAATCGTAATCCTGCGCCCGGACATTAAAATTAATTCCCTCTACCGACGCATAATTTTGCCTATCTACATAGATCGTGCCACTAGCTTGCAAATTTGGTGATGTGGCTTGTGGTATGACTAACTTTTGCCCGTCCCAACGCAAAGAAGCAGTCAAGGGTTGCCCGATTAATTCTGGTGAAAATCGCACTTCACCCCCAGCCCGAATCCCAGCAGGGCTAAAAGCATCTACAGTTCCAGCTAAGTTTAGTTGACCAGTGAGTTGACCGCGCAACTGCTGATTTAATCGATTCAGTTGCACATTGGCGGCATTGACAGCTAGCTGCCACGCACCTTCAGCCAGTTGAATGTTTGATGCCGTCACCGTACCACCAGCTACGTTTAACCGTCCCTGTCCTGTGGCACGTAGGGTTTTTGGTTCAAAATCAGTTGTGCTGCCTGACAAGTTGAATGTCCCTGCCAGATTTCCCCACAACTGCGGCGGTACTGCTGCTAGACGCTGCAACTGCACATCAGATGCTTGAAGTTGCGTTTGCCAGCGCCCCCCTGCTACTTGGATGCTGGGGACATTTATCGTCCCACCACCAATTCCTGTCAACCGTCCAGAACCATTGGCACGAAGTTGTTGCGGTTGAAAAGAAGCTGCACTGCCGGAAAATTTGAACGTGCCATTTACGGGAGACTGTAGAGATGGCGGTACTTGGGCGAAATCTCCTAACCGAATTTTAGCTGCCGTAACGTCAGCCTGCCAACGTTGACCGACTAGCTGCCCAGATGTTGAGACAGTACCACTGGCAACACGGAAAGTGGTGTCGCGGAATAAGATGTTTTTAGCATTGAAAACTACCAGCTTTCCTGTGCCAGGATAAGTAGCTTGGGGTGCTTGCCAGTTGATATCAGTGCGAGGATTTTCTGGTGTACCGGAGACAGAAGCTAAGGCAGAGACAGAACCAATTTTGACTGCTGCTGTGTTGACACCATATGATTTGGCGATCGCATCTCCCGGAACATTCTGCGCCACCAGATTGAAATTCAGCCCTGTCGATTGTCCTGGTTGTAGTGCAAACTTGATGCTGCCATTACCAGTGACTTTTCCCCCAACTGTCGGTGTTGCTTGAATATTGGCGAATTTAATCGTACTTGCCGCAGTTGCAAGGGTAAAATTTGTACTAGCCTTACTGATATTAACTTTGTCAACTCTTACTGGTTGAATATTAGCAACTGTACCTGAAAGTACAGGCTGCTGAATTGGCCCGGTAAGCTTCGCCCCAGCGCGGAAAGCGCCAGTTACTGGGACGGGCAGTTGTAATTTCAGTGTATCTTTGGCAGCAGCTACACTTACTGCTTTCACTGTTGCTGAGAGATTGTAGTTACCTTCGGTATCTAGGGAACCGTTTGCGATCGCGGGAATTTTACCATAGCTGCTAGAAACGTTATTGAGTTGAATTTCTGTTTTCTGGAAACGCAGCCTTCCCTGAGAATTGCGAAATGGTTGTGGGAGTCGATCTGCTTGGGCTGTGACTGACATGAGATCGGCAGTACCATAAAGCCCTGTCAGCTTTTGTGCAGTTAAATTTGCTTTTAACTCAGAATTGACTCTACCACCTTGTAGTTCAAGCGGTAACTTAATTAACCGAGTCAGGTCAGAAGCGAGAAAGTTTTGAGTCTTGACATTTATGCCAGCTTGTCCTGTCTGGGGGCGAAAATCTCCTTCCAGTCCTAAAGTTCCACCTGTTTTGGGTTTACCATCCACATCGAACTGAATCAGTTGGTAATTTTCCCGAAACTTGACTTCTCCATTAACAGAGGCGATCGCTGCTGTATTTTGCGGCGTGGGGCGCTGCGTCTGTATCACATTTGATACCAACACTACATCGCCATTACGCAGATACAATTTATCTAAGACAATTTGAATTGGCCCAGGCTCTCCTCCGCTTGAAATGTTAGGATCAACCCAGCGCCCCTGAGTGTCCTGCTGAATGTACACATCCGGGTTAACCAAGGTGACATCGAGCTTGAGAGTGCGAGTGAATAATAGTTGTATGGGATTAAAAGCAACATCTACAGCTTCAACTGATGCCCTGTCTGGATCGGTAGGTGTGGCTGGAACAGAAGTTGCCCCAAACCGCAATCCATTCAGAGAAAACTTTTCTACTCGTCCAACTTGAACTGGTCGGTTAAATGTCTGAGTGAGATTTTTTGCTACCAGTGGCGCTAATTGCTCGTTGACAAACATACGCAACCACCAAGCAGCAGCTGCCAATCCCAACAGTAGTGGAATACCTATGGCAACGCTAACGCGACTAAATAAAAGTCTTTTCCATTGCCAATTAGAGGTTTGGGCTTGGTTTTCCGAATCGGGGGAATTAGTCATTTGCCTTGGCTGAAATTTATTGGATGCAGCTGCTTGACAGAATTAATACATTTGCGCAATATTCCAAGATTTAAGGATAATTCAATAATTAAAGCAATTAAGATGTGAAGTTGTCGTAACATTTTCCATAAACATCTGTTTGCATAAGTAACTAAGAACTTTAATATGTTTAACAAATAAGGAAGAAAATATGATTGCACCTATGCGCGTGTTTGTTTTACTGTTTAACGCCCGAACAGAGAGTGAGGGAATTCATACGATTCAGGAAGGCGCTCGCAATAAAATTTTGATGTTCGAGTCCGAAGACGATGCCCTCCGCTTTGCGTTGCTGTTGGAAGCCCAGGATTTCCCAACCGCCAGTGTTGAAGCAATGGATGCTGAGGAAATTAAGGAATTTTGTGAAAGCGCTGGTTATGATTGGGAAGTTGTCCCAGAGGGTGCTTTGGCAATTCCACCAGACGCGAATGTCGACAAAACTGACTGGCTGGGGGATGAACCAAAAACAGAACAAGAGTTTTTAGATACTGATATAGATAGCATTCGCCGTAGACTCGAAGGGTTGTTGTAAGAGGAACAAGGGGACAAGGGGACAAGGGGACAAGGGGAACTCGGGGCCCCCACGTTAGCGAAGCGGGGCGAAGCCCAGTGGGGATTAGGGGCAAAGGGGACAAGGGGCAAGTTTTAACTTACGACTTACGACTTACGAATTATGGATCGAGGGCATTTATTAACAGAACAGGTTAATCCTCATAGTCAGAACTTAGACTCTTTAAGTTCCCTGGAGTTGGTAGAGTTATTTAACTCTGAGGATGCCAAAGTGATCGCGGCTGTGGCTGCGGCTAAAAAGGAACTAGCTGCGGCTATTGACTGCACGGCTGAAGCTTTACGGCATGGAGGACGGCTGTTTTATATTGGTGCGGGTACGAGTGGGCGGCTAGGAGTGTTAGATGCTGCCGAATGTCCGCCAACATTTTGTACTCCACCAGAGTTGGTGCAGGGAATTATAGCAGGTGGGGCTGGTGCGTTAGTCCGCAGTTCGGAAGATTTAGAGGATCGGGCAGAGGATGGAGAGGCGGCGATCGCTCAACACCAAATCACCCAACTCGATGTAGTGGTAGGGATAACAGCAGGGGGAACAACGCCTTATGTTCACGGGGCATTGCAAGCAGCAAAACAACGAGGCGCGGCTACTGTTTTCATCGCTTGCGTGCCAGTGGAACAAGTTAACGCTAATGTAGATGTCGATATTCGCTTGTTGGTAGGGCCAGAAATTTTAGCTGGTTCAACTCGTCTCAAAGCTGGGACAGTAACTAAGCTGGCCTTGAATATTTTTTCTACCGGAGTGATGGTGCGGCTGGGGAAAGTTTATGGTAATCGCATGGTGGATGTGGCAGTAACAAATAAAAAGTTACGCGATCGCGCTAGGCGAATTTTGCAAGATATTACAGGTTTACAGCCAGAGCCTGCGGAAGTATTACTAGAACGCAGTGGCAAGTCAGTAAAGTTAGCTTTATTGATGCATTGGACTGGTTTAGAACCAGAAGCAGGCGAAAAGCTTTTGGCGGAACATAAGGGGGATCTCAGGGCAGCTGTTACAAGCTACAATCAGCAAGGCGATCAAGCATAAATTTGCTATTTGCTCTAGTCAAGTAAGCATAGTTGGACAAACTGACTACCCAGCCCAACAGATTGTGCTTCAGTAGTCAAGTTCTCAGCCACTTTGCTTGCTTTGTCTTTGATGTATTGAACTATGCACTGGGCTACATACTCAGCCAGTTTAACTGGTACTGCGTTGCCAATCATTTGCTCTAGGTCAGTTTTTGAACCCTCAAAGATAAAATTAGGAGGAAACGTTTGTATATAGCTTCTTTCAAGAGTAGTTAAAGGGCGTAACTGAGGTGAAACTGGCCCAGCATCGCCAGGATGCATTTTGTAAGTTGTAGGAATCGGTCTATTCACACCTCTAATTGTAGGACTTGGTTCATCAATACTAAAAATTGCCCTTCGTTTATAGCTTCTTGGATGTCTATAGTAATATTCAATTCCTAAATTTCCTAAATATTCTCTAACTGTTATTGGTCGTTTTGATAAATTAGCTTCAAAATAAGGATTTAGACTTTCATCTTCTCCCGAAATTTCTCCTACACAAAAAAATCTCTTACGCTTCTGCGGTACTCCACACAAGCTAGCATCTAATATCTTTTCACTAAGTCCATATCCAGCTTCTTTAAAAATCTGTCTGGCAACTTTATATTTATAACTTTTAGCTAATCTATCAACATTTTCCATAACAAACCACTGGGGTTTGATTCTATCAACAATTTCAGCAAACAAAATAGTTAAGTCGCCTCTTCCCAATTCTTCATTGCGTTTACCCGCGCTAGAAAAATCCTGGCAAGGAGGTCCGCCAATAATTATATCCGGTTCAAATTGGCTAAAAATTTGATATTCTTGGTTCAAATTTTGAAGATCGCAGTATAAAATTTGATGCTTAAAGTTAGCTTGGTAGACTTTGATGGCTGGCTGCCAATTATCAAATGCTGCCACAATATTAAAATTTAAATTCTGAAAACCTAATGATAAACCACCACAACCAGCAAATACATCTATAACTTTTAATGCTGAATGCTGTAAGCTTGACTTAACACTATAGTTCATAATATTAGCTAAATCCTATTTAGCTTATACCAAAATTTTCTGGATTACTTAAAATAATAGCATCAAATCTTCTCTCAGGACTAAGATATTCTTGACCTCTTCCTAAGATAATGTGTTTGATTTCTGCTTTGGTTATTCTAGGTTTTCTAAGTTCAACATAGGTCATGTATTGCCTTGTGTTAGCTCCACGCAAAGCAAATGCTTTATCATTACGAGTATTGTATGTCAGAGTATCAATAATTAATTTATGATTAATTTTTCCAGTTTGACCAAATTCGTACAGCATCTTTGCTAACCAAACAACAGAGCGCATGGGACGTTGTATAGTTTCAATACTTCTTGGTAAAAGGTAAAAGGGTAAGGGGAAGAAAATAGTAAGTCT
>DATNQH010000025.1:0-2445 GCA_036704105.1 Leptolyngbyaceae cyanobacterium | reverse complement strand
ACTTAGCTTTTTGCGCAGCCCGGCTATGGCTAAAATCTTGAAGAACAGGGTCTAATCTTTCATAGTCAACTTCATCATCTTCCCAGCAGGCATCAAAGTCACCAGGATATTCCTTACTGGTCGCAAAGCTGCCATCAATATATATTCTGCGGCATCCTGCAAGTTTTAACGCTTGACAAGCGCGCATTAGTCCAGATAAAAGCTCTCGACGGCGTTGATTGAAGCCCAAAAACTCCTCAACTTCCTGCCAAGTAGCGGTGTGAATTCCCATAGGTAAATTCCCATTTTCTTCAAACGCTGGAATAGCCATAGATAACTTTTAAGTCTTGGTTGTAATGTCTTTGGTTTGTTGCACATGAGTCGTCCTGTTTTCATCCGGTTGGCGTGTTCTCGAAGACACAACAAAATAGTTGTGTCTTCTTAATATAACACAACTATTTTGTTGTAATAAATAATATAATGTGCGATTCGGTGGCGCACCAAAGAGTGAGTTTCTTAGAAAGACTCCCCGCTAATGTCTAAGACAACGCCCGCCCAAAGTAATTTGGGCGGTTATTACTAGATGTGAGAAGTGGTAATCGAAAAGTTTACCTAGATCAATTTATGCGATTGCAGTAGTTTCCGCTAGACTTTAGCTAGACTCTGACTCTATAAAATAGGTTATGAGAATTGCTCTTCTCAACGGTATAGTGGAGGAATACCCGATTTGCTGTAAATTTAATGTCGGTTTGCACATAAAATGAAAATAGTTGGAAAATCATATTGGTGCCATCTGGTATTTTGTCCACTACTACAATGCCAGCAATTCTCATTTTGACAAATAGCTAGCCAAACCCTTGAAATACCGATACTGTATTGATATATCGAAGACCCAAGAGAGCAAGAGCCGTTGAAACAGCCAGGGTCGTTTGACACGATAGTGGGTTACTTTCGCCAAGTGCTGGAAGCGTTACCAGATAAGCGCACTGGCAAGAATACCCGATATAGGATGGAGGATGCAGGCTTAAGCGCGAAAAGCCGTGTTCTTTACCCAAAACTCATCGTTTCTAGCTTACCAACGCATGATGGCAGAGAAAAAAGGGCGCAGTAATGCCCAGAGTCTGTTTGGGGTGCATCAGATACCGAGTGACAACCACATCCCTGATTTGCAAGGGCGAGGTGAAACCGCAAAGCGTGTTTGGGGTGTTTGAAGAAATCTTGCAGGTTCTGGAGAATGAGCAGCAGTTGTCGAACTTCCGCTCGTTTGCTGGCACGCTACTGGTGGCGCTCGATGGAACCGAGTATTTCGGATCGAGCAAGATTCACTGTCCCCACTGTTCAAGCCGGAGCTTGAAGAACGGCGAGAAATATTACTTCCACAGCGTCATGACTCCCGTCATCGTCTGCCCTGGTCGCGCCCAAGTGATTCCGTTAGTTCCAGAGTTCATTGTGCCGCAGGATGGTCATGACAAGCAGGACTGCGAGAATGCTGCTGCAAAACGGTGGCTGTTGCAGCAGGGGACACGGTATCAACGCTTGAAGGTAACAGTGCTGGGGGATGACCTCTATTGCCACCAACCTTTATGTGAATTGCTCTTGAGCCAACAGTTCGATTTCATTTTAGTCTGCCGTCCGGAATCTCACCAAACCCTTTATGAACACTTAGAGGGTATTGCCCTACCAACTGTGATTTACAAACGGTGGACGGGCAAAGTTGAGGAAACCTATACCTACCGTTATCTCAACCAAGTGCCACTCAAAGATGATGACGATGCCCTGCTAGTGAATTGGTGTGAACTAACTGTGACTCGACCGGATGGCAAGATCGTTTACAAGAATGCCTTTGCAACCAATTACACCATTACAGATGAAACAGTGGCAGATATTGCCTTAGCAGGTCGCACTCGCCCGAAGGTGGAAAACGAAAACAACAATACCCTCAAAACTAAGGGCTATCATCTCGAACATAATTTCGGACACGGCAAACAGCATCTCTCCTCGTTCCTCGCCACTCTAAACATCCTGTCCCTGCTGTTTCATACCCTGCTGGAGTTATTGGATGCGAAATATCGGCTACTTCGAGCGCACTTGCCGACCCGTAAAACCTTCTTTGATGATTTGCGAGCCTTAACCCGTTATCTCTGTTTTGACAGTTGGGATCACTTGCTCACCTTCATGATCCAAGGCTTGGAGTTAAATTTCCCACCTAACACTAGTTGAAATTCCATAATGAGAATTGCTGCCAAATTGAGCAAAGACTCAAAAAGCCAAAATACCAATGGCAATATCAGGTGTATGAGGTACAAAGTTGATTTGATACGTAACGCATAGCGGCTTGTCGCCAGGCATCGCTAACATATCTTACACAGGAGAGGAGCAACCTACTGTTGAATAGTGATCGCACTTTTAGAGGGACTCTCGGCTGCTGTTTTGGATTAAATGGTCGCAGGTTACAATAATAAATAA
>DATNQH010000024.1:0-5506 GCA_036704105.1 Leptolyngbyaceae cyanobacterium | reverse complement strand
GATGCATTAGCAGCCTGTTGATAAAACTTTAAAGCGGCTTGAGTATCTTTTTGGGCGCGGACAGTATTACCTAAACTGAGTAGAGTATCAGCGATCGCTTGGGAAGAATGCAATTGCTTTGCCACATCCAAACTTTCCTCTAATACCTGATGGGATGTTTTTAAATTACCGACAACTCGATACACATTGCCAAGGCTGCGTAATCCTGTAGCTTTGAGATCGGAATTTGGTTGTTTTTGAAGACTTTGTTGGACTTGTGTTAAAGTTTTTTGTGCCTGACGATAGTGCCCTAAAGTTTGTAAGGCTTGAGCTTGGTTGATTTGGTTACGGGTTAGCCCAGCATAATCTTTTAATTTTACATAAATATTAGCTGCTTGTCGCCAGGTAGTTAAAGCTAGTTCAGTTTTTCCTTGTGCCAATTGTAGGCGACCTTGAATATCTAAGGCTTGGGCAAGGACTTGTAGATTTTGGATTTCTGCCCCTGCACCCCCGGCACCCCCTGCACCCCCTGCTCTCTTCTTGACGGAATATCCTAGTAAATTGAGACTGGAGGCGATCGCATCTTCTGCTTTGTCCCACTGTCCGAGTTGCTGGTAAGCTAAGGAAAGATTGCTCAATGCCATAGCTTGGTTCAGTTTATCCTCAGAAGCTTTGAAGGAATTAACAGCTTGTTGCAAGAGTGCGATCGCCCCGGTAAACTGTTCGGCATCGTAGAATTTTTTGCCTTGCTGCACCAATTGTTGGGCATTGGATAAGTTTTGAATAATAGAGTTTTCCGCCGTCGTATAAGCAAGGGTAGGCGGCAATACTGCCGTGCATAATAATAGAATCAAAAATATTACGATTCTACTTCCACGAAGAAATGCAGGCTGTTTTCTTGTCATTTTCTTGCTGTTGCTTGTCGAATCGATACTATAAGAACGTCATAGTCAAGACTAGCGTGATGTGAATCAGTTATTTTCCAAAAAGTTGAGGTCGTAGAAACTGCTTACAGAGCGATTTGGTCAGCCGCTCTAAAAATTTAGGCGATCAATTGTACGAATTCTTATTTTTTGTAGTATGATTGTAATACAGTAAAAAATAAGCAAGTGTATCCAGTTTCTCAATCAAGAAGTTAGTGGCAATTAGCTGTAGTTTATTCAACTTCTTATACGGGAACTATAGCAACACAGTGAGCCAAAACAGCATCTACGCCTTGGATTCGTATGATGCGATTTATTTATCCAAAGGTTGGTTATGGTACTATCCAAAAGTAAAAAACTCCCTCTTAATGAGAAAATGAGGGTTAAACGACTAGGAAAACAGCTACTAATTCCACTTTTGGCTGTAGAAATAGCTGTGATGGGAATGGGGCTGAGTTCTCAAGCTCAACCAAAAAAGCCAAAACGAGAGCCTCCTCCCATATGTGAAGCTGGTCAAAAACCGCCTGGTTGTAGACCGAAACCTCTTCAACCAGCTTTTCAAGCGCCTCCTTTCTGCGAAGCTGGTCAAAAACCGCCTGGTTGTAGACCGAAACCTCCTAAACCATCTAGATAACCGCAACCAGGTGGTTTTGAACCGCCTCCTTTCTGCGAAGCTGGTCAAAAGCCACCTGGTTGCAAGCCGCCGCCGCCTCCCCATCCAGCAGACAGGAACTAGCGGTGATTTGAATGGCTTCCGATTATCCTGGTAAGGTTTGCCATTCCTACTATCATTGCTCAAAGCAGCCGCTCCTTAAACAGTTTAAGGAGTGGCTCAGTTTAAATACTTAAGAATCGAGCGTAACGATTCGAGCCTAAATTTTACAATTGATGTACAAACTTCTAAGATATTTCCAAAAAAACTGTGATATTGTTAGAAATTAAAGTCAAGAAGTTTTGGGTGCATAACAGTCAACCACAGTCATCCAAGGAATGTGGAAGGAGGCGGTAGGTGCAGAGGCTGTGAGCATCACCTCGCCATTGTTACCAAAAACCCATCCTTGAGCTTCCACAATAAATATTGACTCAGGCGTAGTTGTATTCTGAGAAACATCTAGACTATAGCGGTCTTCTGGCTCAGGATTGAGAGTTACCCAATCTATCTGAATCGAATCACTGCTAAGTGCTTCTGTAGGACTGGGTGGTAAGCCGCCACGACCAGTCACAACGAATTCGCTACTAGCTTGGCTTCCACCTGGTTGACAAGCTTGTACTACTTGGGTATCAGTTTGCACGGTTGGCAAGGAGACTATCCCTCGGCTGAGGTCAGCATTGAGCGTGTCGATTTCTACCTCACCACTAAGTTCGGGGTTTTGCTGCGAAAAGGCAGTTATGTCACTACTATTGTGACTACGTTGTTCACGAACCTCTAGCCCTAAGATGCCTTGAGCCGTAATTTGAATCAAACCACCCTCGCCCTCGAAGGCATTAGCCGTAATATCACTATTCTCCAGCCCAATTAGCGTACCTGCATCGATAGTAATATTGCCTCCATTACCAAAACCGCCTTGGTTGCCTGCGGTGGTAGATATATTGCTATTGCCGCGTAACAGCAATATATCTTGTGCTTGCAGCCTAATATTGCCACCTTCACCAAATGCGGTATCAGCTAAGATAGCTCCTTGGTTATCTAGCCGGATGTTGCTAGCCCTAAGTTCTAAATGGCCTGCATTTCCTGTCTCTACTCCACTTACAGTTACTTGAGCCTGATCTCGAACTATCAACTGCCCAGTAGTAATTGTTAAGTTGCCAGCAGCACCAGTACCGCGAGTCCGAGCAAACAAGCCACTAGTATTCTCAGGATTTGGTGCTGTTCCACTCAGTTCTATAGAGTCAGAAGCGTTTACAGTTAAATTCCCCCCGTTACCCTGGCTACCGATATTAGTACCAGCTGTTACTACTGCCCCATTTTTGACAGTCAACTTTCGCGTAGTAATCCTCACGTTTCCGGCATCACCAGCACTGCTAGTCCCAGTAAATAAGCCACTAGTAACCTGACCATCTGGTGTTTCTACTGCTTTGCTCAGTTCCACAGAGTCAAAAGCGTTCACTGTCAAATTCCCACCCTGTCCTGAGTCAGAAGTAGTAGCTGATATGTATGCTCCGTTGGCAATTAACCGCTTTGTAGTAATGCTTATGCTGCCAGCAGTTCCAGAACCGAAAGTATCAGTATTCAAGCTGCTGAAACTCTGATTATCTGCTGACCCAATTAGTTCTACGGAGTCAGAGGCGTTCACGGTCAAAGTTCCTCCTGAACGTGACTCTGCGGTAACAGCTGCAATGCCTGAGCCATCGGTAAGCGTGACGCGCTTGCCCTGCACCTGGATATTGCCACCGCCGTCACCACTAGCTTCTAGATAAGCTGCTTGGGACAATTGAATGTCCCTGAAGTTTTGTACACCTTCATATCCTAGAGCAAAGCCTTGATCAGTCGGGGTGAGGCTGACCAAACTAGAACTAGCAACGCCTCCTAGTTCAATCCGTCCGGCTTCTGCTGTTAAATTGCCACCCTCCAGCGCTACATCGCCCCCCACGAGCGCTAAAGTGTTTTCAGGATCGACTTGAAGACCAACAGGTATACCATCGATATTATCCACAACGGACTGATTAATAATTCTCCCTGCACCTGCCCCAAATTGCAAGCCAATGGGAACACTCACTGTTAGCAGGGGTGTGGTTTGAGGAGCAGTCGCGCTGAACTTTGTACCATCAGCAAAGTTTAGGCTACTAGCTGTACTTGCCACAAACGAACCTTTCACATCCAAACGGGCATTTTTTCCAAAGATGATGCCTTTGGGGTTGATTAGAAACAGGTTGGCATTGCCCCCTGAAACTCCAAGCGTTCCGAGAATATTGGAAGGATTATCCCCTGTTACCCTAGTTAGGATGTTCTCAATTCCAGTTGGATTCGTAAAAACTGCTGTTCGTCCTTCATTAACGTTGAATTCCTGAAAACTATGAAACAGGTTAGCGCCTCTGGTTGCACCACCATTGATCGCGTCAACCAATCCTGTTGATGTAAGTGTAGAATTTTCAATGCCCAGTGTAGTATCGGCCGTAATCTGGGCATAAGCGCAATTTACCCAAAAAGCGTTAGCGAAGCTTAACGAAGCGATCGCACCACTCATCACTAACCAACTCGCCAACCCTAGTTTCCAGCTTTGAATCATAAGCAATGCCTCCAGCTTGAAACAGTCTTTGAGCAAACCACAACCGATCGCCTATCAGAATAATAGGAAAGCGAACGGTACGATCACTAAGTTAGTTAAGAATAGTTGCAAAGAAATGCATTTACCAGTTACACATCTGCAATCAGCCTTGCCTTTCTAAGAAAGAATTGAAGTACAGTTTCTTCTCTAGAAATAATGTCGGCTGTACCTTCCATTCCCAATTGAATCGCACAAGAGCGATCGCTTCTACCTAAAGTAAGGTTTTCTGGTTCAATCGTTACTTGATAAAACGAAGGCACAGCCGCCTTTTGGCTTGCAACTGTTGCCTCAGTGGTATTTGCACCATTTGCCCCAGGAGTAATTGCATCTGGGGAAATTGCTTTAACCTTACCTTTGAGAGTGCCGTAATCTGGATAAGGACAAGCAGAAACACGCATTTGTACGTTTTGACCTTCTTTCAGCTTGTTTTTATCCTGTAGTGCGACGGCTGCCTTTATAATTATAGGTGCATTATTTGGGACAATCTCGGCGATTTCTTCGCCTGCGCTAACTGTTTGACTTTTGTTACGCAGTTTTAGCTTTGATATTATACCATCAGATGTAGCAGTAATAACAGTGCGATTCAGTTCAATATTTACTTGTTTGAGTTCGCGGCTATCCCCGTCTAGCTGTTTTTGGATTTCAATCCGTTGCCCAATCAAAGCATTCCGTTCTTTATTTAATGTGGCAATGTTAGCTTTTCCCGTCGCTTTTTCTTGAGCAATGCGTGAAGTTGCGATCGCAACTTCTGCATCACTCGGATTAAGAACAGCTTGCACGCGCTGCAATTTAGCTTTGGCAGCCTCAACTGCTTGTTCTTGCTGGCGAACAGCTAGCTGTGCTTCCTCAAATTGATCTTTAGATAAAGCTCCTTGTTTTGCTACACCCTCATATCGGTTGCGTTTTGTCTGATCTGCTTTTAAACTGGCGATCGCAGCTTTTACATTCGCCTGTGCTTCCTCAACATCAGTAGCGGTAGTAATTTGTTTGTCTCGATAGTCCCGGCTGCGACCGCTAAGTTCAGCAACAGCCGCAGCAACTACGCGATCGATGCGATCGGTTTCGGCTAAAATTTGGCGATTAATGGCATTAATCTGACCGTTAATTTGAACGAGTTGTAACTGATTTTGCTGTATGCTATTTTGCAGTTGGCTTTTTTTGGTTTGTAAGCGGGAATCGTCAATTGTCGCGATCGCATCTCCAGTTTTGACCACTTGATTCTCTTTAACAGAGATGCTCATAACTGCACCTTCGGTTGCAGCGTTAACAATCCGCAACTCACCAGTCGGACGAACATTTGCCTCTGCTTTAACCGTCACCTTATATTTGACCACAGAA
>DATNQH010000023.1:0-4370 GCA_036704105.1 Leptolyngbyaceae cyanobacterium | reverse complement strand
ATTAGTCCTCTACTTGCCAACATAGCCCTTCACGGACTAGAAAATGTTGGACATCAAGTTAGATATAAGGTCATTAGAGGAGGTAGGGAAATAGACGCAATCAACGGACTTCGCTATGCGGATGATGTGGTGTTTATCCTTAAACCAAAAGATGATGTTAAAGCCTTGCGAGAAGCAATTGACCAATTCTTAGCAATAAGAGGATTAAAAGTTAAAGAAGCTAAAACCAAATTAGTGCAGAGTACAGAAGGTTTCGACTTCTTGGGGTGGACTTTTGCAGTCAGACCCAATAATAAAATTATTTCTACACCAAGTCAAAAGTCTGAGAAGGCAATAAAGGCGAAAGTAAAAGAGGTAATGAAAGACAGTCGATTTACCCTTGAGCAAAGAATCAGCAAATGTGGCTCAGTCATTCGAGGGTGGAAAAACTACCATAAGTACTGCGATATGGATGGACATAATCTATGGTCAATCAGCCATTGGACATGGAAATTCATTCGCAAGCAAGGAAGATACGACCGTCGCCAAACCAACAAGGTTATTGAAAGAGCATTTCCAAAAGTCAAATGGAAAGTAAATTCTTTCGTCAAAGTGCGCGGTGATAAATCGCCGTTTGATGGAGACATAATTTACTGGTCAAAACGTGAAAATGCTAACTATTATGGCAAGACAGTTGAACTTCTGAGCAGACAAAAACATACCTGTACTCATTGCAAATTAAAGTTCTATCCAGGTGACAAAGTAGAAATTCATCATCAAGACGGAAACCATAGTAATTGGCGACCCAAAAATATTGAAGCACTACACCGAGAATGTCACCAATACCAAACTATACATGGTGAGGTAAGAGTCCGAAAAGCAAGCAACCCGTTAAAAGGTCATCAGGCTTGTTGAGTAGAATGTAGACCAGGAGCGTAGTGAAGGGAAACTTTCACGCTACGTTCTGAAGGAGAGGTATCCTATGGCAACATGGGTATCGACTCTAATAGTGTCATGTACGGATCTAAATGAGAGGGGCGAGGCGTAATAGCCTCTCTCGACTCAACCTTAATAAATATTACACAACTTATACGGGTGCGGTCAAAACTAGTTGGTAGCGAAGGGTAGGTATGAATAAGCAATCTGCCACAAGGCTTGCATTGCAAAGAATTTCTTTGTTATGCCTAGTTAAAGCTCACCGCCTACCAACAGGTTTTGACCGCACCCACAATCACCCCTACCTTACTTTCATTTCGTCCAATTTCTCTCGCCTCGATAATTGTAAATGGCTTTAAATTAAATTTGAGCGAGTTTACTGTGGAGCTATCATCATTATGGAAACTGATTATCAATTTCTATGGATACTTGACGGACACACTCCAATTCCTTGCACCGACCCAGTTGTGTGGGGACGCTGGTTCGAGACAGCAGATCTGACTGTAGCCAGAGATAGAGTTGGAACTGTTGTAGTTTGGACTGTATTTTTAGGTAATAATCAACGCCTTGGTAAAGGTGCGCCAATTTTGTTTGAGACAATGGTGTTTTGTGGCGATGAACCTCAAGAGCAATATGGCAGGAGATATTGTAGCTGGGATGACGCACTAGATGGGCATCAAGCAATCATGGTGCAAGTTTGTTGCTGATAAGAGCGATTGAGCTAGAGCTGCTTTTCAATCGAACCGAAGTTAGCCTTCGAGGCGAAAGCAACCACAAAGGGCGACTGCGCTTAAGTTTACTGATGATTACCCGCCCGCAAAATAATGTAAGTTTAAATTCAAAAAAACAGCTTGACGGTAATATTACAATCACAAAACTAAAAACCTAATTGCAATATGGATTTAGTTCGGCTGTACCTCAAGGAAATCGGTCAAATACCGATGTTAACACACGATCAGGAAATAGCTTACGGCAAACAAATACAGCAGATGATGCGTTTGCTGGCGGCGAAAGAGTTATTGAGCGAAAAATTGGGACGAGAGCCAACGCACCATGAGTGGGGAAAAGCAGAAGCGCTATCCTCTTCTGGGCTAGCTCAAGCTATACGCATGGGACAAAGAGCTAGACAAAAGATGGTAAGTGCGAACTTACGTATGGTGGCAGCTATTGCCAAAAAGTATATGTATCGTGGGTTGGAGTTCCTAGACCTGATGCAAGAAGGAGCGATTGGACTGCAAAAAGCAATAGAAAAGTTCGATCCAAGCATGGGATACAGGCTCTCAACATATTCCTACTGGTCGATCAAGCAGGCAATGAGCCGTGCCGTTGCGGAGCAATCCCGCACTATCCGTATCCCGGTACATACGGTGGAAAAGTTGAACAAAATTAAAAAAGCAGTGCGGACTTTATCGCAAAAACTGGGACGAATGCCCAACGTTCAAGAGATAGCAGCATCAGTCCAAATGAGTCAGGAGCAAGTGCTAGATTTGCTTGAATGCAACCAAAGGAAGGCAACATCTCTAGACGCACTTATAGGTGAGGGGCAAGACACTACTTTAGGAGAGCGATTACAAGACGACAATGCAGCAGTCGCTATGGAGGATTATGTATTGTACTCCACGATGCGCGAACAGATGGAGCAGCTAATGTCAGAGTACCTAAAACCACAAGAGCAGCAGGTCTTGACACTGCGTTTTGGATTGACGGGTGAAGATGGTGGTATGTCGCTGGCGAAGGTTGGTGAGCAGATGAATTTGACGCGAGAGAGAATTCGTCAAGTAGAGTTCAGTGGTTTGAAGAAGCTACGGCGACATTCCCATGTTTTGGAGGGGTATTAAATTTTCTTATAGAGATTTATTATAGTCACATTTGTTTAGTTGTTCGCTAAAATTGTTTAATACAAATGTACTATTTAGAATGCACATTGTTTGGTTTCGACGAGATCTGCGATTGAGTGACAATGAGATAGTAACTCTAGCAGCCGCTCAGTCTGCCCCTGTCTTACCTTGTTTTATCATTGATCCTTGGTTTTACGGGCAGGCTGATGTTGGTAAAGCAAGAGTAAAATTTTTATTTGAGTCTTTAGAGAACCTGAACTCTAACCTCTTGAGTCTGGGTAGCCAGTTATATATTTTTGAAGGTGAAAGCGTAGCTACTCTCTCTACCCTTACAAGTGAACTTAGAAAGCAATCTCTCACCCCTAAACTATTTTTTAACCGCGACGTACAGGTTAAATATGGTATTGAGCGCGATCTCCAGATCATTGATTTTTACCGCCAACAAAACCTCGACTATCACCTAGGATTGAACAACTTCGTGCAAGTTGATGCATTGAGTCGTGATGAATGGTTTGATGAGTATTACAGCTATCAGCGGCAACTATTACATCCAACGCCGACAAAAATTAATACCCCGCAGCTAACCCTTAACTTACCACAACTGACAATTGCTCAATTAAAGCAAAAGTACAGTCAGTTTTATTCGATTGATAATAACTATTTTACTGGTGGTGAAACTGCTGCTATTGCAACATTAGAGTCGTTCCTCGAACATCGATTTACTGGATATCATTGGAAAGTTTCACGCCCAATGCTAGCGCAGCAGGGTGCTACATCCCACTTGTCGCCACACCTGACCTTTGGCACGATATCGACTCGCACTGTCTATCAAAGCACAAAAGCTAGAGCTACCGAGTTAGCAGATCAACCCAAAGCTGAATTATCACTCAAAGCATTTCGCGATCGCTTGCGCTGGCACGACAGTTTTACGCAAAGGCTGTATCATTATCCAGAGTTAGTGCATCAAAACCATTATCCAGAGTTTGACGAGTACTATAATTTGTCGCCGTTAACTGAACAAAAGCAGGAATTATATACTGCATGGAAAGAAGGTGAAACAGGATTTCCATTAGTTGATGCCAGTATGAGGCAGTTGAAAACAATGGGTTGGATGAATTTTCGCACCAGAGCGATGTGTGCTACGTTCTTGTGCATTAACTGTGGTGTTTCCTGGCATCATGGAGGGGAACATTATATGCAGCACCTGGTCGATGGCGATCTGGCAATAGACCATTGGCAATGGCAAATGCAAGCAGGAATAACTAATCCCTTGTCGGATGCCTTCCGCATCTACAACCCAAATAAGAATATTGAGGATAGGGATAAGGATCTTCAGTTCATTTATCATTGGGTGCCAGAACTGCACGGGTATAGTTTGCCAGAAATCTTGAAGGGAGTTTATTTGGGAGAAAGCCCCTATCCTGCACCAGTATTGGATTGGGCGCAAACCAAGAAAATTAACGGCAAGATTATTTCAGATTTGCGTAAAAAGGTAAAACAAAGATTGATTGCTTCAGGAAACAGTGGAGATCAGCAAGCTAGCAAAGTCAAAACTACCGTAGATAAATATTCTCAAGCTCAAGCTAAGCAATGCCAAGAGTATCAACACCAGCAATA
>DATNQH010000022.1:0-26356 GCA_036704105.1 Leptolyngbyaceae cyanobacterium | reverse complement strand
CGCTCAAGCCGCATCCTTCTAAGGATGGAATAAAAAGACCGCCGCCGTCATTTGTCATTCGTAAATGATTGAAATTAAAAATCAATAATTTGGTTAATGCAATTATTTCTTAACAATAATCTTTCGTTCCCAGGTTGAGCCTGGGAACGAGCAGGTAGGGATAAAAGTTACTTAGTCAGTCCCTCAAATACACCCCTTAAAGCGGCGACAGCATCTTGAGTTCTCGCCCAAACGCCCAGATCTGGATCTTGACCTGTAAGTTCGCGCGTTCCCAGAACTTCTAGAATGCCTTTCAATTGCTCTTGATGGGCGCGATTGAGAAAGTTAACTTGGTTGAGTGGACCGATCGCTTCTTTGACATCATCACCAGTAACTTGAGATGCTTTATGGATAATCAAGCCAGTCATCACGGTTTGGTGCTTGATTCGTTCGTGAGCAGAGACTTTTTGATATAACGTTAGCTCGTTACCGTCCATCAGACGCTTCACTTGCTCGGTATACTGCCCGATAGTATCTCTTGGTTGGACAGAACCACCACCAAATTTGCTAATTACATTCTCGATCACACTCAAGTTTTCTCTATCATCTCTGAGAAAGTCATTGAGGCGATCGCTAATTTCTTTATCGCTACTGATACTTGGAATTAATTTTTCTTCATTAGCAATAAGTAACTGTTGCAGTGCTTTGAGATCTGCTAGTTCGGTAGCGATCGCACTACGCTTAGTATCGTCCAGTATAACCATTTTTCTACTTTCCTCGAATAATTCAGCGCCAGTCTAACGTCTCATATGCGATCGACTAGTTGAATCATTCTTGCGATAGATTATCATTTAAATCTTAGATTTATTGCAATTGAGGGCGCAGCTATTATCTGCGTAGCTTTCTAACCGACACATCCAACGCCTAAAACCATTAATTTTGTCTTTGCAGCCAATGACATTGGTGCAAACGTCCCACTGTTAAATCTGCACTTGTTCCTAAATACAAGAATTTAAAACAATAAAATTACGTCGAGGACGATAAATAATTCCTTCTCGCTCGAACTGAGAAAGTAGTCGCGTCACCGTTACTCGTGTTGTACCAATCACTTCTGCAAGTTCCTGATGAGTTAGTCGCACATCGATTAACTGTCCTCGCTCGACTTTACAGGCAAACTTGCGGGCTAACCAAATTAACATCTGTAGCAGACGAGCGTGAGTACTAGCTTGGCGAACAATCCAAAGAAGTTCTTCAGTTTGTTGAATGTGGCGGAAAATAGCATCTGATGCGTGTTCCCATTCAGGTATAGGGATGTAGCTAGCTTCAACAATACTCAAGCACTCAATTTGATAGGGTTGGACGCAGGATAAAGGTTGACCTACCACATCTCCCACGCCCCAATATCCTAGTGCAGCTGCTGTTCCCTCTTCACTCCAAGTTAAGGTACGGACAACACCCCGCTGAATTCGCAGTAAGGCATTCGGATGCAGTGGAATTACATCGTTACGGCTAAAAGTACGCTGCTTCAAATTAACGGATAGGGTTGGAGTTTCAGTTGAGAAAGCCATAGCACCTAGGTTCAGAAACAACTTGCCAATGCTGAATTGTGATGAAAAGAAGTATAAGCTTATTGAAAATTAATTGCAACAATTTGGTAAATGTGACGCTTAGCAGGAAACCTTCTATGGATGCGCTTAAAGTATAATTCCATCAGCTTGTTCTGAGAACAGCTATAAGCTATAGAGTATTTATTCTCAATGCAGCCGCTGTTAATGTCAAACGACAAGCTGTCAAACTAGGGGCGAGGGAATTTTAGATTTTGGAGGCATAGATTTTGAATTATGGCAGCTCGTGCTGCTTTCGCTGCAAAGAAAGGGAAAATTACTCTACTGAATGCGAGTGCCGTTTTCTACGGTTAGGTTTGGTTCGACTAGTACCGTTCCACGCACTTTACATACGGCGGCTAGTATTAATACCTCTGATTTGACACCAGCTACCAGTTTGGGGGGAAAATTGACGACAGCAACTATTTGTTTTCCTAACAACTCTTCTTTCGAGTAGTTTTGAGTAATTTGGGCAGAACTGGTTTTGTGCCCAAGTTCGCCAAAGTCAATGTTCAGCACGTATGCTGGTTTTTTTGCCTTGGGGTTTTCTGTTACTTCAACGATTTGACCAACTCGCATATCTACTGTGAGAAAATCAGAGAAAGCGATCGCATCTGTAGCTATTGAATCATCCATGTTAAGTTTTGCGTCAGCATCCAACTCTAATGTCTCTGAGATGATGCTTCCAATACACGAGTCATTTTAACTGTAGTACACGCTGCTACTCATTAGTAACAAAGACAAATATTTCACTTGCTCGTGACATCTATCGGTATTAAAATTAATACCGATTAGGAAATCTCTCTACTGGCATCTCCAAACCAAGGCAAATTCTTAATGCTGTCTCGGCGGTGTTTCTGTTGTAAAATCAAAATCTGGGCTGATACCTGGCGTGCCAGCATATCGTACAAGTTTGTAGTGTGGTTTTTACTACTTGACTGCGTTGACATCCGGTGTCCCGGTGCATGGGAATCAACCCAGTCTCGTTGTGCTTTCGCTGCTTGTTGCACTCTTTCGAGCCGCTGTTCGTCGCCAATATCGTTGGCATAGTGCGAGGCAGCAGTCAGTACGTGGTATGCAGCTTCGTAATGTGCCTTCGCCTGAGCCTCTTCGCTTATCGCCATAAGCCGCTCGAAAATATCACCGGATTCGCTGTGTGATATATTTTGCATATACTCGTGTTGTCTTGACTGCTGGAGTTGTAAGTTCTACACCCGACTGTTCGCCTGAGATTGCTTAATATCTCCTTAAGTGATACAGATGCTTTGTTAATCGGTGATCTACTCTTTCTAATTTACAACTATCAAGCCACTAAACGAATAATAATGATAGCTCTTTTACTCGTTGCTAAGCTCAACTTGGTGACGAGTCAGGAAAAGCGGTAATCAGTAGCAAGTGCATAAACACTTTGTCAAAGCCACAGCTTTATGCACCAAAAAATCAAAACCTTGCAGGTTATTTATTTTTTAACTGATTTTTTGCTTGTTCCAAGGCGATTTCTTTCACTGCTTGATATGAATTGACGTTTGCTGTACCTTCAATAGCTTTTACAGCCAAATCTTGAACTTGTTTTAATGCAGATTCAAGTTGTTTAGCAAGATTCTGAATTCGTCCTTCTTGGTTTTGAATTGTTTGTTCTAAAGACTGGATTCTCTGTTCATAGAAGCGTTTTTGTCCTTCCACTTCTTTGGCATATAAATCTGACTTAATTTTACCTTGGTAATGAGCAATATTTTTGCCTTCTTCTGTGGCTTTTTTTAGGGCTGTTTCCTTTTCTTTCGGAAATGCTTCTACCTTAGCTTTAGCATCAGCAAATTGTTTTTCTCGCTCAGCGATCGCTTTTTCCCGTTCCGCCCACTGTTTTTCTTGTTCTTGGCGAAACTCTTCTAGTTGATTTTGCAGAATTTTTTGGTTTTGTTCGTATTCATCTGTATTCAGTTTTCGCTGAAGTTCCAAATCATATTTATACTCTGCAGCTTCTCGTTGGCGCGTTTTATTTTGTGTTTCATTCCGCCCTTTAACTGAATTTTTATGTTCTTCTTGCTCTTTAGCCCAAGCTTTATTTTCTTCTAATAGTTCTTGCTCTACAGTTTCTTTCCTGTTGTCAAATTCTTCACCAAAAGCCTTATAATTTTTTTCATAACTTTTAATTAAACTATCAAATGTATTATCCGCAACTTGCAAATTATGCAAACTTTGTAATTGTTGCTGTTCAGTTGCAATTGCTCGACGAATTTCTTGTAATTTAGAAGCTTCTGTTGTTAGTTGTTCGGATAACTCACTTACAGCACTACCAAATCCTAGCTGGATTTTGCCCAAATTTTCAATTGTATAGTTCATTTTTTGCTGTAACATCTGCGATTTATTCATATTTGGTACTACAACTATTTCTTTTTCTTTAACTGGGAATGGTTGTTCTTTAGCAATGCGATCAAGCTGTGACTTCAGCGCTGCTTTTTCCTTCGTCAGCTCATCATATGCTGTTAAAATCTCAGTTTTTGTACTTTTCGCGCTTGGTTTTTTCGCTACCACAAATAACCCTCCTAAAATGTTAATGAAGATAATTACAACTCAATATACTAGTTACAAGGCTCAGCTTTGTAACTAAGTTTGATTTTTGAGTTCTATTTTCCTAGTCTTTCGCTTGCCTTGCTCTGAGGCGAAAAATACTTCTATCAGTTCGAGCGTGATTGAGCAGAGTTTTCAAACGCTCTCATAGCTAAGTCTTGCGCTTGTTTCAATGCTGCTTGCAGTTGGCTAGAAAGACTTTCAATTTGTTCAGCTTGTTTGGCGATCGCTTGCTCTAAAGATTGGATTTTCAATTCATAACTTTGTTTACTTCCTTGCCAATCTTTTTCAAACAAGTCTGCTTTAACTTTAGCATCTTGATTAACGTCTCGAATTGCCTCTTCTCTGGCTTTTTTAATAGCCTCTTCAACTTCAGTAGTAAATGCAGTAATTTGTTTTTGATACTCGACCAATTGTGCTTGCTGTGCTGTTAATACTTTTTCGCGTTCTGCCCAATCTTTGTCTTTTAATTGAGTAGACTCTTGCAAATCTCTTTCGAGATTACGTTTTCTGGCTTGGTAAGCGTCTGTATTGATTTTACGGGCGAGTTCTAACCGATATTGGTAGTCTTCTATTTCTTGTTGTCTTTCTTTAGCTAATAATTCGTTTTGTTCTTGCAATTTAATTTCATACTCAGCTTGTTCTTGTTGCCAAGTTTTGCGCGTTTGATTTCTTTCTTTTTCTAGTCCTTCCTTCTGGTTATTAGCGTCCTGCTCTAGTGTTTTTAATTTTTCTTGGTGTTCTCGATTTAAAATATCTAGAGCGTCTGCTACTACTCTTATTTGCTGTAATTCATGCAAGTGTTGGGTTTCAACTTTTAGAGCTAGCTTGAGTTCGTCTAGTTTAGAATTTTCTTTTGCTAACTTTTATGATAGTCCAATAACGATACTGCCAAATTCTAATTGCAAATCTGCTAGGCCTTTAACAATACTATCTACCGTATATGTAGCAGCAGTCGATAGAATTTGTTTGTTTTTTTCCTTTTCTGCTTCCTCTTGCCGAGTTGCTATTTTTAGTTCAAGCTTTTTTCTTTCAGCAAGAATTAGTTGGAATGCTGCCACAATCTGTTCTTTGCTGTCTTTGACTGCAAATTGGTTCATGCTTGAACTCCTTGAATATGTAATGATATGTAATAATTAGCCCAGTTAAAAATGCGCGCGAAGCTATACCCTCAGTAATGCTAGGTAGCTTTTAAATGGGCGATTTCAGGGCGGTGGAAATACTGAAGTCATTAGTCATACCCAACAGGTGCGGGCGAAGCCCAACGTCATTAGTGTTGAACATAAACGCGCTAGCTATTGCCGCAGGCGCTTGACAAATAACAAATGACAAAGGATAGATTGTTAGAGCAACCCCGTAAAAAGCAGTACTTTTGTACTAATAAAATTAAACCACCGTGATGGGAAATTGTCAAGATAGTGAGACATCCAAATTTCATATCTGCAATCAGGTAGGTTTGGGTGTCATCCGATCAGATAATAATGATGCAAGAACAGACAAACAGCGTTGTCATAAATGTTTACTCGTGAATTAACCAAAAGTCCTCCCAAAGTGGAAATCGGGCAGATGAGCCGCGTATTGGTGGTAGAAGATGAAAATCTGATTCGGGAAATGCTCGTAATGGCTTTGGAGGCGGAAGGTTTTGCGATCGCCACCGCTGCTGATGGAAGATCTGCTCTTACTTTGCTCCAAAGTGCTGAGCCTGCTTTCGGCGAGTTTCCCTTCGACTTAGTAATACTGGATTTAATGCTTCCCCAAATCAATGGTTTGGATATTTGCCGCTTTTTGCGTCATCAAGGAAATCCAGTACCAATATTAATTCTTAGCGCCAAAGGGAGTGAAACCGATCGCGTCTTAGGGTTGGAAGTAGGAGCCGATGACTACCTCACCAAACCCTTTAGTATGCGCGAGTTAATCGCGCGTTGTCGTGCATTGTTGCGTCGTCAACGGTTAGGCAGTTTGCCTCAAGTACCAATTCTACAGTTTAAGGATGTCAGTCTTTATCCTCAAGAGTGCCGCGTTATGGTGCGAGGAGAGGAAGCTAGCCTTTCGCCGAAGGAGTTCCGGCTACTAGAGCTATTCATGACCTATCCCCGTCGAGTTTGGTCACGGGAACAGTTACTCGATCAAGTCTGGGGAACAGATTTTGTTGGGGATAGTAAAACCGTTGACGTTCACATCCGCTGGCTACGGGAAAAATTAGAGAAAGACCCAAGTCATCCAGAGTATCTTGTGACTGTGCGTGGGTTTGGTTATCGATTTGGGTAGGATCTAGGAGAATGATGAATTATGAATAATGAATGATGAATTTTTCAGCATTCAGCATTCAGCATTTAGCATTCTACCTTCATCCTTATATCTAATGACTCTGCTAGCGTTTTTTCTGGGACTGGGGATAGGAATTGGGCTTTGGTTTTGGCAATATACCCAATTCCAGAAGAAATTGCGGCATTTACTTCGGTTGTTGCCCAGCGATGGTGAGCAAGTTTCTTTATCGACTCTGCCGCGCTTGCGGCGGGAAATTATTCAGCAACAGCAGGAGTGCGAAGAGTTGCATTCCGAGCTAAAAACTTGGCAAGAACTACTGAAAGTTGCACCAATGGGATACTTGCAAGTTGATGACGAAAATCAACTTTTGTGGTGCAATCACCAAGCGCAGCAACTTTTGGGTTTAGCTAGATGGGAGCCAGGACAGGTGCGGTTGCTGTTGGAGTTGGTGCGCTCTTATGAACTTGACTCTTTGATTGATCGAACGCGAGAATGGCAGCAACCAGAGGTGAAAGAATGGGTTTTTCATCCAGCAAGTGCAGATGCGGCAGCTCTTAGCGGACTCAAAGCACTGAGTTTAAAAGCAGTTAGCTTGCCTTTACCAGAGGGACAAGTCGGTATATTTCTAGAAAATCAGCAACCGTTAGTCGATCTTACTCAAGCACGCGATCGCTTAATTTCTGACTTAGCGCACGAACTTAGAACACCCCTGACTTCGATCCGGTTAGTAGTAGAAACTTTGCAGCAGCAGTTAGAGTCCCCCTTGCGTCAGTGGTTTGACCGCCTTTTACCTGAAATTGATCGCCTAATTTACCTAGTACAAAGCTGGTTAGAACTTTCTCAGTTGGAAACACACCCCAGCCGACAACTAAATTGTCAATCTGTAGAACTGCGATCGCTGATCGATTCTGTTTGGCAAACTCTAGAGCCTTTGGCGCAACCTCAACAGTTGAGTCTGAACTATTCTAGTCTAGAAACTGTGTGGCTTAAAGCAGATAAGTCGCGCCTGACCCAAGTGTTTCTAAATTTACTCCATAACAGTATCAAATATAGCCCTTTTCAAGGAAGCATCCGCGTTATAGTCAACTTTAGTGGCACTGAAACTAACCGCAAGCTAGTGCAGATAAACATTATTGACTCTGGTCCTGGTTTTCCAGCAGCGGACTTACCGCACGTATTTGAAAGACTTTATCGGGGAGATCCAGCCAGAACAAAATTTTCTGCGTCTTTGAGCGATTCAACTGCCATCCCAGTAACTACGGGTAGTGGCTTGGGCTTAGCGATCGTCCGGCAGATTGTTCTAGCTCACGGCGGTGCAGTCAAAGCCATGAACCATCCAGAAACTGGTGGTGCTTGGCTACAAGTTGAACTTCCTTCCCTATGACAGATTTAAATAAGTGACAATTTTTGTTAGTTAACATTATATTAGACAAGTTTTATATTAACTGAATTAAAAAAATTGCTAAGAGTGAATTCTATTATTTCCAATTCCCATCCCAATCGCGCCCATTTTGAACGCCGCCTCAAACGCCTAGAACGGGATATTCTCCGTATGGGTGCTTTGGTCGAGCAATCGTTTCGGCTCAGCCACCAAGCACTATTTGCGCGGAATTTGGTAGCTGCTGAGGAACTGCCTTTAATGGACAAACAAATCGATCTGTTCTACCGTCAAATCGAGATGGAATGTGCGGCACTATTGACTTTAGAAGCACCAGTGGCGCAAGATTTACGTTTGTTAAGTGCCTTTATGCAGTTGGTGCGAGACTTGGAAAGAATTGGAGATTATGCCGAGGATTTAGCTGAAATTGCGATTAAACTTTTTCCCTATCCACCTCATCCCTGTGTACCGCAGATTGAGGTAATGTCTCATCACGCTCAAGCAATGGTAGCAGCCAGCTTGGTGGCATTGGCTGACTTGGATGCGCAGGCGGGGTTGGCAGTGAAGCGACTGGACGATGCTGTAGACACTGCTTACGACCAGCTTTACCATACCCTAGCGACAGAACGAGATATCAAAGGTGTGGTGGAACCAATTCTTTTGCTAGTATTGGTGATTCGTCATCTAGAACGGATGGCAGATCATGCTACTAATGTTGGTCAACGAGTAGCATACATTGTTACAGGGCAACGCTCTTAATTATAGTCAATTTTTAATTAATCCTTACCTGTTCTTAAACTTTTAGCTTTAACATCAGACTGTCAAAGCTATTTGTCATTTGTCATTTGTTGTTTGTTCAAAACCAATAACTCTTGACTATTGAGTCTTGACTAATGGCTGAGCAGTGACGAATCACCACTGATGAAGCTCAAGCGCGAGAATTTATTGCTGATCTTGGCTGGGGGTTTAGTTGCAGTTGCACTTGCTATGTCTACTCGTGACAAAAAGTCCCCAATGTCGTTTATTAATCCAACGGCACAGACACCAGCTAAAGCAGAGCCATTTTTTACATTCAAATTAATTAAAGGTTCACTTTCACTGGAAACGTCTGCGATCGCACCAGAGCAACAAGTAGAGCAATACAATGAGTTGTTGCCAGAAGGGTTTTTCTTACGAACTGATAGCAGCTTGGGATAACAAAGTGGGTGATTCTCGTTTTGGTTACAACAATGACTATCTTTCGTTTGTAGCAAACAGAAAAGATAGCGGGTATCTGACAGTCAACTTTGAGCATATTAGCGCTCACCTCTGGATGCAGACCTACGAGCAAGTAAAGGAACAAGGTTACATTGATGAGTTAGGAGATCGCATCATTGATACCTTTGCTAATTGTCCTGGGAAAATAACTGTTTGGGGAACGGTGCTAAGTGCAGAAGAAAACTTTCAAAATCACGTTTATAAAGAAGATACAGAAATAGCGCCCGGTTCTCTCTATAGTAGCTTTACCCCTGGCGCTAAGAGCAAAGAAGGGGGGCCAAACAAGAGAGTATTCCCTAGGATCAAAGGTAAAACACCCTACGAAGACGGTTGGGTAATGCACTTGACAGAAGAAGACCGTGTAGGCAATAACTCTATTTGGTATATTCCCACCAGTGAAGCCAACGCCGGAAAAGCGTATTTATTTGGCATCGGGTTAATGGAGTGTGATACTAGGCATTCCTTTACGACAGACGAGCAAACGATTCTTTCAATTCAGCATTCCCCAGAAGGGCATGGAACTCGCCGCGATCAGGCAATAGAAACTCACAAACTAACTGTTACTACTACCAAAGGCGAAAAATTTCAGCAAATTCGCTCTGTTCCTGTCGGCTCCAACTGCCTCGATAAAAGCAATAATGCTCCACCCAAACCCGGTGTGGTTGCTATTGAACGTTACTATCAGAGCGGGTAAAAAAATTTGCTAGTAATTAGCAAACTTTAATTTTACATCACTTAGATATAAATAACAGTCTAATTGCATAACCAAAGGTCTTTTATATATGACAATTTCTACACCAATTCTCAACTTACTTCCTCCCTTACCTGGGCGGATATTTAGTCGCCACGACCTAATTCCACCCAAAGAAAACGTCTTATGGCGAATTGAACGGGGCGCAGTTCGTACTGTCACCTGGAGCGAACAAGGAACACTAATTACACTTGGATATTGGGGAACAGGTGATATTGTCGGTCAACCTCTATCGCGGGTCATACCATACCAAATTGAGTGCTTGACAAGTGTAGAGACAAGCATTATTCCATCTGAGTTGTGGCATCAAACAATAGATTCGATGTTGTCACATATACAACAATCTGAGGAACTACTCAGTATTATCCATCGCAAGCCAGTTTCTCTGAGATTGTGGCAGTTTTTAATCTGGTTGAGTCAAAAGTTTGGTCGGGACGTAGATAGAGGAAAATTAATAGATATAGGAGTGACTCACCAGGAAATGGCAGAAGTAATTAATACAACACGAGTATCGGTAACTCGGATGTTACAGCAGTTTGAAGAACAAGGAATGCTGCAAAGGCATCAACGGCGGATAATTCTTTTGCCAACAAAAGTGAGTTGAGTGGTGAATGTTTAGCTGAAATTGCGATCATAGTGTAGCTACAGTAGTGTAATTACGGTTTCAAATTTCGCTAAATTAGTGCAAAAATAAAAGAGTGTGAGTAAATTGCTTTCAAGCAATTTCAACAGAGTTAAAAACTTTGGTGTGAGTGAGAACAAACGTATGTCTAAACTATTCTGGAATACTCTAAAAATAAGTCCAATCTTACTAGCTGCTTCCCTAGTTGTATCAAGCCGCGCCCAAGCTGCACCAGCTAATTCAGCACCAGTAGGGCAAACATCGGTTTCCCAGCTATCTAACCCAGCACCAGCTAAGGCAATGGCTCAGGTGACATCCGTTTCTCAGTTGTCGGATGTGCAGCCTACTGATTGGGCATTCCAAGCATTGCAATCCCTAGTAGAGCGCTACGGCTGTATTGCTGGTTATCCCGACGGCACGTTTCGTGGTAACAGAGCTTTGACCCGCTATGAATTTGCTGCTGGTTTGAATGCTTGTTTAGACCGGGTGAACGAACTGATTGCCACAGGAGGCGCTGACGGAGTACGTAAAGAAGACCTAGCAACTTTACAGCGTTTGCAGGAAGAATTTTCCGCAGAAGTAGCCACTCTACGCGGTCGAGTTGATTCCTTAGAAGCCCGCACGGCTGAATTAGAAGCAAATCAATTCTCCACCACCACCAAACTAACTGGGGAAGTAATTGCTGCTGTTTCTGATGTGTTTGCTGACAGAATAGCTGTTCCCTCTTCTCCTGCTGCTCCAGGTCAGCCAACTCCTAATGCTGATAACGCTCCAGATGAAAATGTAAACACAGTTCTGGCTGACAGAGCACGTCTTAACTTTGACACCAGCTTTACAGGTAAAGACTTACTCAGAACTCGTTTGCAAGCCCGAAATGTCACTCCATTTGGTACTACCCGCACGGGTACAAATATGACTCGTCTGGCATTCGATGGTGATGAAGCAAACGACGTTTTACTAGATGACTTCTTCTATCGTTTTCCTTTGGGAGATATCGCTGAAGTCAAAGTTGACTTTGACAACGTTGAGTTTAACGATAACGTTTACACCTTCAACCCCGCTTTTGAAAGCAGCGGTCGGGGTGCAATTTCCCGCTTTGGGCGCTTCAACCCCATCTACCGCCAGGGCACTGGTGGTGCCGGATTAACAGTCAATTTGAACCCCAAAGGTAAAATCGGCTTGTCTTTAGCTTACTTAGCGCAAAATGCTGAGAACCCCAACCAGAATTTCGGACTTTTCAATGGGGATTATACAGCCCTTGCTCAGCTAGCTTTCCGTCCCAATGACAACATCAATTTGGGTCTGACCTACGCTCACACTTACGATAATACTATAGATCCTGACCTGACCGTTGCTGGCAATCCTAATGCTGTCAACGTTCTTGGTGGCGTAGGCAGTACGTATGCCAACTCACCTTTCGGTAATGTAGCTACTTCGGCAAATCACTATGGTGTGCAAGGAAGCTTCAAGCTCGGAGAGAAATTAACTATTTCTGGTTGGGGCGGTTTGACATACGCCTTAGCAGAGGATGGAACAGGAGTTGCTAACGTAAACACAGGTGATACTGCCGAAATTTGGAACTGGGCCGCAACCTTGGCTTTACAAGATTTTGGTAAAGAAGGTAGCGTACTCGGTTTGATCTTTGGTCAACCACCAAGAGCTGGAAGCAATGACTTTGCTACAGGTACCGTTCGCCAAGATAGAGACACTACGTATCATTTAGAAGCGCTCTACCGCTTCCCAATTACAGACAATATCGAAATCACTCCTGGTGTGGTTGTGCTGTTCAATCCAGAACACAATGAAAACAACGACAACATTTACGTAGGTACACTCAGAACCACTTTCAGGTTCTAGAATTAGCCTCAAAACCTCTCTTGTCTCTAGTCCGCTGCGGCGGACTTTTTTTTACTGCGATCGCGTAGGAGATACTATGTAGGTGGGCAATGCCGGGCTACTGAAATGCTAAGAGTTAGTATGTAGACAATGCCCACCTAGCACTTTGGCAATTGAAATAAGAATTTCATCAAACTATAATTTCTCGTTCACAGCAGCAGTAATAAAATTAGTATCTTGAAGAAAATCAAGCACTGCTGCGTTGACTGCTTTTGAACCACCTGCGGAAGCATCATGACCGCAGTTGGGAATAATTTTTAATTGAGACTTGGGAATAAGCGATCGCAATTTTTCCCCATCACTAGGCGGATACCAAGTATCTTGTTCGCCCCACAAAATCAGAGTAGGACACTTAATTCCGCTCAAATGATCTTGAATTTTAGCGATTAAATTCGGTTTTTTTGCTTGTAATCGCTCAATTTCCGACGCTGCTATTTGTAAGTCTTCGGCTACTTTCGTCACAGTCCCAGGAAATTCAATAAACGGGTGACTGATCCAGTAGATATCTTCATCTGTTAGGATAGAAGGATCGAATAGTACCGATCGCCGCTCTGCCCGCATAATTTCCCGTACCAATGGTGCAAACCAATAGGTAAATCGAGTATTATCAATTGCTTGCACCACATCTAATGGCAATTGGGAGAGCATCAACATTCCCCAATGAGGTAACTGTTCGGGAAAAATTGGCACATTCACCACTACCAACCGCGCTAATAACTTAGGATAAGCCAAAGCTACTCCTAAACTGATTAAAGCTCCTAAAGATTCTGCTACCACAACAGCAGGTTCGTCACATAGAGCGCTGATAATTCGCTCTAATTCAATCAATTGGTGATCGTGTCTTTCAGGGCGCAGAGGTTTGTCAGAAAACCCATAACCTTTAGCATCAAAGCAAATCACCCGAAAGTGTTTTGATAAAGGTTCTACGCTGTGTCGCCAGTTGTAACTCCAACTGCCAATTCCATGAATTAAAAACAGCGGCTTTCCTGTTCCTTTCTCACCATAAGCGATTGAAACTGGATGACCGTTGGCATCAATAATTGTTAAAGTTTGTCTCCCTTTAGGAAATGTTTCTTTCCACCAGTCCTGCATTTTTTCCGCCACTACCTCAATTAGCTACTCACTGCATTTAAGAGCAGTCTAATTAGTAGCACACTCAAAGACACTAAGCCTATACAAAGCATGAATAACCCAACTACCAGCAGCAAGATGAACCACCGAGAAGCCTTCTGACTTTCCTGAGCAACACCTAAATGTGATTCCAGCAGTTCAATATTCTTAACATTAGCTTTCCAAGCAAAATCAAACCAGTCTCCCACGATGGGAACAGCACCGACGACACTTTCCAACACGATGTTGTAAACCATCTTCCCCAAAGTCTGTTTAGGTAATCCAAGCCTCGCCGCTTCGATTACGATATAAGCAGAAAGCGCCGTGCCGATAAAATCACCTGCGCCGGGGATCAAGCCAATAATCGGATCGAGTCCAATCCGAAACTTCGTACCTGGAATAGCGATCGCATTATCGAGCAAGCGACTGAGTTTTCGTAGGCGTTGTATAGAAGTAAACTTGGGGTGCTTTGTCACATCCAATCTCAGACATCGATAATATTACTACTTGTACATTAATCTAAGGTCTTTTACTGCCAATCCAAACATAGTTAACCTGAATCTGTGCTGTACCTGTAGCAAGATCTACTACAAGCGTGGTGAGTTATTTTTATCCCCCAGTTCCCCAGATCTCTTAAGCGCCCTTAGCTTCTATCAAAGCAGACTTAGAGCGCGATCGCATTGCCTCACCCACAGTCACATTTAACTGATCGCCTACCAGGACAACCAAGGCGCTCAAATACAGCCAAAGCATTAAAATAATCACAGCCCCAACCGCCCCATAAGCTTGGTTAAAGTTACCGAAACTGGCTACATATAGCCGAAATATACCAGAGGCAATCGCCCACGAAACAGCTGCCAAAACTGCTCCTGGCATCATTGGTGTCCCAGAATCCCAGTGACTCGGCCCATAGCGATAGATAAAGGCAAAGGCGGCGGCAACAATCGTTAGAGCCAAAGGCCAGCTCAACAGTCTCCAAATGGTTAATACTAAATAAAAACCACTTTCACGCGCAAAAAATTGTAAAATCAAGTCACTGAGCAAGACTAAGAAAGAAGCCGTCACCAACAGCAGAATCGTACCAATGGTTAATCCTAACGAAACAAGCTTAGCTTTCCAGAATGGTCGTCTTTGTTTTATTGGGATTTGATGAATTTGATCGAGGGCAGTCATAGCGGTACTGAGCGCACCAGAAGCCACCCAAATCGCTACTAAAAAACTGATGGAAAATAAACCTGTGTTTTGAGTGTGAGTAATTTGTTTGGCGAAATTCCGAATTAGAACCATTGCCTCATCAGGTGCGACTTGACTAAGCTGCACCGCTATACGTTTAAAGATTGGTTGCAAGGATTCCTCAAATAAGCCGATCGCCGTCAGAATAGCCAGAATAGCTGGAAACAACGACAACATGGCATTATAAGCAATTTCTGCTGATAGCCCTGGCAGCCTGCGTTTACCAACACGAGCAACTGTTTTCTTCAGCGTCAGCCAGTTGAGATGACGAAAAAACCGAATAAAGCGAGTAGATAGCATAATTAGTCATTGGTCATTAGTCATTAGTCATTGGTCAGTAGTTAGTGGTTAATTTCAACTAACGACTAACCACTATTAACTATCAAATGACTAATAATAAATGACAAATAACAATCCAATTAAAACCCCATTGCTTCAGCTACTGCTGTTAAATTCGGCTCTATCCCCTGCTTGAATGAGCTTTGACTGTATTTAATTGCTGTATCTGGGTCTTTAAGTCCATTACCAGTGAGGACACAAACTACCGTTGCTCCATTGGGAATTTGGTCTTTCACCTTCAACATTCCAGCGACGGAAGCAGCACTAGCAGGTTCACAGAAAATTCCTTCTTCAGATGCCAAAATTTGATATGCTGCCAAAATTTCCTCATCAGTGAGGGCGTGGAATTCTCCCTGACTGGCTGATCGCACAGCAATTGCTCGTTCCCAGTTAGCGGGATTGCCAATCCGAATTGCCGTTGCGATCGTCTCTGGGTTAGTTACTGGCTTACCCGTAATCAAGGGAGATGCTCCTACTGCTTGAAATCCCATCATCCGGGGCAAGCGATCGCACTTAAGCTCAGCATGATATTGGCAAAATCCCATCCAATAAGCAGTAATATTGCCAGCATTACCCACTGGGATGCACAGCCATTCTGGTGCGTTACCCAGCGCCTCGACAATCTCGAACGCCGCAGTTTTTTGGCCTTCCAACCGATAAGGATTAACTGAATTGACCAAAGTAACTGGATAGGTATTTGCCATTTCCCGCACAATTTCCAAGGCGCAGTCAAAATTCCCTTTAATTGCCAGTACTTCTGCACCATACAGCAACGCTTGTGCTAACTTACCCAGCGCCACATAACCTTCAGGGATCAGTACAAAAGCGCGCATTCCGCCGCGTCTTGCATAGGCTGCTGCCGATGCTGAAGTATTACCCGTACTGGCACAAATGACCGCCTTGGCACCCGCTTCTTTTGCCTTGGAGATTGCCATTGTCATTCCCCGGTCTTTGAAGCTTCCCGTCGGGTTAAGACCGTCGTATTTTACTAAGACCCGCACCTGTCTGCCGATCCGGCTGGCGATCGCCGGAACCGGAATCAGGGGAGTATTACCTTCTTGGAGGGTCACGACTGGCGTTGTTTCGGTCACTGGCAAATATTGCCGATAAGCTTCTATCAGTCCAGGCCAGATTTGTCGATTGGATGTTGCAGCAGACAAGCTCAGAGTCACGGTTTTGTAAATTGCGTTAACTTTTACACAAACAGGCAATCTTGCACAAGGCAGATTCAGGCTTTCACATTTTTAGTCTACCCTGACGATTGCTGCTCCACCATGCTAAATTTTATGCTGCCACTTTTCAAACCGACACAAAAGTTTGAACTCAACTACCAAATGAGTATAATATGTAAATTGGTGTGAGTAGGCAAAAATTACTACTGAGTTACAAATGTCAACCAGTTCCTCTAGTATGTCTCGTTCCCAAGTTTTAGTAAGCGATCGCCCTTTGGTGAGTGAAAAATCGGCTAGGCTCGACCGCCCAAGCGCGAATGAGTTGAAAAAACCACCATACCAAATAGATCAGCAAGTAAAGTTTCTGCATCTAGAAGCTGAGGTTGAATCGCTGTTGCAGCAACTGCAAAGTTTAAAGCAGCAACGTTTAGCTACCACTAGCAACGGTATGGCGAACAATCGATAGCGAAGAATTTTTAGCTCTATTTGAGGAAAGAAAATCTCATGCTGGCTGTTAGCAGTTAAAAGTTAACAGTCAAATAAAAAATTCACAATTCACAACTGTTTCGGTAAAGTTTTATAAACTCCTAGTTTTTTAGATGAAAAAACTACAGGGGTAGATAATACTAAGGGTGTAATTTTGTTGTACCTGTAACAATTTTAATTAGATTGGAGTAAATTATTCTACTCTCAATTGTGAATTGTGAATTGGCATTATCTTTTCACCGATTGGGCTGCTAAAATCTGCGCCTTCCAAGCTTGTATTTCCGGTTGATTTGGATTAACCTGCAACGCCGCTTCCACTCGGTTCGACAACCGCTCCTCCTCAGCCCGAAGCATTGCCACAACTTCTTGAGAATCTTCAGAAGAAGCCTGAAACACTTGCCTAGCTTCTTCCCAACGACCATCAATCAAGTAAGCTAATACTTGTTGACTGGGAGTTGCCCAAGTTTGCCCAGCTTGATTACTAGTAAACTTTGCGTACAACCGAATCAGATCCATTTGGGCTTGTGCCTCGCCCGACCAACTTTCTCGCTGTTGTTGCCGTTGCTGCTTAATCGATTGCAATAACTTTAAAGCAGGCGACCACAAGCCATTACGGGCAAGAAAGATAGCATTTTGATAGGCACGAATCTTTAGGGCTGGTTTTTGTAGCGAAATCTCCTCTAGCTGAATTTGGTTTTGGTCAGACTGTGTAGTTTTGACTTGGTAAACGCAGAAATGTGGTTCCAAGTCAACTGTTTCATCAATAAATAACTCCGGTGATTTACTACCAGTAACCTGTCGCCATTGCGGAACTACTCCAGTAGTACTCGTCCAAGGCGAGAGTAAACTCAGTCCAGAATTGGGACTATAGTAAAGGATTTGACCATAGGCGATCGCGTTAATGCCTTGCATCTTTCGTCCCATCAAATAAAGCCAAATCCCCTTTGTGGGTGTTTTATCTGTAAAGCGGTGCAGTTCAGTCAACGGTAGGGGAAGATTGGAATCATTCTCTGTCACTTCCTCTCGTACTAAAGGGGAAATTCCCAATGCCTCATCTAGTCCTTCGATTGGAATTTGGTCAACTAGTTTATAATAAGTTTCTGCTGCTGTTTGAGTGACCCTGGCAAGTTGGTAAAGCCTTAATTCTACAATCTGCTGGCAGTTTCTGCGGCAATTCGGTTGCTGATTTAGCACTGGTATGAGTAGAGATTTCGGCTGCAAAGTATCAGCATTAGTTTGCAAAGGTATCGGTTCACCTGGAATTTTTCCTAGCTTTTGAATTTTTGTTCTGATTTGTGTCAAGTTTTTGACGTATTCTGGGTTTACTAGTGGAATTTGCGCTGACTTTGGCAAAAACTTATTCATCCAGCTAACAGCATTCGGATTAATAAATAGCTGAATACTTACCCAAATACCACTTGCAACTAGACCAGTGCTAGTTAATATCAGGGTGATCGCTATCAGTGTCTGTATCCAACTACGTTGTTTAGCTTTATTTAAGCCCATAGCGTTCACTCTTAACCGAATGTTTTTGCGGCAATTCGGAGGATTAATTTTCGTTTCCAAGTATATGCGGCTTCCCAATCGCCTGTTACTAAGCTTAAATCTTGCATTCACCTAATCTGTGACCAAAAGCGCGATCGCTCAGCCCAAACAGAATTACTTCAACTGTGTGCAACAGTTCCATGATATATAAGTAACTATCGATATTTATTCTCAAAAGTAATGAAAGTTTTTATTAAGGGAGAATTACTCATGGGTGTGAGCAAACAGGTAGTGCTTGGCGCTAGTACGGCTTTCTTGGCACTGAGTAGTTTTAACATCACCACTACAGCTACGCAGGCAGTCGCCAGCCCCACCACTGATCATCAGAAACAAGGCAAGCCTGCCCAAGAGGCGGCTAAAACTACTTTAAAAATCGCCTTTCCTAGTCGTGCAGATGCTACAGATATGCAAAGAAAAGCCGATGCTGTAGCACAGTTGCTCTCCCGCGAGTTGAAAATGCCAGTAGAAGCGTTAGTATCAGATGATACAGCAGCGGTTGAAGCTTTGAGAGCAGATCGAGTTGATGTTGCTTTTTTGAGCAGCCGTCCAGCATTGAAAGCCGAACAATTAGCAAATGCGCGTTTATATCTGGCTGAGGTGCGTCCAAATTACTCTGGCGGATATACCTATAAATCGGTTTTTGTCGTGCCTAATAATAGTCCCTTGAAGAGTGAATCCAATCCGAAGCAAGCTCTTAAACAACTGCAAGGCAAAAAAATTGCCTTCACTTCTCCCACTTCGGGATCAGGGTTTATTTTCCCAGTGGGCGAACTGGTGAAGCAAGGGTTAGTGCCAAACCGCGATCGCTTAGACAGTTTTTTCGGTCAAGTTAGCTATGGTGATAACTATAGTGGAGCATTGCAAGCAGTTCTGCGGGGTCAAGCAGATGTAGCTACAGTATCAGAATACGCTCTTAAACCTCCCCATATCACAGAGGCAGAAGGCCAGCAGTTACGAGTTCTTTATGCTATCCCAGGCGTGCCAGCGCATGGCGTTGCGATTGATAATGATGTTCCGGTTGCTATGCGGCAGAACATTATCAACGCTATGTTGAAATTAAATCAACCAGAGAACAATAAACTGCTCAAAGACTTATACAACTCTACAGAATTGGTGAAAGTAGACCACAATAATCACTTGCAACCAATACGTGATGCTCTTTCTAGGGCTGGAATTCAACCTTAATTTGTCATTTGTCATTGGTCATTTGTTTTAACTATTGACAAAAACAATTCGCGATTCGCAATAAACGCGCTTGCTACACTACCCAACGGATGCGCTATCGCTACGTGAACGCAATTCGGGATTAAAAAAATGAAAACTTCAGTTGTGGGTACAGAGCTTACTAACAAACCAACAATTAAACCTCAAGACATAATTCGAGGTTTAATAAGTCGTTATCTCAGAGCCACACGCATTTATACGTGGGTTAAAGTGCGAATTGCGTTCACGAAGTGTAGCGAAGCGTTTATTGCGAATTGCGAATTGCGAACTGATTGGTGACTTTCTTATGAGCCAGCTTGCGATCGCTTGTAATGATGTAGAGACAGCTTATCACCCCTCGCTCAAGCGTCCGATCTTAAACGGGATTGATTGCCAAATTCAGCAGGGTGAGTTTGTCGCTTTGTTGGGACTCAATGGCGCTGGTAAATCGACTCTGCTACGGGCGTTTGTCGGGTTAATCCCATTACAGCGGGGAAATATCCATATCAATGGTATGGCAGTTACGAAGCGATCGCGATTTTTAACTCGGCATCACGTCGGAATGTTATTTCAAGGCGGTGGCTTGATTCGTCAACTATCGGCAATGGATAATGTGCTGTGCGGACGCTTGGGGGAATTGTCGGCTTGGAGAACGCTGTGGGGTTTTCCAAGGCGCGATCGCCATTTGGCATTGGAACTGCTGGCTCAACTGGGTTTGCAGGATCTGGCTTACCAAAAAACTAGTCAACTCAGTGGTGGACAGCAACAACGAGTAGCAATTGCTCGTTGTTTGATTCAATCTCCGCAAATTCTCTTAGCTGATGAACCGATTACAGGCTTAGATGCGATCGCATCTCAACAAGTGATGGAAACTTTATCCCAGTTGCATTCCCAACAAGGAATGACCATTGTTACGGTGTTGCACGATTTAAACTTAGCAGCCGCTTACGCCGAACGTGCGATCGTCCTTGATGCAGGACGAGTTGTCTATGATGGTTCCTGCGAAAATCTTCCAGCCCAATTTTCTCAAGTGGTAGGGACTAGGGGTGAGTGGTGAGAAAAAAATTACCAATTACGAATTACAAATTACTAATTATTTTAAGGCGCTTACTCATCGCCTGCATCTTAATTTTAGTTTATGGTTGGGCGTTACAAGGTTTGAAAGTAGATCTTGCTCTACTCAAAAATAGCTTGCCCTACGTCACTGATTTTGTCTCTAGGTTGTTTCCTCCCAACTTAGAAGTATTAGATGTGGCGATCGCAGCTTTGATTGAAACCGTACAAATGTCTTTGTGGGGAACTACCATCGGGGCGTTCCTTTCTTTACCTATTGCCATTGCTAGCGCTCATAACATCGCGCCTCCCTTGTTGCAATGGTTAGCGAATTTGCTTCAAAATGCCGTGCGCTCTGTTCCCTCAATTATCCTGGGATTAATTTTTGTCGCCGCTACTGGACTTGGCGCACCAGCAGGAACTTTAGCTTTGGGCATCTACACTATCGGCTATCTTGCTAAATTCTATCAAGAAGCAATTGAATCTGTCGATATCCGTTCTATAGAATCTCTGCAAGTTGCAGGCGCATCTAGAATGCAACTTGTTCAGTACGGCATCCTGCCGCAAGTATTGCCACTCGGATTAGGCTACACCTTATATATGTTTGAATACAATATCCGCGCCGCCTCGGTTTTGGGTGTAGTCGGAGCTGGAGGTATTGGCTTCGAGCTGGTTAGCTACATTCGGGGTTTCGAGTACACCAAGGCAACAACTATGATGTTGGTGCTGTTAGTGGTTGTGACGGCCATTGACGCGCTCAGTAGCCAACTACGCCGCCGCCTGGATTTGATCTAAATACGTAGTATAAATTTATATGTTTAGATGCTGTATGGATTTGATGTAGAGACGTTGTATACAACGTCTCTACAGATTGACTAAACGGATATATATAGATAGAATGATATTAAATAATTAAATGTAAAACCATTAATGGGTACGCGATACCTTGGGACACAAGAACAAGTTTTAGCCCTAGACACATTCATCAAGTTAGTCCGCGCTACCGAGACAGTCTCAAATCGTATTCACCGCCACTTAGCTGAAACTGATTTAACGGTTAGTCAGTTTGGTGTATTGGAAGCACTATTTCACCTGGGGCCTCTTAACCAGCGTGACTTAGCAGAAAAACTGCTCAAAAGCGGTGGTAACATGACTTTGGTAATTGATAATTTGGAAAAGCGAGAGCTAGTTAAACGCGAACGCGAGGTGGACGATCGCCGCTGTATTAAAGTTTGCTTGACACAAAAAGGTCATCAGCTAATTAGTCGTATATTTCCCTCTCATGTAGCAGCAGTGGTAAATGAGATTGGCATTCTCACCCCAGATGAGCAAAAAGAATTGGGGCGTTTGTGCCGGAAACTAGGGAAAAAATAATAGATAGGCGCAAGCTCTATTTTTTTACTTATTTAGTTTGACATTAAACGATTTATTGTTAAAATAAATATAGATTCAACAGGAGGTAAGGATAAATGATTACACTCAGACAAAGCAGCGATCGCGGTCATGCGAATCATGGTTGGTTAGATAGCTACCATACATTTTCTTTTGCTAATTATTACGATCCGAATCACATGGGGTTTCGGGCGTTGCGCGTGATTAATGAGGATTGGGTGCAGTCAGGTAAAGGCTTCGGCACTCACGGACATCGTGACATGGAGATTATCACTTATGTCCTCGATGGTGTATTAGAACACAAAGACAGCTTGGGAAATGGGGCTGTGATTACGCCAGGTGAAGTACAGCGCATGAGTGCTGGAACTGGGATCATGCATAGTGAATTTAATCCTTCCCAAACAGAACCAGTTCACCTTTTGCAAATCTGGATTCTTCCCGATAGACAAGGATTGCAACCGAGTTACGAACAACGTGCTTTTGGAGTGGAAGAGAGACAAGGAAAATTACGGTTAATTGCGGCCAGAGATGGAAGGGAAGGCGCTGTGACAATTCACCAAGATGTGGATTTGTATAGTGCAGTATTGCAAAAAGGCGATCGCCTCTCGTATCAATTGCAGCCAAATCGCTACGGCTGGTTACAGGTAGCAAAGGGTGAAGTTAGCTTGAATGGCAATGCCTTGAAAGCTGGTGATGCCGTAGCACTAAGCGAAGCAGAATCACTCAAAATCGGCACAGATACAAATGCAGAAATCTTGCTGTTCGATTTGGCGTGAGGAGTCGGTTTTGCGATTAACTAAAATACCTTGCAGAGAGAGTGTGGAGATAGACAGGATTTCTGCCTTGGATCTTAGTACAAGCAGAAGCGATCGCACTCGATCTGCTAATGCGAAGCGTTGCCGTAGGCAGCGCTTTTTTTATGGGGCTATGTTCTGCTATCATTTATTCTCTGAAGCAAAGAATATACATTAGCGATCAAAACGCACCCGACGAGTGCTGAACCTATAATTAGTCAACCTAGCAAAATGGTTAGTATCACACTTTGCCATGCAGATGCTATCATGCTGGCAAATTTTGTAGCGAAGCTAGGATAGCTTCTTATTCTCTATTACTTTAGGAGTTTGTATAATCTGTCTTTGCGGTGGAGCTTGAACATCAGCAGCAACTATTAGTTGTTTAGAGCAGTAAGTCCGGATTTTTATTACCAAAAATCTTAAATTCAGGAAACATCTGAGTTCAACAATCAAAGCAGTATATATGCATTTTTATGATGGTTCAGAAGTTCTCGCCTATGAGTTTCAACTACTAATTAGCCGCGCTCGCAATTTATAAATAAATCAATTTTATGCAACCAACGCAAGTAAATAATCAACCTCCTCTCAATCAAGATAGAAATCTTCTGATAATTTTTGCAGTCACCCTGATGGCAGTTATTGGAGTTGCTAGCGTTACTCCAGCTTTTCCTCAGCTAGCTGTTGCTTTGAAAATATCTCCGCAAAATATCGGTTTGCTGATTACAGTATTTACATTTCCTACTGTGATTTTAAGTCCAATTATTGGTGTAATGGCAGATCGATTTGGCAGAAAGAAAATACTGGTTCCCTCGCTAATTCTATTTGGACTTGCTGGCACAGCTTGTGCATTTGCCCGGAATTTTAATCTTTTACTTCTGCTACGTTTATTGCAAGGAATTGGTGCTGCTTCTTTAGTATCTTTAAGCGTTACACTTATTGGAGATTTGTATACAGGGGCGCGGCGGAATACAGCAATGGGTTATAACGCCAGTATCAGCAGTGTCGGTACATCATTGTATCCTACAATTGGTGGTGCGCTGGCAACCCTGGGTTGGTATTATCCGTTTTTCTTACCATTGATAGCTATCCCAATCGGATTGCTGGTGTTGTTTTTGCTCAAAAATCCTGAACCGAAAGGCGATCGCAATCTGAAAGAATATTTACAAAATGCTGTAAAAAGTATTAAAAATCGTCAGCTTTTTGGTATTTTCTTTGCAAGCGCAGCTAATTTTATTTTGTTATATGGCGCTCATGTTACTTATTTACCAATTTTTATTAAAAATTCATTTGAAGTTTCACCTTTGACAATTGGGCTATTTCTTTCTAGTGTCTCTGTAGCAATTACACTAACAGCTTCACAAGTAGGCAGATTATCAAGGCGTTTTTCTGAAACTATTTTGATTCGAGCCTCTTTTGTTTTCTATGCTGTAGCCTTAGCCATTATTCCCTTTATTCACAATCTCTCACTATTATTAATTCCTACTTCACTTATAGGAATTGGTCTTGGTATTGGTTTTCCTAGTATTCAGAGTTTGTTAACCACCTTAGCACCAAAAGATTATTTAGCCACAGTTGTATCTGTCAATAGCACATTCTTTGGTTTAGGGCAAACTCTCGGCCCTCTGCTCATGGGATTAGCTTATGCTATCGGTGGAATCAATAGCGTATTTTATTTAGGTGTTGTTTTTGCAATTATTACCCTGATTGTGTTTAGATATTGTACTTGTATGTGATTTGTCATTTGTCATTTGTCATTGTTTTAATAACTGTCAATTGTGACTTAAGCTCTAGCTAAACTTTGATGAATTTGGAGTAAAAATGAAAATTAGAGCATCATACACTAGAATTTTAGTTTCCGATCTTGAAGCTTGCTTTAATTTCTATCGAGATATGATGGAATTTAAGGTAAATATAGAAGCTTTACGTGATGGATATGCCGAGTTTGCCGCAGGAGACATGACGCTGGCTTTATTTAGACGGCAGGAAATGGCAGAGATAATTGGCAGTGAAAATAAACCAACTCATGCAGAATGCCAAGATAAGTTTGTGTTAATTTTCACAGTTGCAGATTTAGAAGAGGAGCGCCAAAAACTAAAACATAAAGGAGTTAAATTTACTAAAGAGCCTTTAAGTAATCCATCATATAACCTTAAAACAGCTTATTTCCGCGATCCTGATGAAAATTTAATCGGGATTTTTCAACAAATTGTTTAATAATATAAAGCACTCTATTGGTAATTTTATTAGTGTTTTAATATTAATCATTAGTCAGGAAAGTTGATTAATAATTAGTATCAAAAACTACCGCTACGAGTATTTGATGACCTCAACAGAATTAATGCTAAATCCCTAGAAAGGAGTAAAACTTATGGCATCATTGAAGCAAAAAGTTGCAATTGTCACAGGAGCTTCGTCAGGAATTGGGGAGGCAACAGCGATCGCTCTAGCAGCAGCAGGGGCAAAAGTTGCGATCATAGCACGACGCAGCGAAAGGCTGGAAACTTTAACCCAACGCATTCAGCAAAACGGCGGTGAGGCTTTACCAATTACAGCAGATGTTGCGAATGAGGCACAAGTGCAGGACATGGTGTCAGCAACCAAAGACAAATGGGGACGAGTTGATATTCTTGTCAACAATGCTGGAGTAATGCTGCTGGGGCCGATTTACGAGGCGAATACTGAAGATTGGCGGCGGATGTTCGATGTCAACGTCCTAGGGTTGATGTATGCTACCCATGCGATTTTGCCATTGATGAAAGCTCAAGGCGAAGGACACATTGTTAATATTTCCTCCGTTGCAGGTCGGGTTGCAAACGTAGGCACTGGAGTTTACAATGCCACAAAATGGGCAGTTGGGGCTTTCTCAGAATCCCTACGCAAGGAAGTCCATAAGGATAAAATCCGAGTAACGATTATTGAACCTGGCTTAGTTGCCACTGAGTTACCGCAGCACATCACCAATTCGGAAGCCAAAGAACGGGCGAAAGCGTTTTATGAATCAGTCAGAAGTTTAGACAGTGAAGATATTGCAGCAGCAATTGTTTATGCAGTGACGCAGCCACCCCACGTTAATGTCAATGAAATCTTGATCCGTCCGACTGAACAGGAAAGGTAACAGAATAATTCGGAATTATTCTAGATTCTCCCCAAAGAAATTTATTTTTCAAGGAGTCTAATAAAAATATGGCAACTATGAAAGCAGTGCGGATGCATTCCTATGGTGGATCGGAAGTATTGGTTTATGAAGATGTGCCACAACCGCAACCAGCAGCAGATGAAGTTTTAATTCGCGTCCATGCTGCTGGAGTTAACCCAGTCGATTGGAAAATTCGCAACGGTTACGGTAAGGAGACATTCGGGCATCATCTGCCGCACATTCTTGGCTGCGATTTGGCAGGCGTTGTCGAGTCGGTTGGTTCAGAGGTGAAGCGATTAAAGGCTGGTGATGCTGTCTATGGATATACCAGCTTTAGGCGCGAAGGCACGTATGCCGAATTCATCGTTGCCAAAGAATCGGAAGTGACGCTCAAACCTACTTCTTTGGATTTCATCCAAGCTGCTGCTGTGCCTGTAGGAGCGTTGACATCGTGGCAAGCACTTTTTGACATAGCTCACCTCACTAACGGGCAGAAAGTTCTGATTCATGCGGCGGCTGGTGGCGTTGGCTCAATGGCAGTACAACTAGCAAAAGCTAAAGGTGCGTATG
>DATNQH010000021.1:0-7522 GCA_036704105.1 Leptolyngbyaceae cyanobacterium | reverse complement strand
TATAGCCCTACGAAGTTGCATTAGGACGTTATAATAGGGATGGTACAGCAACTAGGAATCACTATGGCAGCCCCCTACAGCTATGACCTACGCACTAAAGCGCTCTTAGCGGTTAAAAACGGCGAACGTAAAAGTGATGTGTGTCGGATGTTGAAGCTCAGCCGCAATACATTAGATCTATGGCTCAAGCGGGAAGAACAAACGGGGGACTATCGAGCCATTACAAACTTCCAAAAAGGCTGTCGGCATAAAATTTCCGATTGGGAGCGCTTTCGTGAGTTTGCTCAGAAACATGGAGATAAGACCCAAGGGCAAATGGCTTTGTTGTGGGGAAACAACGTGACCCAGCAGAACATTAGCGATGCTCTGCGTAAGCTTGGATTGAGTCGAAAAAAAAGACATACGGCTATCGAGAACGGGATGATCGGGGACGCCAAGAGTTTCAGGAACGTTTGAAGACAAAATCTGCTGCTCAAGTTGTGTACTAGGGTGAAGCAGGAATCGATAACCGAGAGGAATATCCCTATGGCTACTGCGAGGTTGGGCAACGCTTTCATGCACTCAAATCCGGCAAGCGTACTGAAAGAGTTAGTTGGATTGCAGCGCTGAAGCAGGATTTGGTGTTTGCCCCGATGACCTTTACAGGCTCCTGCAACCGAGACTTATTTGAGATGTGGTTAGAGGAATGTTTACTGCCACAATTACAAAGGGGAGATGTAATTGTCATCGATAACGCTAGTTTTCACCGCTCTCAAGCGATTGATGAAATCGTGGCTCTTGCTGGATGTGAGGTCTGGTATCTTCCCGCCTATTCTCCTGACTTAAACAAGATTGAGCATTGGTGGTTTGTACTCAAAAATTGGATGCGGCAACGGCGCAATGAATTTGATAGCTTTCGCGATTGTGTCGATGCTGCATTCAAACATTGTCCTAGCGTGCTTGCGTAGGGCTATATCGCCTTTGGTTTGTGGATTGTTGTCGTTATCAGCATTGCGGATAGCGGTAATTGGGCGCAATTGCTCGTAGGTGTATTTGGCATCCCAACCAACGATGCCTGCATCAGCCTCGGCAATGTTTAGTAGCGCAAACAAACGGGCGTTGTCCGATAGGCTAGTGTTTCTAGCTAGGGAAATTTCTTGCGCGACTTCGTTCAACTGGCCTGGTGGTCTGAAGGTGTCGTCGCGATCGTATGCCCAAAATTGTGCAACTTCCGTTTGGTCGGCATTGCGGGTAATTTTAGTAACGTCAGTGTCTTGCTTAGCGCCTAATTGCCTTACTCTCTCGATCTCTCTCCCATACAGGGGGCTACTAAACTCTGGAGGACCCTCTGGGCGGAAATCGGCGACACTGCGGATAGCAAAGGGTGTTACCAGACCCCACCTCGGTAATGCTGGGTTGTTTGGCTCCTCTGGGCGAGGACGGGTTTCAGGCTGAAGTTCGCGGGGAATTATTTGAAAATCGCCTGGGTCAGTTCCCGGCGTGTAACCACCTCCTGCCCGATCTGTACCATCATTCCTCCGCAGGTTGATGATTTGATTAGCAACATTTTGACCTACAGAAAGACCCTTGGTCTTAGCCGCACCATCAGGGATTCCTGCTAGGGAGCGAGTCCGTTGAGCGTCGAATTCGGCTTTTTGTCCTGGAAATAGTTCGCTTAGTGTTCGGTACGCTGCTTCCACTGCCGCAGCCTCTTTAGATGCGCCTGCTGCGTCAGACGCGCTGATGTTCACACGGTAAGGATCGTGACCCCCTCCACTTGCTCGGTCGATCGCATTGACAGCATCATAGATTGCCGCATGAACGATCGCTTGATTGCGTGCTGCGATTGGGGGCGCTGTTCCCTTAGCATCACCTTTACCCGTAGCTTGGATGGCATTCAACAGAATTGAATTCCATTGGATGACAACATCACCTTGAGTAACTAATTGGCTGGAAGTGTTGTTGCTTGTATTACTATCAGTGATGTTGTTACTCGGTTGCGCTTCCGCAAACAGATAGTAGGCTCCTGGTGACACTACGCTAGGGGTACGAAAATCTGCTCCTGCAAAGTCTACAGTGATAGTTTGGGACTGACCGGGAGCTAAGTTGTTAATACTTATGTTGTTCTGTCGAGTATTGAGCAGCTCATCTGTTCCCCTTAGTGGATCGTTTGCACCCCTCTCCCCCGTCGGTGAACCAAGGGTATTCAGGTTATTTCTATCTAGTTGATTGTCCGTAGATGCATAGAGCTTGAGGTCAACAGGTCCGTTAAACGCTGTATCACCTTGATTAGTAACAGTAACGTTTACTTTGCCCTTTTCTTCGGGAAAGATTGTAGGCACATTGAGGATATTTCCAAACTGGACAACGAGATCTGATGCCATAGGGTGTATACTCCTTGATTAAACGAAAGTGAATTGGCTAGTATCGGCAAGATTTAACTTCTCAAGCGAAACATTTTGCACGATCCCAATCAGTTCCTTCATTTCTCCTTGAGCGCCACTGTTGAAAAATACGCCTGTCCCGGTTTGTGAACTAATGGGAGATACGCCCAAGGAATAGTTATTCCTTAAGCCAGCCAGTTGGATTTTATCTATTTCAGGATTTACGGTGTTGCTGCCATCGAAGAATTTAAAATCAGTAATCAGAGCGTAGTCTTCAAGCCCTGCGTTGCCAGGATTGCCATCATTGTAGAAACGGAAATCTCTGCCATCTGACAATCGCGTTCCCAGGACGAATGTATCGTTACCTTCATTACCAATTAAGGTATCCTTCTCGCCTTTGCCAAATCCGAGTTCCGGCACTGGTAAGACAGTAGTGTCATCAACACCAATCAACTTATCATTACCTTTGCCACCCTCTAATCGGTCATTGTCAAGCTCACCTCTAATTTCGTCATCTTCCGAGCCACCTCTTAGCAAGTCATTCCCCCGACCACCAAAGATCGTATCTTTGCCAGATCCGCCATCAATGGTATCCGCTCCATCATCACCATAGAGTAGGTCAACGCCATTGTCGCCATTGATGATATCGTTGCCAAATCCACCCTCGGCTGTGTCATCGCCATTACCACCATTCAAGGTATCATTTCCGCTTTGACCAGAGAGGTAGTCATTCCCGTCACCACCATTGAGGATGTCGTTGTCTTCAACATTGGGGTCGGGGCTGTCATTTGCGTTTTGACCATAGAGAACGTCATCCCCTTTGCCACCATTGAGGGTGTCATTGCCGTTCCCACCCTGGAGTAAGTCAATTCCATCGCCCCCGTCGAGCATATCCCTGCCGTTTTGACCGTAGAGGTCATCATCCCCAGCGCCGCCTGTGAGCATATCATCTCCCATTGCAGACCTGTCTTGATCGGCTTTGGGGTTGAAGTCTCCAAAGATGATATCTCTTCCTAAACCACCATCAACCTTGTCGTTTCCTCCTCCGGCAACAACAAAGTCATTTCCAGGACCTGCATTGATCCGGTCATCGCTCAAAAAAGTTTCTATCCTGTCATTGCCCGCTAGGGCAAAAACTTCATCGACCCCACCAGTGCCTCGAAGTGTAGTATCGTTGCCAGGAGTACCGACGATTCGATTAGGTTTTTCAGCAGTTCCAGAAAATGATACTACAGGTCTATCATCGCCTGAAGTTACTTGAATTTGAGCATCACTTGTGATTGCACTACCACCAAGCGTGGCTTGTGGTTTCTGGGGAGTTTCTGCTACAGCTGGTTGAACTCCCAAATCTCCGACATTATTTAAATCATTTGCCGCTTGATTTAATCGATTTTGCACATTTGGGGACAATTGCCTTTGAGCCATATACTTTTACCTCATTTGATAAGGAACTTGTGTGACAAAACTGCGATCGCATCGATCGCTTCACGCGCCGACAGTAACTTTAGGCAATCTAGGCTTCACCCTAAATTGCTGAAGTTATTTATCTTGGGCAATCTGAACCTCTATTTACTTTCCACAGCTCAGCTTCGAGTCTATGCATCGCTTTAAAATGCGATCGCACCTATCGACTTGCAAAGGAAAGTATCAAAATCAACAAAGAATTAATTGCTGCTGAATCTCCTGTAATCAATTACAGAAGCTGGTTGATTTTGCTTGTATTGCGGCGATCGCAATTTATTCCCATGTCAGACACAGCCATTACTTGTATCCATAAGGAAGCGATAACTACGCTCACGCTTCGCTAACGCTTCTGATGAATAATCGCCTAAGTTAACTTGGTAGAAATCCTGCTCGTATCTATTAACTTGCCTGAAAAATAAAAATTAATCAATATCATGAACTTCATAATTCAATTTGTATTGTTTTTACCATTTTAAATATATGTATACTGCAGCAATTATTGTTAATCACTATTACGCTTCAATCAATCATATTTTTCATAAAATCAGCCAACAAGAATATCATTACAGTATTTCTCAGCATATTTGTATCAAAATTAACTGGTGCTTTTTTAAAAAATCTAAAAAATAAATTACGCTTATTCAGTTTTTTGCTAGCAATCCAGAAAAGTTAAAAGTCATAAATTTCATATTATTCATAAAAATCATATTTCTAGATTTTGAATTTATCAAAGGCAAATTAATATGAAAATATAGATATACTGAAAAGCAAATTTATATTTTTATTTTGGTGAGCAATGGATGCTGATGACATTTCAAAGCTTGTAGATTTTGCCGATCGCATAGTTTATGAAAAGACAGGACAACACCTAGAGGCGGTGGATAAAGATATATTGCAACAAACTTTGAAAGGCAAGAAACTCAATGCAATTCAGTGTCCGACCTATGAAAATAGCTATGTACAGCGATTTCGCGCTCCGAAGTTATGGGAGCGGCTATCAGTAGTAACAGGAGAAACTGTTCGCAAAAAAACTGTTCTAGAAGTGCTGCAAAGACTAGAACTAGAGCGATCGCAACATAACTGTGTGATTGCACACAGTCCATCAATTGCAAGTGTAAAGGCAAAATTCAACGGTAGTGCCAGCGTGAATGGTTCCCTTCCCTACCCAGAGTTGCTCATCAACCAGCAGCAGTGCGAACCATCACCAGCAGAACATTCTGAAAATCAAAAAGTCGGCTCTAGCTCATCCGACACTACAACACAAGATTGTCAATCATCCGGCCAAAACTCTCAAACAGAAAATTCTCAAGACACCAATAGCAGTAATAACGGCTTGCCTAGGTTTATGAATTTTATCAAACCTGGGGTGGCATTATTACTCTCAGCTAGCATACTCAGCTGTTTGTTTGCATTATCCTGGCTGGCAAACTGGTACGGGGTAACAAATCACTTATCAGGCCAACTACCTCAAGCTCAGTTTGGCTACAGTTTAGCACTCAAACTCAACCCCTTGTCCCCTGCGGCTCACTATAACCAAGCAGCAACTTACGAAGACCAACATAATTATCCACTTGCCCAGAGTGAATATCAATTGGCGATCAAGGGTGGGCTGATCGCAGCTTATAACAACATGGCTCGTTTGTACATTCTGCAAGGCAACTATGATGCAGCTATTTCTCTGCTGCGGGTAGGGTTGCCCCTTGCTAAAGATGACATTAAAGCAGATATGTACAAAAATAGAGGCTGGGCAAGACTGGAGCAGAGCCGTTACGATGAAGCAAAGTTAGACTTGACTGAAGCGATTAAATTGAAAAGCGATCGCGCTTCTGCATACTGTCTGCTAGCGCAGGTACTAGAACGCCAAACAGATAAAAAAGGTGCGCTTTCTCAGTGGGAAAATTGCCTCGGATTTGCTTATCAGCCTAAAACTCCAGAAGAAGACAAATGGGTAGACTTGGCACGTCAACGTTTAAAAGTCAAGTGAAGCCAGGCATGGAAATAAAGATTTTTGACGCAACATCTCCATGATTAAAATCAGTTGCGATCGTCCATTTGTTGCTTACTTACGACTTACGACTTACGACTTACGACTTATTTAGTAAGGCATAGCATCTCAGTTGTGTAAATATTCTGTAAAACTTTTGCACATATATTGATAAAAATCCGAAACATGATGACTAGAATCGGTAGTTTCAGCTTGTCATAAAACTATGACTGAGATCGATAGATTCAGTCAAGCAATGCCAAAGTGAGATGCACCCGGCAAGCAATGAAACTTATTGTGTCTAGATCGATATTTCTCAGCCTGATGTTGAGCCTGATGCTAACAGCTTCAGATTGGGCGATCGCTACTCATTGGCAGCCCACCGCCAAGCCGATAGTCGAGACATCAAGCAATGCTTGCGTGCCTGTTGGGAGGCTGACTAGCGTGCAGGGAAGAGTTCAGCTTAAGCGTCAGACATGGTTAAACTATCAGCCCACAGATGGTGGTGCATTGCTTTGTCTTGGCGATCTATTGCAACCTGCCAAGGAGGCAAAAGCGATCGTTCAGTGTGCCAATCCTAAACAAAATCCTTGGATAGTTCCGAACGACGTGCCATCAGGTGCTGCACAAGGTTGTAGTCCACCAGAACAACCAATATACACGCTAACAGGAGCGATTATTCCAACTCGTGACTAGTTTATAGGTATTGTTGCAAGAGTAAGAAAAAAACACGACTTACATCATCTCTTGGTGCATAAGTCCAGTTTTTTTATGCCTGTGTTTTCAGCAACTATATTGTTACGATTCGCAACAATATTAGGCTTTCATTCTCACCCAATTTAACGTGAGGTAGTTTTGTCTTGAATTTAATAAAAAAATAAGAAAGCTGATTATTGTAATGGCTTAGAAGCCTTATTTTATTACAGTTGACTAAACTTGCCTCTGCTCGGTATTACCATATAGTGTGACTGGAAGACTTATTGGCTATCTATCAGTTACCGCAGCTAAAGTTACCCTGATTGCTCTGAATGAATGCTCTTGAGAATAATTAAGCCATGAAATTGAAACCATTGGTATTAAGTATAATCAGTATTTGGCTCTCAGTACTAGTAACGTTCCTATTTTTCCCTGGAACAGCACAGGCGAAAAATTGCACTTTGCGGATAATTGGTTGGGAAGGATATATGGATAGCTCCTTCACCGAACAGTTTGAGCAGCAGTATGGGTGTAAAGTAATACCGACCTATGCAGGCTCCTCCGATGAAATGTACGCCAAAATTAAAGCCAGTAAAGGTAAAACTTACGACTTAGTAACCGCTTCTGGAGACTTAACCAAACGCTTGTATGATGCCAATTTAGTAGAAACGATTGATTTAACCAAAGTCCCGAACTACAAAAATCTATTTCCCATCTTTCAAAAACCAGTTTATAACACCTTCGACGGTCAACCTTATGGGGTTTCCATCGCATGGGGTCCAGACTTTCTAATTTACGACACCTCAGTAGTCAAAACCGAGCCGACAACCTGGGATATTCTCTATAAACCAGAGTATAAAGGTAAAGTTTCCCTTCCCGACTATCCAATTTTCAACGCTGACGTTGCCCTGTGGAAAGGAAATTCAGACATTTATAAGTTAAGTAAAGATAAATTGACAAATGACATTAAAACAAATTTGCTGCCACTGCGATCGCAAGTAAGAAAATTCTGGAA
>DATNQH010000020.1:0-13213 GCA_036704105.1 Leptolyngbyaceae cyanobacterium | reverse complement strand
GCGGAAGTAACCCCAGCGCTGGTATGGTCTGGAGTAAAGATCCAAATCGGGACTAAACATCAGACCACTGAATAAGTATGCCCCAGCCAAGATTAAAGTAATGTTGCCACTCCAAGAGAGGGCAAAGGTAATACCAGTGACTAAGGGTAAACCCCAGAGAGTAATGCGATCGTGCGTCCGACCAGAGGGCATAAAATTCTGTTGTGTATCATCAGCAAAATATTTTTCAAAAATACTAGCTTTTCTCAAACAGATTTGCTATGCTTAGATTCTGTGCAAGACACGGGCGGTTAGCTCAGTTGGTAGAGCGCCTGCCTTACAAGCAGGATGTCACTGGTTCGAGTCCAGTACCGCCCATATTTTAAAGCCTAAGTGTAGCTCTAGGGACTAACTAGTGCCTACTTATTAGTATATATCGCCCTCTGTTACACCAAAATAATAAGTATGCGATCGCCCTAGGTTATCTACCAAGGATAAAGACGCGGCATTTTCGCTGAAAGTATTAATAGTAGTAGAATAAATGTACATATTTATGTACATTACCTATGTTTTCCTACGAAATCAAATCTCCAACGGAAGCGAGAAACGGCTTTTTTCAGTTATTAGACTCTGTGGTAGAAAACCATCAGGTATTTATTATCAACCGACGTGAGGGGGAAAATGTGGCGCTAATTGCCCAATCAGATTTAACCAGCCTGGTTGAGACAGTGTATCTATTGCGAAACCCGGCTAATGGTCGTCGCTTGCAGGATGCGATCGGCCAATCAAAATCGGGCGAAATTCAACCTCAGACAATAGAAGAACTGAAGCAGGAGTTGGGAATTGGTAGCGAAGAAAAGGAAGAGTGAATCAGAGGAAACTCTGCCACTTGTTCAACGCAGTCCTGGTTTTAGCTCACAATTTAAGAAAGACTTAGCTTCGTGGTTCAAAACTGACTATAAGAAAGCAGCTAAAATTTTGGATATGGTAAAGGCTGTAATGGCAGATCCTTTTCAAGGAATTGGGAAACCAGAACCATTAAAGTACTTGGATGCAGATATTTGGTTGCGCCGAATTGATTTGGAACATCGGCTAGTTTATCGAGTTGGCAATACTCAGATTGATTTTCTCGCTTGTAGATTTTACTATGAAGATTGACTAGTTTCCTCGCCTGACGTAATTCATCACAAACTCTCATAGGAGAGTTCTTTGTTTGCCCAATTGGTTTCTTCCAAAAATTCGCTAAATGTGGTCAAAAGCCCTGGAAACTCTTCTTCCCTCAAGCGCTTGACATCGGCTTGATAACCCTTGGTGCGATACCACACAATCAAAGCGAATAGTTCCTTTCGCAGCAGAAGTAAGAAGATCCAAGCGGGAATCTGTTTGTATACAACTGGCATTCGCTGCACCTTGGAGAATGCTTCCGCCATCTGCTGTGGAGTCAGCATATCGCCAGCTAGCTCAATTTCTTCACCAATATACTTGCTTGGATGTTGCATCACATAGGCAGCAACGCGACCCATGTCTTTAGTCGTAATTAGATGTAACGGTCTGTCAGGCTGAATCGAAAATCGAAACACTCCCTTGAGGATCGATGGCCTGGTGTACTTCTTCCAAAACTCCTCCATGAACAAGCACGCACGTAAAAAAGTCGTCGGTAAGCCAGCCTGTTTGAAAATTTGCTCGACCTTGTATTTCTGCTCAATGTGAGCGATTCCAGAATTTCTGTCTGCTCCACCTGCGGAGTTATAAACAAAGTGTTTGATGTCGGCTTTCTTCGCAGCTCGTGCAACTCGATACGCCCTCTCAATCTCTAGCGGATCGGGTTTGGTGGAGTCGGCAGCGGTGGCGTGACAATAAACAGCCGAAATCCCGCTAAAAGCTGCCACAAGCGAGTCTTCATCATCTAAGTTTGCTTCCACCAGCTCGACTCCTGCATCGCTCAGCTTTGACAATGAAGGACGAAAAAAGTCAATTTTCCTAGTAATGGCACGTAGGTTAGTAACTCCCAGATCGAGAAATCCCTTGACCACATTTCCACCAGTACCACCAGTAACTCCGATTAGCAGGACTTTACCAATTTTTGAATTTGTGCGATCGCGCACATCTAAAATGGCTTTTTGATGCATGAACTTAAGAGTTTAAAAAATGTTTAAAAAGAAAAAATATTTTCATAAAGAGCGATCAAGCCAAAAATTTTCCCAGTTAATTTTTACTAGTAGTGTTGCAGCGTGAAGCAGTCCAAAAGTTTGAAGTTTATACTCAAAAAAATAGGTATATACTTTTTAACAAAATCAATAGGTATATTAGACTTAACTGCCATGCAATTTGACCAACCTTTGGTTTCAGCGCTCGTACCTGCATATAATGCTGAAGCTTTTATTGGCGATACATTAGATTCTATAATTAACCAAACTTATACTAACATTGAAGTTTTAGTCGTTGATGACGGCTCCCAGGATAGAACTGCTGAAATTGTCGAATCCATTGCCCAAAAAGATTCCCGTGTCACTCTGTTACGGCAATCAAATGCTGGAGTTGCAGCGGCTCGCAACTTAGCAATTCAAAAGTCTACTGGAGATTATATCGCGCCAATTGATGCTGATGACATTTGGTATCCTCAAAAAATAGAAAAACAGATGGAGTGTATGTTAAAAGCAGACCCATCTGTAGGACTAATTTATACTTGGACAGCGAGTGTGACTGAAAAAGGGCTTCTTAACGGCGGTTACACTAATTATTTTATCCAAGGAGAAGTTTATCTAGCTTTATTGTATAAAAACTTTGTCGGTAATGCTAGTGTGCCATTAATCCGTCGATCTTGTATTGAACGAGTTGGTGGCTACAATGTCCAACTTAAAGCAAATAATGCTCAGGGTTGTGAAGATTGGGATCTAATGCTGCGTGTTGCTGAACATTATCAATTTCGAGTTGTGCCAGAACTTTTGGTTGGTTATCGTGCTGTACCTGGAAGTATGTCCAGTAACATTAAATCAATGGGAAAATCTTACGATCTAATCCTAGAAGATGCCAAGCAAAAATATCCAGAAATTCCTGTTTATATTTATCAATGGGGTAAAACTAATTTCTATTTCTATCTACTAGGGCTAAGTTACGTAAATGGTAATTATTTAAATGTAATATTTTGGACATATAAAATTGTTAGTTTAGATTTTGCAGCTCTTTTAAGTTTGGTTCTATACAGGATGTTCATTATGAGCATTTTGAAGCTCATTGCTAAGCCAATAACCTCCTTAGTTTGGGCAGACCATTACTCTTGGTCAAAATTTAGGCAGAAGTTTAAGCCTGCCGATCCAAAGCTGACAATTGCTGATATCAACAGCAAAATAAATGAAGTTCAAAAACCTGTATGGAAACCCTATGATAGGATTATGTTACAAAGATGGTTGCGAGTCATGCAAATGTGCAAATTAGTATCACCTTAAATAGTAAAATATATAGACGGTTCGATGATTTCTTTTTTTATGCGGCTCAACTTACAGTATCTTTTCCAAAAATTGCTTCGCACGATCGCACTTCGGTTGAGTAAAAAACTCTCTAGGTGGTGCATCTTCAGCCAGTCGTCCCCCATCTAAAAATAAAATGCGATCGGCAACTTCTCTGGCGAATCCCATTTCATGGGTGACAATCGCCATTGTAATCCCCGTTTTTGTTAAATTTTTCATCACTTCTAACACCTCTTTCACCATTTCTGGATCGAGTGTAGAAGTAGGCTCGTCAAACAACATAATTTCTGGCTTCATCGCCAAAGAACGTGCGATAACTTCGTTAAGCTTCGCTAACGCTACCCGTTGCTTTTGTCCCCCCGATAGTTTCGCGGGATAAACATCTGCCTTTTCTGCCAAACCAACTTTTAATAACAGTTCCATTGCTTCTTGTCGTGCCACATTATTAGGAACGTGCTTTACCTTAGTTGGTGCATAAGTCACATTATCCAACACTGTCTTGTGAGGAAATAGATGAAAGTGCTGAAACACCATACCAACATTTTGGCGAATTTTCATGATGTCGCAACGGCGCGAGGTGATGTCTACTCCATTAATGTGTATCTTCCCTGAAGTCGGCACTTCCAGTAAATTTATACACCGCAAGAAAGTTGATTTACCCGAACCCGAAGGTCCAATAATTGCCACAACTTCCCCTTTTCTAATTTCAGTGGAAATGCCTTGTAAAACTTTAAGATTTCCAAACGATTTGAATAACTCTTCAATATTAACTGCTACGTTGTAATCTTCTTTCAAGTGCATATCCACCCCAGGTTAAACTCATTACAAGCAAATAGTAAACAACACCAGCAAATATCAGTGGTTCAAAGTAGATAAATTTTTCTGCACCCACAATTTGGGCGCGACGTAATAAATCAGCCACCCCAATAGTTGAAACTAACGCCGAGTCTTTTAGCAAAGCAATACTTTCATTTACTAGTGCAGGTAGAATGTTTTTGATTGCCTGGGGTAAGATAATATCCTTCATCATTGGTTGGTAGGGAACACCCAAGGATAAAGCAGCTTCCCTTTGTCCTTTGTCAACTGCTAAAATACCGCCTCTAATTGTTTCAGAAATGTAAGCGCCGGAGTTGAGCGTAAATGTAATCACACCTGCCAGCAAAGCCGGAATATCATACCCAGTTAGTTGAGGTGTTGCATAATAAACTAAAGCTATTTGCAACAATAGTGGTGTACCTCGGAATATAGAAGTATAAGCATTAGCAAACCAAACCAGAGGTTTGAAAATGGAAATTTTAAATAAAGATAGAATTGTTCCCCAGATAAAGCCAAAAAACGCTGATATAGCAGTAAATTTTAATGTTACTAATATCCCTTGAATAATAAAAGGAATACTAGGCGCTATCTTGTTAAAACCAAAGCTTGAGCTACTGGTATTCGATTCAGTACCCTTATTTTCAAACCACTTTTTTACTAGCTTGTCAATTTCACCGCTTTGTTTCATTTGCGCCAAAACGCGGTTGAAGTCATCAACTCTTGCCGAACCTTGAGGAAAAGCAATGGCTGAACCAGCTTCTTCTGTATTGCTAGGAATGGTATTAAATTCTAAATCTGGGTTGTTGGCTATAAAACCAGTAGCAATACTATTCTCAATAATTGCGCCATCAACCCGCCCAGCCTTAACTTCTTGGATAATTTCAGATGTTCTGTTAAGCTGTTTTAGTCTAACATTCTTAAATTTTTGAGCAGCTTTTTCTTGAGTTGAACCTAACTGGACTCCGACTGTTTTACCAGCTAATTCGACTGGGGTTTTTAAACTACTACCTTTTTTGGTAACGATTGTATTTTTTGCTTCGTAGTAAATGTTAGAAAAATCTACATTTTTTTTCCTTTCTGCTGTGGGTGTCATCCCCGCCATTGCAAAATCAGCACGTTTTGATTGCAAAGCAGGAATTATTCCACTGAAATCTGTATCTCTAATTTCTAGTTGATAGCCTAATTCTTTGGTAATGTATTTGGCAATGTCAACGTCAAAGCCAATAATTTCATTGTTACCAATAGCAGTGTTGCGAAATTCATAAGGTGGATAGTCAGCCGATGTTACCATCACTAGTTTTCGCCCTGCATCCGCTGCTTGGGCTATAACTTTATTGATCGCTCCCTGTCCAATTAATATATTTATTAGCAGAGCAGCAGAAAATAAAAGGGCAAACAACAGCCATTTTTTTCCGCTCATGGCAAGTAATTTCCTATTCGATCTAGCCGTGAACTCATTAGTAGTAAAAGTTGATGATCGTTGTAACTATCTCAAGGCTTATATTTAGGCGAAAAAAGCTATAGGTGTATGACATTTATTAAATATCGAGTGCTAATCTAAGGAGCTTGAGATTAAAAAATGCTAAACCGAAAATATAACGTATGAAAAGTAACGTAGAGAATAAAATCTAACTTGGTGTACCTCTAGACCTTGGAGGTGATAAGCTAATGTTCACGGGTAGTGCATAAAAGATAGTCGTTTTAGGAGTCGTCAGAAGTCATCACAGTCAAACTTTCACCTGTCTCCTGTCTCCCTCACATTACAGATATGCAAGCGAGGATGACGATTAGCTGACTAAAAACATTTATCTAAATACACATAACTGCGTAAAAGTCGCCCGTAATGCTACCTTTTACGTTAAAATTCATCTCTTTGCCATTCCAAAGCAAGCGGCACAGATAGCGTCCGGCTCATTCCTCTATAGACTTTTAACAAAAAGTAGTTAGAGGCTGATTTTACGGTAAGATTACAAGTTTGCAGTATTCGCTCATCTTGCTGGAAGGAGTTGCTTTCATGGCTCGGATGTACTATGACACAGACGCAAATTTAGATTTATTAGCGCAAAAAACAATTGCAATTATCGGTTACGGCTCTCAAGGTCACGCTCACGCCCTCAATCTCAAAGATAGCGGCATGAATGTCATAGTCGGGCTATATCCGGGTAGTAAATCAGCAGTTAAAGCAAAAGACGCAGGATTAACCGTACATTCTGTCGCTGATGCCGCAAAAGCAGCTGATTTCATCATGATTTTGCTGCCAGATGAGGTGCAAAAGTCTGTATACAAGCAGGAAATTGAACCTAACTTGACCGAAGGTAAAGTTCTAGCCTTTGCACACGGATTTAATATTCACTTTGGTCAAGTTGTCCCACCAGAGAATGTGGATGTGGTGATGGTAGCACCAAAGGGTCCAGGACATTTAGTACGGCGGACATACGAACAGGGACAAGGGGTACCTGCTTTATTTGCCGTCTATCAAGACGCAACAGGTCAAGCACGCGATCGCGCTATGGCATACGCTAAAGGTATCGGTGGAACTCGCGCTGGAATTCTCGAAACTACTTTCCGGGAAGAAACCGAAACAGACTTGTTTGGCGAACAAGCAGTACTGTGCGGCGGTTTGAGTGCCTTGATTAAAGCTGGTTTTGAAACCCTAGTAGAAGCTGGCTATCAGCCAGAATTGGCTTATTTTGAATGTCTGCATGAAGTCAAGCTGATTGTTGACTTAGTTGTAGAAGGTGGCTTAGCCAAAATGCGCGACAGCATTTCTAACACGGCTGAGTATGGCGATTACACTCGCGGACCTCGAATTGTAACCGACCAAACAAAGGCAGAAATGCAGAAGATTCTGCAAGAAATTCAATCCGGTCAATTTGCGCGAGACTTTGTGCTGGAAAATCAATCTGGTAAACCCGGCTTTACTGCTATGCGCCGGATGGAAGCAGAACACAAAATTGAGTCAGTAGGCAAAGATTTACGCGCCATGTTTAGCTGGATGAAGCAGGACTAATAAATGTGAAATGATGAATGATGAATGATAAATTTTTCATCATTCATTATTATTTAGTATTCAGATCGTCTTAGTTGCATAAGTTGTCATAAACCGAATTTAAAAACTTTCCTAAAACAAACAGTAAAGCGCTCGCAATTATCAAATTAATTAGCAATCAACAGTTTGCAAACGCGGGACGATGTTGACTCCAAGGCTTAGCTGCTTCTATCTGGGCTGCTAGGGCGATGATGGTAGCTTCAGCAGCTGGGCGACCAACTAATTGAATTCCAAGTGGTAAACCGTTAGAGTCAAAACCTGTAGGTAGTGCGATCGCTGGTTGCCCGGTAGCATTAAACGGGGGACAGGGAGCAACCCAATCTATAATCTTTTGAAAAGTTTCTTCTGGATTCAAGTTAACCCACTCGCCAACACGGATAGTGGGATGTAGATAAGTCGGTAATACGAGTACATCTACTGTATCGAAAAACGCTAAAATTCGCCGTGCAATTATTTGCATCTGCGATACAGCTTGTAAATATTCTCCCGCAGAACCATTTCTTTCTAGTAGCCATTGATTCATCGGCTGTAGCAATTCTTTCGGTATTCCAGCCGATGCCACTCCTGCTTGCCAAACTGCTGTAAAAGGTTCAGTTAAATCTGTAAAATCGGGACAACTCTGTTCAACTCGATGTCCTAATTCTTCTAGTAAATTTACTATATCTAAAACTGTTTGCTGACAAGTAGCATCCGCCTTACCTAGTGGTGGCACATTTGTAGTAAAAGCGATACGCAAAGAACTCGGTGGTTGAGTAGTAGCAGCGAGAAACGAAGGATTGGGTTCGGGCAACCAATAGGGATCTCCCGTGATATAACCAGACATAATATCGAGTAAGGCGGCGGCATCAGCAACAGTACGAGCTAAAGGGCCGAGGCTAGCAATTCCACTTAAGCGATCACCCACAGGTGCATAGGAAATTCGCCCCCGTGCTGGCTTAATTCCGACTAAACCACAACAGCAGGCCGGGCCGCGAACTGAACCACCAGCATCAGAACCTTGAGCGATCGCACATAATCCTGCTGCTACAGCCGCCGCCGCTCCGCCACTGGAACCACCCGGCGTATAATCTAAATTCCAGGGATTACGAGCGGGGGGAAATCCAGCAGGTTCAGTATAGGGTAACGAACCTAATTCAGATGTGGCTGTTTTGCCCAAAATCGTAAACCCAGACTCGCGTATCCGTGTCACTATGCCAAAGTCATATTCAGCTAAGCGATCTTTCAAAGCTGAAATTCCGTAAGAACAAGGGACACCAGCAACCGGATAAAGGTCTTTGATCGAAATCGGTACGCCAAAAAAAGGTGGTAGTTCTGAGGTTTGATTAGCTATCTGCTCAGTTTTGGCTTTCGCGTCTGCGATCGCTTGTTCTGCCATTACACTAAAATAACTACCCAACTGCCCATCTAAACGTCCAATGCGTTCCAGGTAAAGCTGCACCAACTCTAACGGCGATACTTCCCGATTACGAATCAGTCTTGCCTGTTCCAGTGCCGGGGTAAATGCTAAATCAATATTTGTCATTTGTTCTTCGTCATTTGTTGTTTGTTATTTGTCATTTGTTCAAAACTAATAACTCTTGACAAATGACTCTTGACCAATGACTAATGATATTTTCCCAAAGCGATCGCGGCATTTTGACCGCCAAAGCCAAAACTTAAGCACAGCACGTTCTTAATCTCAGCTTGACGGGGCGCTGTGACTAAATCCAAATCGAATTCTGGTATTTGCAAACCCACACAAGGCGGCATAATTTGTTCCTGCAATGCCATCAGACAGAAAGCCGCACCCAACGCTCCAGATGCTCCTAGTGTATGTCCAGTAGCTCCTTTGGTCGAACTGACGGGGATGCCTTGGGGAAACAAATACTGAATTAGCTGCGCTTCGTGCTGGTCATTGAGTCTGGTAGCCGTACCGTGAGCGTGAATGTAATCGACATCAATTAGTGAAAGGTGACTGCGGTCTAAACATTGCTTCACGGCGGTGATCGCACTTCTCCCCCCTGGTTCGGGTGAGTTTCCATGATATGCGTCAGATGTCAAGCCAAAACCCAAAACTTGACCGTAAACTTTTGCATCTCGTTGTTTTGCTAGCTCGACTGATTCCAGCACTAGTACAGCTGCACCCTCTCCTAAGACTAATCCTTCGCGGCGGCGATCAAAAGGATAAGCCCCAGTGCTAGCCAAAGCTCCCATCTGCTTAAATCCAGCCAAAGTTAATGGTGTAATTGGTGCTTCCACTGCTCCGGCAATAACTCGCTGACATTGCCCAGTTTTGACCAATTCAACCGCTTGAGCGATCGCCCAAATTCCTGTAGCACAAGCATTCATCGGTGCTAACACCAGACTACGCGACTGAATTTGACGAGCAGCTGCTATTGCATTCATATGGGGTAATGTATCCAACCACTGCTCTAAATCTACTTTTGCTTCGGGAAGGTTAAATCCATCCATTTGCCGTGCCAACAGTTCCCAAGTTGCTTGCTGACTGCGACTCGAACCAATTACTACACCACAATCTGGGAGTGGGGGAGCTAAACCTGCATCTTTTAGGGCAGATGCAACAACCAGCCGAGTCAGTTTTGTTAACTCGGCTGGTTGCTCATCAATTAATGCTAGCGGTCGTGGTGCAAGTTCTAAGAAAGGTTGACGTAATTTAATTCCTGACTTGCCTTGTATGACTTGTTGCCAACTATCCCAGATCTTACCCAAGCTGGAAATCAAGCCAATACCAGTAACGACAACCTCCACTTCAAATGATGAATGATGAATTATGAACAACGTTTGATGTCAAGCCCGAAAAGAGAGATAAACAAAGGCTTCGAGATTGTCCTGTAATACCTGGTTTCGACAAATTAACGCCGTCACCAAGTCTCACCATCCAATACACATTAGCCGTAATTTAATAATTCAGCATTCAGCATTCATAATTTATCATTTTCCATCTTTTTTCAGATGTTCCAAACCCTTAGTTACCTTAGCTGAGTCGATGCGATCGCCTTGCTGGATAGAGTCAACCACATCCATGCCATTGGTAACATTACCAAATACAGCATAGCTGCCATCAAGGAAAGCTAAATCCGCTAAAGCGAAGTAGAACTGGGAAGAAGCGGAATCCGGCTGTTGCGATCGCGCCATTGCTACAGCACCACGAGTATGCTTCAGTTTTGGTGGTGCATTAATTCCTGCACTCTCTAGCGTCCGACTGTAAATTGGAGTTTTTGCTCCTTCAGGCTTGATTTCTAAAGGAATAGAACGCTCCATCCCTGTTGCTGGGTCAATAAAACCGCTAGTACCTAATCTTTGTAGTGGGAACTTAGGGTCTTTGCTTTGTGGATCTCCCCCTTGAGCGACAAAAGGCTTTTCAGGCGGACGACTTTGAGGACCGATAACTCGATGGAAAGCTAACCCATCGTATACTCCCCGCTGAACGAGATCCACGAAATTGCCAGCGGTCATGGGTGCATCTGTTCCATTTACTTCGATGGTAATTGGTTTTCCTTTGACTGTCATTACCACTGTTGCATTGCCGTCTAGGACTGGTAAATTTCTCATATTTGGACTACTTGCTTGAGTAGTAGTTATAGGTGAACATCCGCCCAGGAGAAACCCACCAATAATTAAGATTGAAACTAACCATTGCCGGATTTTTAGCTGCATGGCATCTTTATAGACTCAACAGAATCTCCCATCATCGCATACCTATGGTCAGTAGCGAGGCAAAGGATGTAGGCGCGAAGTGTCAAAAGTGAGTAGAGACGTAGCATTGCTACGTCTTATAAAGCATTGCTACGTCTGTATGAGATCTGAAAAGTTCTTTACCCTTCATCCTTCACCCTTCACACTTCTCCTAACTTCCGACTTGTTTCATAAACCTTCAAGCGCTACTCCCAAAAATCGAGCCAGCTTAACTCCTTCGTTTTCCAATTGAGCTAAAGACATTGGTTGCCCGACTCGCGTTAGCGGCACATTTCTTCTGCCTTTGGCACGTAAGTATAGCGATCGACGTGGATTTAAGCCTTCTTTAATCTCCAAGCGTACAGCTTGCACATCTTGGATTGGAAAGTTAAGTTCAATCCGGCGGTTTTTACCTGGAAATCCCCAACGGAAAATACGGACTTGACCAGTCTCTTTGTTGAATTCGTTGTAACCTCCCCCAATATCCAAGACAACCACGAGCCATAGGTATGAAGCTAGTAGCAAGCCTGCTACACCATAGAAACCTATAGCTATGCCTTGGGGAATGAAAAGGAGTTCCGTCGGATTGGCAAAAGGAATTAAATTAATTTTGGTGTAACTGGAAATCCCAGCGAGTAAAAAGCCCGTTGCTCCGATGGAGACGATTGTTGCCCACCAGTAATTACTGAAGCGACGAGAGCCTAAAACCTGTTGCTGCAGGATGTTTGAAGCTTTGCTATCCGCGCCAAATTCGGAATCGCCGGGATTAGTGGTTGTTGATACCGTCATTTAACTACCCTGCTGTTGTCTATCTGCTAGAGAGAGTTTTCTACTTGATTAATTTCATTATCATTCATAATAAGTTTTGCAGCTAATCTTAAGAAATTCCTGAGTAATGTGTGTCAAATTGTAAAAATTCTGATATTTTTGAGATCTATAACCTGGCTTTACTGAGTTAATTCAGCTTGTCTGGATGAGGCACAAAGCCTGATTCTTGTGATAAGTTAAAAAACATTAAGCATTGCCACATTCTGGGAAACCAGTAAGGTGGCACAGGGCATTTGGCATACCCTGTGAGAAAATACCTAGCGCTCATAGCTGCGATTTTCTCATAAATTTCGGTGATTTAGCCGGAAGTGTCAAAAAGTTAATTCCTCAGAAGCTTTGCAATTTTAGTAAACCGAGAGGATTTTAGTAAAATGACAATTGCAGTAGGACGCGCGCCAAGTAGTCGCGGCTGGTTCGACGGCGTAGACGACTGGCTAAAGCGCGATCGCTTCGTATTCATCGGCTGGTCAGGATTACTATTATTCCCCTGTGCCTACATGGCATTAGGCGGATGGTTGACCGGGACAACATTTGTCACATCATGGTACACACACGGCATCGCCAGTTCGTACCTAGAAGGAGCAAACTTCCTGACAGTAGCAGTATCAACTCCCGGCAACAGCATGGGACACTCATTGCTATTCCTGTGGGGACCGGAAGCGAACTGGGACTTCACTCGTTGGTGTCAATTGGGTGGATTGTGGGCATTCGTCGCCCTACACGGCGCATTTGCCTTAATCGGATTCTGCCTGAGACAATTAGAAATTGCTAGACTGGTGGGAATACGTCCCTACAACGCCCTAGCGTTTACTGGACCGATTGCCGTATTTGTCAGCGTCTTCTTAATCTACCCGTTAGGACAATCTGGGTGGTTCTTTGCCCCCTCCTTCGGCGTAGCAGCAATATTCCGATTCTTGCTATTCTTCCAAGGCTTCCACAACTGGACACTTAACCCCTTCCACATGATGGGAGTAGCTGGTGTATTAGGTGGAGCATTGCTGTGCGCGATTCACGGTGCAACTGTTGAAAACACCTTGTTTGAAGACGGTGATGCAGCTAACACCTTCCGCGCCTTCAACCCCACCCAAGCCGAAGAAACTTATTCGATGGTGACAGCAAACCGTTACTGGTCGCAGATATTCGGTATTGCTTTCTCCAACAAGCGTTGGTTGCACTTCTTCATGTTGTTTGTGCCAGTCACAGGCTTGTGGATGAGTGCAGTAGGTGTAGTCGGACTAGCACTGAACTTGCGGGCATATGACTTCGTATCCCAAGAGTTACGCGCTGCCGAAGACCCTGAGTTTGAGACATTCTACACCAAAAATGTGCTGCTCAATGAGGGTATCCGTGCTTGGATGGCTCCTCAAGATCAGCCACACGAACACTTCCAGTTCCCAGA